>NZ_CP023696.1:5112757-5435321 GCF_008704425.1 Streptomyces fradiae ATCC 10745 = DSM 40063
GGAGTTCCCGTACGCGATCCGCCAGGTGTCCGAGGCCCTCGGCTCCAACGGCTCGACGTCCATGGGCTCGGTCTGCGCCTCCACCATGTCGCTGCTGAACGCCGGTGTGCCCCTCAAGGCCCCGGTCGCCGGCATCGCCATGGGCCTGATCTCCGAGGAGGTCGACGGCAAGACCCACTACGTCGCCCTCACCGACATCCTCGGTGCCGAGGACGCCTTCGGCGACATGGACTTCAAGGTCGCCGGTACGAAGGAGTTCGTCACCGCCCTCCAGCTCGACACCAAGCTGGACGGCATCCCGGCCTCCGTCCTGGCCGCGGCCCTCAAGCAGGCCCGCGACGCCCGTCTCCACATCCTCGACGTGATGATGGAGGCGATCGACCGCCCGGACGAGATGTCCCCCAACGCCCCGCGGATCATCACCGTCAAGATCCCCGTGGACAAGATCGGCGAGGTCATCGGCCCCAAGGGCAAGATGATCAACCAGATCCAGGAGGACACCGGCGCCGAGATCACGATCGAGGACGACGGCACCATCTACATCGGTGCCCAGGTCGGCTCGCAGGCCGAGGCCGCCCGCGCCACGATCAACGGCATCGCCAACCCGACCATGCCGGAGGTCGGCGAGCGCTACCTGGGCACGGTCGTCAAGACGACCACCTTCGGCGCGTTCGTCTCGCTCCTGCCGGGCAAGGACGGCCTGCTGCACATCTCGCAGATCCGCAAGCTCGCCGGCGGCAAGCGCGTGGAGAACGTCGAGGACGTGCTCGGGGTCGGCTCCAAGGTCCAGGTCGAGATCGCCGAGATCGACCAGCGCGGCAAGCTCTCCCTCATCCCCGTCCTCGCGGACGAAGAGGGCGCCGAGAGCGCCGAGGACGCAAAGGACGACACCGACAAGTGACGTCCCGTAGTCTCCGGACGACGGCCCGCACCTCCTCGGAGGCGCGGGCCGTCGCCCGTACCCAAACGCTTCTCCCCGGCAAGGACGGCATCGGCACGGTCCGCCGCACCACCCTGCCGGGCGGCCTGCGCGTCGTCACCGAGACGCTGCCCTCCGTACGCTCCGCCACCTTCGGCATCTGGGCCCACGTCGGCTCCCGGGACGAGACGCCCACGCTCAACGGCGCCACGCACTACCTGGAGCACCTCCTCTTCAAGGGCACGCGCGAGCGCAGCGCCCTGGACATCTCCGCCGCGATCGACGCGGTCGGCGGCGAGATGAACGCCTTCACGGCGAAGGAGTACACCTGCTACTACGCGCGGGTGCTCGACACGGACCTGCCGCTCGCCATCGACGTCGTCTGCGACATGCTGACCGGCTCGCTGATCCTCGCCGAGGACGTCGACGCCGAGCGCGGCGTGATCCTCGAAGAGATCGCGATGACCGAGGACGACCCCGGCGACGTCGTGCACGACCTGTTCGCGCGGACGATGTTCGGCGACACCCCGCTGGGCCGCCCGGTCCTCGGCACGGTCGACACGATCAACGCGCTCACCCGCGACCAGATCGCCCGCTTCTACAGGAAGCACTACGACCCGACGCACCTGGTCGTCGCCGCCGCGGGCAACGTCGACCACGCCACCGTCGTCCGCCTCGTCCGCCGCGCCTTCGAGAAGGCCGGCGCCCTGACCCGTACCGACGCCGTCTCCCTCGCCCCGCGCGACGGCCGCCGCGCCATCCGCACGGCCGGCCGCGTCGAGGTGGCCGCCCGCAGGACGGAGCAGGCGCACGTCGTCCTCGGCATGCCCGGCCTCGCCCGCACCGACGAGCGCCGCTGGGCCCTGGGCGTGCTGAACACCGCGCTCGGCGGCGGCATGTCCTCCCGCCTGTTCCAGGAGGTCCGCGAGAAGCGCGGCCTGGCCTACAGCGTGTACTCGTACACCTCGGGCTTCGCCGACTGCGGCCTCTTCGGCGTGTACGCGGGCTGCCGGCCCAGCCAGGTCCACGACGTCCTGGGCATCTGCCGGGACGGGCTGGACCGGGTCGCGGCCGAGGGGCTGACCGACGACGAGATCGCCCGCGCCATCGGCCAGCTCTCCGGCTCCACCGTCCTCGGCCTGGAGGACACCGGGGCCCTGATGAACCGCATCGGCAAGAGCGAGCTGTGCTGGGGCGACCAGATGTCCGTCGACGACATGCTCGCCCGCATCGCCGCCGTCACCCCCGACGACGTGCGCGCGGTGGCCTCCGAGCTCCTCGGGCAGCGGCCGTCGCTCGCGGTGATCGGCCCGCTCAAGGACAAGCAGGCGGACCGCCTCCACACGGCCGTCTCCTGACCCGCTGCCCCGCCCCTCCGACCGATTCCCGCCGCAACCCGTAAGGAAGCAAGCATGAGCAAGCTGCGCGTCGCCGTCCTCGGCGCCAAGGGCCGCATCGGCTCCGAGGCGGTACGAGCCGTGGAGGCCGCCGACGACATGGAGCTCGTCGCGGCCCTGGGCCGGGGCGACGACCTCGGCGCGCTCACCGAGAGCGGCGCCCAGGTCGCCGTCGAGCTGACCACGCCCGACTCGGTGATGGACAACCTCGACTTCTGCGTGCGCCACGGCATCCACGCCGTCGTCGGCACCACCGGCTGGACCGACGAGCGGCTCGCGACCCTGCGCGGCCTGCTCGACACGTCCCCGGGAACGGGCGTGCTCATCGCCCCCAACTTCTCCCTCGGCGCCGTCCTCACCATGAGGTTCGCGCAGCTCGCCGCCCCCTACTTCGAGTCCGTCGAGGTCGTGGAGCTGCACCACCCCAAGAAGGTGGACGCCCCCTCCGGCACGGCCACCCGCACCGCCCAGCTCATCGCCGCCGCCCGCGCCGAGGCGGGCTGCGCCCCCCAGCCCGACGCCACGGCCACCGCGCTCCCGGGGGCGCGCGGCGCCGACGTGGACGGCGTCCCCGTCCACGCCGTACGGCTCCGCGGGCTCCTCGCCCACCAGGAGGTGCTGCTCGGCGGCGAGGGCGAGACGCTCACGCTCCGCCACGACTCCCTGCACCACAGCAGCTTCATGCCGGGCATCCTGCTGGGCTGCCGCCGCGTCGTCTCCGCTCCGGGCCTCACCTTCGGCCTGGAGCACTTCCTCGACGTGGGCTGAGCCATGGGCGCGAGAATCATGTACTTCGTGATGGCGGCCTTCCTGGCCGTCTGGTTCGTCCTGGTCGGAGGCCGGGGAGTGGCCCTCATCCGGCAGGGGACGGCCGTCACGGTGGTGCTCGGCGCCGCGGCGCTGGTCCTGCCGGCGATCGGGGTGTGGTTCCTCTGGATGAACACCCGGTTCGTCACGCGGGCCAACCGCCTGGCCGGCGAGCTGGAGGCGGAGGGCGGGCTCCCCGTCGACGAGCTGCGCCGCACACCGGACGGGCGGATCGACCGCGACTCGGCCGACGAGGTGTTCGCCCGGCGGCGCGCCGAGACGGAGGCGGCGCCGGACGACTGGCGCTGCTGGTTCCGGCTGGCCGTCGCCTACCGGGACGCCCGTGACACACCGAGGGCCCGCAAGGCGATGCAGCGCGCCATCGCCCTGCACGACAAGCGGCCGGCCGCGCCCTGACGGGCCGGGCCCCGCCGTGCGGCGGCCGTGCGCCCCACCCGAGGCCACCCGCGTACGGGAACGCACTCGCCCGCACCCGCTCGCCCGCGCGTGCCCGTACGCGCACGCACCCGCCCGTACGGACCCGCCCGTCCGCGTACGCGCACGCAGGCGACCCCGCACACACCCGTGCCCCGCGCCCCGGACCAGGTCCGGTCGGACCGAGTCCGGGGCGCGGGGCACGCCGGTGAGCAGACCGGGCCGGTCCCGGCCGCGCGGGAGCCGCCGGTCAGGAGACGGACTGCGTCCGGCCCGCCGGCACGGACGGCGCGGCCACCGGCCCGTACTCCGCGCTCCACGCCTCGACCGTGTCGGCCGCCCGGTCGAAGGCCTCCACCCGCGCCAGGAAGTCGGCGTTGTGGTCGGTGAAGAGCGTCACGGGCTCCCCGCCCCCCTGCCGGACCAGCACGAGCGCCTGCCCCTGCACGGTCCGCGGCAGCCCCAGCCAGCGCACCGGCTGCTGCACGGTGCGCAGCGAGGCCGTACGGGCCCACGGCACGGTGGCGGTACGGAAGAAGCGCACGTGGCGCACGCCGTGCCGGCTCACCCAGGTGCCCACCCGCAGCAGGCGCAGCGCCAGCAGGATGACCACCGCGGCCGCGCCCAGGCACGCACCGGCGGCGGGCAGGGCTCCGGCCAAGGCGACGATCATCGTCGCCAGCAGCATGAAGGAGGCGACCAGCAGCGCCAGCGCCGCCGCGATCACCCGCCAGGGGCCGGGCCGGTAGGGACGGCGCCACTGGTCGTGGTCGTCGAACGGGAGCGCGATGTCGTCGCTCGTGGCTTCGAAAGCGCGGTCGGCCGTCAGGAAGGGCAGGGGCACGACAGTTCCTTAACTCTTTGCACGCTCGTTCGGGCTGTGCCCGGTGAGGCTACCCAGCGACCCCGCACCCGGCCACAGCAGGGGGCGCGTACGGGTCAGCGGCCCTCGGAAGCCTCGGACTGCTGCGTCTGCCCGGCCTGGGGCCCGGCCTGCAGCGCCGGCATCCCGAACAGCAGCGACCCCACGAGCCCGGCCACCACAGTCAGTCCGATCAGCGTACGGCCGGCGATCTCCGGGAGGCTGGGACGCTGCCGGGCCGGAGGGGTGACATTGCTGCGGAAGCGGTCGGTCTCCGCGACGAACGCGAACGGGACGGCCTCTCGCCGGGACTGCATGGTGGGCTCTCCTTCGTGACGGACGGTGGCCGGGGCCACCGCCGGTGGACGGTGACGGCGGCGCCCGGGCGACCAGGGCCGCGATCGGGCACCGCGAAGCGCTGTGAAATGCCGCTCCTACCCGGTACAGACGGCCGTACGAGCGATTTGGTGCCCGAATCGGGGCGCCGTTCCGGGGCCGTAGAGTGGGCGCCGCCCGTGCGACGCGATTTCGGAAGGACCCGCCGGTGAGCGACACCCCCGCCGCAGCCCCCCAGGAACCCCAGGCCGCCCAGGCCGACGAGGCGACCGAGGCGGTGCGCCCCGGTTTCCGCAGCGACGTCACCGTCGAGCTGGTCAAGCACAGCGCCGCCGACTCCGACGTGCTGTGGGCCGCCCGGGTCTCCACGGCGGGCGAGCAGTCCCTGGAGGAGCTGTCGAAGGACCCCGAGCGGTCCAGGGGATTGATCAACTACCTGATGCGGGACCGCCACGGCAGCCCCTTCGAGCACAACTCGATGACGTTCTTCATCAGCGCCCCGATCTTCGTCTTCCGCGAGTTCATGCGGCACCGCGTCGGCTGGTCGTACAACGAGGAGTCGGGCCGCTACCGGGAGCTCCAGCCGGTCTTCTACGTGCCGGACGCCTCCCGCAAGCTGGTCCAGGAGGGCCGCCCCGGCAAGTACGTCTTCGTCGAGGGCACGCAGGAGCAGTACGGGCTCGCCACCCGCGCGATGCGGGACTCCTACGTCCAGGCGTACGCGGCGTACCAGGAGATGCTCGCCGCGGGCGTCGCCCGCGAGGTCGCCCGTTCGGTCCTCCCCGTCGGGCTCTACTCCTCCATGTACGCCACCTGCAACGCCCGCTCGCTCATGCACTTCCTGGGGCTGCGCACCCAGCACGAGCTGGCGAAGGTGCCCTCGTTCCCGCAGCGGGAGATCGAGATGGTGGGCGAGCTGATGGAGGCGGAGTGGGCCCGCCTCATGCCGCTGACGTACGAGGCGTTCAACAAGAACGGCCGCGTGGCGCCGTAGCGCGCGGGCCCGGAGCGGCCCAGAGCTGTACGGATGGACGGAGACGCCGCACGAGGTGTCCGTATTGCCACGTTCTGCGAAGTTCATCTAGGCTGATCAAACGGACCCGGCACTGCTTGAACCCCCGAGCAGGCAGTGCCGGGCTCCACTGCGTCACATCCCCCGAAGGCCCCCCGCGCGCTGAGCAGCGAGTAGCGTGTTACCCATGGCTCCGATCTCCACTCCGCAGACCCCCTTCGGGCGGGTCCTCACCGCCATGGTCACGCCCTTCACGGCGGACGGCGCACTCGACGTCGACGGCGCTCAGCGGCTCGCCACCCATCTCGTGGACGCGGGCAACGACGGCCTGATCGTCAACGGCACCACCGGCGAGTCCCCGACCACCAGCGACGCGGAGAAAGACCAGCTCGTACGAGCGGTCCTGGAGGCGGTGGGCGACCGCGCCCACGTCGTCGCCGGCATCGGCACCAACGACACCCGCCACACCCTGGAGCTGGCCCGGGCCGCCGAACGCGCCGGCGCGCACGGCCTGCTCGCCGTCACGCCGTACTACAACAAGCCCCCGCAGGAGGGCCTGTACCGGCACTTCACGGCCATCGCCGACGCGACCGCGCTGCCCGTGATGCTGTACGACATCCCCGGCCGCAGCGGCGTCCCCATCGACACCGAGACGATCGTCCGCCTCGCCGAGCACCCGCGCATCGTCGCCAACAAGGACGCCAAGGGCGACCTCGGCCGTGCCAGCTGGGCCATCGCCCGCTCCGGCCTCGCCTGGTACTCGGGCGACGACATGCTCAACCTGCCGCTGCTCTCCGTCGGCGCCTGCGGCTTCGTCTCGGTCGTCGGCCACGTGGTCACCCCCGAGCTGCGCGCCCTCCTGGAGGCCCACCTCAGCGGCGACGTCCAGAAGGCGACCGAGATCCACCAGAAGCTGCTCCCGGTCTACACCGGCGTGTTCCGCACCCAGGGCGTGATCACCACCAAGGCCGCCCTCGCCCTCCAGGGCCTGCCGGCCGGCCCGCTGCGGCTGCCCCTCGTGGAGCTGTCCCCGGCCGAGACGGCGCAGCTCACGGCAGACCTGGCCGCCGGCGGGGTAGAGCTCTGACAACGACTTCACAACTGAATACGCACCATCCACGCCATCCGCACCTGCACGGAAGTGCACTGCAGACCAGTCACGCGCGCCATGTGTCCCGACGGCACGTGGCGTGTGTGGTGAGGAGAGTCTTTTGAGCCATCCGCACCCTGAACTCGGCGCTCCGCCGAAGCTGCCCGAGGGCGGCCTGCGCGTCACCCCGCTCGGCGGCCTCGGTGAGATCGGCCGCAACATGACCGTCTTCGAGTACGGCGGCCGCCTGCTGATCGTCGACTGCGGCGTGCTCTTCCCCGAGGAGGAGCAGCCCGGCATCGACCTGATCCTGCCGGACTTCACGACCCTGAAGGACCGCCTCGACGACATCGAGGCCATCGTCCTCACCCACGGCCACGAGGACCACATCGGCGGCGTCCCGTACCTGCTCCGCCTCAAGCCGGACATCCCGCTGATCGGCTCCAAGCTGACCCTCGCGCTGATCGAGGCGAAGCTCCAGGAGCACCGCATCCGCCCCTACACCCTCGAGGTGGCGGAGGGGCAGCGCGAGGTGCTGGGCGCGTTCGACTGCGAGTTCATCGCGGTGAACCACTCCATCCCGGACGCCCTCGCCGTCGCCATCCGCACCCCCGCGGGCCTGGTGGTGCACACGGGCGACTTCAAGATGGACCAGCTCCCGCTGGACAACCGGCTCACGGACCTGCACGCGTTCGCCCGCCTGAGCGAGGAGGGCATCGACCTCCTGCTGAGCGACTCCACCAACGCCGAGGTCCCCGGCTTCACCGCGCACGAGCGCGACATCTCCAACGTGATGCGCCAGGTCTTCGCCGGCGCCCAGCGGCGCATCATCGTGGCGAGCTTCGCCAGCCACGTGCACCGCATCCAGCAGGTTCTCGACGCGGCGTACGAGTACGGCCGCCGCGTCGCCTTCGTGGGCCGCTCGATGGTCCGCAACATGGGCATCGCCCGCGACCTCGGCTACCTGCGCGTGCCGCCGGGCCTCGTCGTGGACGTGAAGACCCTGGACGACCTGCCGGACCACGAGGTCGTGCTCGTCTGCACGGGCTCCCAGGGCGAGCCGATGGCGGCCCTGTCCCGCATGGCCAACCGCGACCACCAGATCCGCATCGTCCAGGGCGACACGGTGATCCTGGCGTCCTCCCTGATCCCGGGCAACGAGAACGCGGTCTACCGCGTGATCAACGGCCTGACCCGCTGGGGCGCGAACGTCGTCCACAAGGGCAACGCCAAGGTCCACGTCTCGGGCCACGCCTCGGCCGGCGAGCTGCTGTACTTCTACAACATCTGCAAGCCGAGGAACCTGATGCCGGTGCACGGCGAGTGGCGCCACCTGCGGGCCAACGCCGAGCTGGGCGCCATGACGGGAGTCCCGAAGGACCGCATCGTCATCGCCGAGGACGGCGTGGTCGTCGACCTGGTCGACGGCAAGGCCAAGATCACCGGCAAGGTCCAGGCCGGGTACGTGTACGTCGACGGCCTATCCGTCGGCGACGTCACGGAGGGCGCCCTCAAGGACCGCCGCATCCTCGGCGAGGAGGGCATCGTCTCGGTCTTCGTCGTGGTCGACTCGACCAGCGGCAAGATCGTCGGTGGTCCGCACATCCAGGCACGCGGCTCCGGCATCGAGGACAAGGCGTTCGACGCCGTGCTCCCGAAGGTCGAGGAGGCGCTGAACAAGTCCGCCCAGGACGGCGTCGTGGAGCCCCACCAGCTCCAGCAGCTCATCCGCCGCACCATCGGCAAGTGGGTGTCGGACACCTACCGCCGCCGCCCGATGATCCTGCCCGTCGTGGTGGAGGTCTGACGCCTCACCAGGCACGACCGGAGCGGGGCGCCCTCGATTTGCATCGGGGCGCCCCGCTCCAGTACGTTTACGGCTCCGCCCGAGGGGAACCCGGCTCGTTCACGCGCCGTAGGGGAACCGGGAGGGCGGGAAATCCGGCTCAGAACTTCTGATAAAGTCGGAAAGCGCCGAAAGGCAAAGGCCCTCCAACGGCCACCGGAAACGAAATCCGACCGGAAACGGAACGGAAAAAGGATCTGGTAAGGTTGGAAACACCGAAGGGAAGCGCCCGGAGGAAAGCCCGCAGGGAAGCCTGAGGGTGAGTACAAAGGAAGCGTCCGTTCCTTGAGAACTCAACAGCGTGCCAAAAGTCAACGCCAGATATGTTGATAACCCCGTCTCTCAGAGACGAGGTTCCTTTGAAACACACAGCGAGGACGCTGAGAACCAGAAGGATCATTCCTCCTTCCGGTTCCGCTCAACGCGAGTGTTCACCCGGATTACCGGGAAGCATTCACGGAGAGTTTGATCCTGGCTCAGGACGAACGCTGGCGGCGTGCTTAACACATGCAAGTCGAACGATGAACCCACTTCGGTGGGGGATTAGTGGCGAACGGGTGAGTAACACGTGGGCAATCTGCCCTGCACTCTGGGACAAGCCCTGGAAACGGGGTCTAATACCGGATACGACCACTTCAGGCATCTGATGGTGGTGGAAAGCTCCGGCGGTGCAGGATGAGCCCGCGGCCTATCAGCTAGTTGGTGAGGTAACGGCTCACCAAGGCGACGACGGGTAGCCGGCCTGAGAGGGCGACCGGCCACACTGGGACTGAGACACGGCCCAGACTCCTACGGGAGGCAGCAGTGGGGAATATTGCACAATGGGCGAAAGCCTGATGCAGCGACGCCGCGTGAGGGATGACGGCCTTCGGGTTGTAAACCTCTTTCAGCAGGGAAGAAGCGAAAGTGACGGTACCTGCAGAAGAAGCGCCGGCTAACTACGTGCCAGCAGCCGCGGTAATACGTAGGGCGCAAGCGTTGTCCGGAATTATTGGGCGTAAAGAGCTCGTAGGCGGCCTGTCACGTCGGATGTGAAAGCCCGGGGCTTAACCCCGGGTCTGCATTCGATACGGGCAGGCTAGAGTTCGGTAGGGGAGATCGGAATTCCTGGTGTAGCGGTGAAATGCGCAGATATCAGGAGGAACACCGGTGGCGAAGGCGGATCTCTGGGCCGATACTGACGCTGAGGAGCGAAAGCGTGGGGAGCGAACAGGATTAGATACCCTGGTAGTCCACGCCGTAAACGTTGGGAACTAGGTGTGGGCGACATTCCACGTCGTCCGTGCCGCAGCTAACGCATTAAGTTCCCCGCCTGGGGAGTACGGCCGCAAGGCTAAAACTCAAAGGAATTGACGGGGGCCCGCACAAGCGGCGGAGCATGTGGCTTAATTCGACGCAACGCGAAGAACCTTACCAAGGCTTGACATACACCGGAAACACCCAGAGATGGGTGCCCCCTTGTGGTCGGTGTACAGGTGGTGCATGGCTGTCGTCAGCTCGTGTCGTGAGATGTTGGGTTAAGTCCCGCAACGAGCGCAACCCTTGTCCCGTGTTGCCAGCAGGCCCTTGTGGTGCTGGGGACTCACGGGAGACCGCCGGGGTCAACTCGGAGGAAGGTGGGGACGACGTCAAGTCATCATGCCCCTTATGTCTTGGGCTGCACACGTGCTACAATGGCCGGTACAAAGAGCTGCGATACCGCAAGGTGGAGCGAATCTCAAAAAGCCGGTCTCAGTTCGGATTGGGGTCTGCAACTCGACCCCATGAAGTCGGAGTCGCTAGTAATCGCAGATCAGCATTGCTGCGGTGAATACGTTCCCGGGCCTTGTACACACCGCCCGTCACGTCACGAAAGTCGGTAACACCCGAAGCCGGTGGCCCAACCCCTTGTGGGAGGGAGCTGTCGAAGGTGGGACTGGCGATTGGGACGAAGTCGTAACAAGGTAGCCGTACCGGAAGGTGCGGCTGGATCACCTCCTTTCTAAGGAGCACTTCTAGGCCACCACGGTGGTCCAGAGACCAGTACATCAGCGAACGTCTGATGCTGGTTGCTCATGGGTGGAACGTTGACTACTCGATCTGGTTCACGGGTCGAAGGCCGCAAGTACTACCCGCAAGGGTGTGGAACGCGTGATCTTCGGACGGGACCAGGTCGGGCACGCTGTTGGGTGTCTGAAGGTACGGGCCGTATGGTCTTGTTCCTTCACACGCCGGCCCCAGTGAACTCCGGATCTTGTCCGGGGATGATGGGTGGCTGGTCGTTGCTTGAGAACTGCACAGTGGACGCGAGCATCTGTGGCCAAGTTTATAAGGGCGCACGGTGGATGCCTTGGCACCAGGAACCGATGAAGGACGTGGGAGGCCGCGATAGGCCCCGGGGAGCTGTCAACCGAGCTTTGATCCGGGGGTGTCCGAATGGGGAAACCCGGCAGTCGTCATGGGCTGTCACCCTTACCTGAACACATAGGGTAAGTGGAGGGAACGAGGGGAAGTGAAACATCTCAGTACCCTCAGGAAGAGAAAACAACCGTGATTCCGGGAGTAGTGGCGAGCGAAACCGGATGAGGCCAAACCGTATGCGTGTGATACCCGGCAGGGGTTGCGCATGCGGGGTTGTGGGATCTCTCTTTCACGGTCTGCCGGCCGTGAGACGAGTCAGAAACCGTTGATGTAGGCGAAGGACATGCGAAAGGTCCGGCGTAGAGGGTAAGACCCCCGTAGCTGAAACATTGACGGCTCGTTTGAGAGACACCCAAGTAGCACGGGGCCCGAGAAATCCCGTGTGAATCTGGCGGGACCACCCGCTAAGCCTAAATATTCCCTGGTGACCGATAGCGGATAGTACCGTGAGGGAATGGTGAAAAGTACCGCGGGAGCGGAGTGAAATAGTACCTGAAACCGTGTGCCTACAAGCCGTGGGAGCGTCGGACATGCTTTGCATGTCTCGTGACTGCGTGCCTTTTGAAGAATGAGCCTGCGAGTTTGCGGTGCGTTGCGAGGTTAACCCGTGTGGGGAAGCCGTAGCGAAAGCGAGTCCGAATAGGGCGATCGAGTAGCGCGCTCAAGACCCGAAGCGGAGTGATCTAGCCATGGGCAGGTTGAAGCGGAGGTAAGACTTCGTGGAGGACCGAACCCACCAGGGTTGAAAACCTGGGGGATGACCTGTGGTTAGGGGTGAAAGGCCAATCAAACTCCGTGATAGCTGGTTCTCCCCGAAATGCATTTAGGTGCAGCGTCGTGTGTTTCTTGCCGGAGGTAGAGCACTGGATAGGCGATGGGCCCTACCGGGTTACTGACCTTAGCCAAACTCCGAATGCCGGTAAGTGAGAGCGCGGCAGTGAGACTGTGGGGGATAAGCTCCATGGTCGAGAGGGAAACAGCCCAGAGCATCGACTAAGGCCCCTAAGCGTACGCTAAGTGGGAAAGGATGTGGAGTCGCAGAGACAACCAGGAGGTTGGCTTAGAAGCAGCCACCCTTGAAAGAGTGCGTAATAGCTCACTGGTCAAGTGATTCCGCGCCGACAATGTAGCGGGGCTCAAGCGTACCGCCGAAGTCGTGTCATTCACACAATAGGCCCAACGGCTGTGTGGATGGGTAGGGGAGCGTCGTGTGCCGGGTGAAGCAGCCGCGGAAGCGAGTTGTGGACGGTTCACGAGTGAGAATGCAGGCATGAGTAGCGATACACACGTGAGAAACGTGTGCGCCGATTGACTAAGGGTTCCTGGGTCAAGCTGATCTGCCCAGGGTAAGTCGGGACCTAAGGCGAGGCCGACAGGCGTAGTCGATGGACAACCGGTTGATATTCCGGTACCCGCTTTGAAGCGCCAGCGCTGAACCCAGCGATGCTAAGCCCGTGAAACCGCCGTGTGCGTCTTCGGACAAGCACGGAGTGGTGGAGCCGGTGGCCCAGACTGGTAGTAGGTGAGCGATGGGGTGACGCAGGAAGGTAGTCCAGCCCGGGCGGTGGTTGTCCCGGGGTAAGGGTGTAGGCCGTGTGGTAGGCAAATCCGTCACACGTTAAGGCTGAGACCTGATGCCGAGCCGATTGTGGTGAAGTGGATGATCCTATGCTGTCGAGAAAAGCCTCTAGCGAGTTTCATGGCGGCCCGTACCCTAAACCGACTCAGGTGGTCAGGTAGAGAATACCGAGGCGTTCGGGTGAACTATGGTTAAGGAACTCGGCAAAATGCCCCCGTAACTTCGGGAGAAGGGGGGCCACTTCTGGTGATCACTCTTGCAGTGTGAGCTGGGGGTGGCCGCAGAGACCAGCGAGAAGCGACTGTTTACTAAAAACACAGGTCCGTGCGAAGCCGTAAGGCGATGTATACGGACTGACGCCTGCCCGGTGCTGGAACGTTAAGGGGACCGGTTAGCTTGGATTCGTCCGGGCGAAGCTGAGAACTTAAGCGCCAGTAAACGGCGGTGGTAACTATAACCATCCTAAGGTAGCGAAATTCCTTGTCGGGTAAGTTCCGACCTGCACGAATGGCGTAACGACTTCTCGACTGTCTCAACCATAGGCCCGGTGAAATTGCACTACGAGTAAAGATGCTCGTTTCGCGCAGCAGGACGGAAAGACCCCGGGACCTTTACTACAGTTTGATATTGGTGTTCGGTTCGGCTTGTGTAGGATAGGTGGGAGACTGTGAAACTGTGACGCCAGTCATGGTGGAGTCGTCGTTGAAATACCACTCTGGTCGTGCTGGATGTCTAACCTGGGTCCGTGATCCGGATCAGGGACAGTGTCTGATGGGTAGTTTAACTGGGGCGGTTGCCTCCTAAAGGGTAACGGAGGCGCCCAAAGGTTCCCTCAGCCTGGTTGGCAATCAGGTGTTGAGTGTAAGTGCACAAGGGAGCTTGACTGTGAGACCGACGGGTCGAGCAGGGACGAAAGTCGGGACTAGTGATCCGGCGGTGGCTTGTGGAAGCGCCGTCGCTCAACGGATAAAAGGTACCCCGGGGATAACAGGCTGATCTTCCCCAAGAGTCCATATCGACGGGATGGTTTGGCACCTCGATGTCGGCTCGTCGCATCCTGGGGCTGGAGTCGGTCCCAAGGGTTGGGCTGTTCGCCCATTAAAGCGGTACGCGAGCTGGGTTTAGAACGTCGTGAGACAGTTCGGTCCCTATCCGCTGCGCGCGCAGGAACATTGAGAAGGGCTGTCCCTAGTACGAGAGGACCGGGACGGACGAACCTCTGGTGTGCCAGTTGTTCTGCCAAGGGCATGGCTGGTTGGCTACGTTCGGGAGGGATAACCGCTGAAAGCATCTAAGCGGGAAGCCTGCTTCGAGATGAGTGTTCCCACCTCCTTGAGAGGGTAAGGCTCCCAGTAGACGACTGGGTTGATAGGCCGGATATGGAAGCCCAGTGATGGGTGGAGTTGACCGGTACTAATAGGCCGAGGGCTTGTCCTCAGTTGCTCGCGTCCACTGTGTTAGTTCTGAAGTAACGAACACGACCATGTTGCCGGTTGGTTGTTATCTTCATAGTGTTTCGGTGGTCATAGCGTTAGGGAAACGCCCGGTTACATTCCGAACCCGGAAGCTAAGCCTTTCAGCGCCGATGGTACTGCAGGGGGGACCCTGTGGGAGAGTAGGACGCCGCCGAACTATTGTTGACGGGGAGCCCCGTGCCTGATGGCACGGGGCTTTCCGCATTTCCGGACCGGGAATCGGGCGGGGTCGGCCACGGCCGGCACGGGAGCAGGTGGGCGACTCCTGCCCACTCCAGGCGCATCCGCGTACCGGCGAGCCGGCGCACACGGCGATTAGGTGTTCGGGATCGGCCTGGGATATAGTTCTGACGTCGCCGCGAGGGAAACCTCCCAAGGCGACAGGCCCCTATAGCTCAGTCGGTAGAGCGTCTCCATGGTAAGGAGAAGGTCAACGGTTCGATTCCGTTTGGGGGCTCCGAAAAGGAAGGCCCCCCGCCTCACGGCGGGGGGCCTTCGGCGTATCCGGGGCACCTACTGGCGGTGCGGCTCCGGTACGCGGAGCGTCAGGATCGCCATGTCGTCCGACGCGGGCTCCGCGGCGAACCGCTCCACCGCCCGCAGCACCCGCGCGGCGACCGCGCCGGCCGTCAGGCCCGTACACGTGCGCAGCACCTCGGCCAGGCCGTCGTCTCCCAGCATGCGGGTGCCCTCACGCCGCTCCGTCACGCCGTCCGTGACGCAGAGCAGCACGTCGCCCGGCTCCAGCGTCACCGACTCCTCGTACAGCTCCAGGTCCTCCATCACGCCCAGCAGCGGCTGCGGCTCCGCCGCGGGCTCCACCGTGCCGTCCTGACGCAGCCGCAAAGGCAGCGGATGGCCCGCGCACACCACCTTCAGTGCCGCGCTGCCGTCCTCCTGAGGCCGCAGCTCCCCGTACAGCAGCGTCAGGAAGCGGCTGCGGGAGCCCTCGTCGAGGATCGCCGCGTTCAGCCGCTCCAGTACCGCCGGGCCGCCGAACCCCTCCCGCGCCAGCAGCCGCAGTGCGTGCCGGGCCAGACCCGTCACGGCCGCCGCCTCCGGACCCGTACCGCACACGTCGCCGATCGCGAAGCCGTACGCCCCGTCCTGGATCGGGAACACGTCGTAGAAGTCGCCGCCCACCTCGTTGCCCTCGCCGGCCGCCCGGTAGATCACGTCCACCTCGACGCCGGAGATCTGCGGCAGCCCCGGCGGCAGCAGGCTGCGCTGCAGCGACTGGCTGATCGCCGTACGCTCGCTGTACAGCCGCGCGTTGTCCAGGGCCAGCGCGGCGCGGCGGGACAGGTCCTCCGCCAGTTCGAGGATCTCCTGCCGGAAGTGGTCGTCCGACGGCTTGCCGAGGGTGAGCATGCCGATCACGCGATTGCGCGCGACCAGCGGCAGGACCACGGTCTCGCCGCCCACCGCGGCGGC
This sequence comes from Streptomyces fradiae ATCC 10745 = DSM 40063, assembly GCF_008704425.1. Classification (NCBI taxonomy): domain Bacteria; kingdom Bacillati; phylum Actinomycetota; class Actinomycetes; order Kitasatosporales; family Streptomycetaceae; genus Streptomyces; species Streptomyces fradiae. The sequence continues at coordinate 5,128,350 of NZ_CP023696.1, forward strand.
CGTCGCCAGCGCCGTGCCGATGCCCGACGACAGCGGCGACGCCTCCTCCCCGAGCCGCCTGCGGGACGCCTCCAGCGCCGCGCGCTGCGCCGCCTCCGCGGGCGCGTGCCACACGCGCGCGCCGGGGGCCGGTACCGGATCGGGCGGGGTGACGCTCGACAGCAGCTCCTTCAAACCGTCGATGAGCTCCTCGTCCTCGTGCAGCACGTACGACAGGTACGGGTCCGAGGACTGGTCGGCGATCGTGTACACCGCGCACCACGTGGCCAGCGTCGGCACGGTCATCTGAGCCATCAGCGCCAGCGTCTGATCCCGGTCCAGCGTGCCCGCCAGCAGGTCCGACGCCTCGACCAGGAAGCTCAGGGAGCCGCGGCGCAGCCGTTCCAGCTCGCCCAGCCGCGCCGACTCGACGGCCAGCGCGATCCGGTCCGCGGCGAACTGCAGCCGCAGCGCCTCCTCGTTGGCGTAGCGGCCGGGGGCCTCCGCCGCCACCCCCAGGGAGCCCGTCAGCCGGCCCTCCACCTTCAGCGGGACCGTCACGACCGAGCGCATGCCCGTGCCGCTCAGCAGCGGCACCGCGCCCGGCACGGCCGCCAGGTCCTCGTGGACGGCCGGCATGCGGGCGGAGGCGTACCGGCTCGTGCCCGCCTCCACGGGGACGCGTGCGAAGCGCTGCCGCGCCGACGGCAGTCCCGTCGTGGCCCGCACCTCCAGCTCCGTCTCGTCGTCCGTCGCCAGCAGCAGGAACGCGGCGTCCCCGTCCAGCATGTCGCGGGCCCGCTCCACCGTGCGCTGCAGCAGACCGTCCAGGTCCTCCGGGGCGGGGGAGCCGATGAACACCTCGAACGGGTCCGCCGTGCGGCCCTCGCCCGACGCGTCGCCGCCCGTCGCGCGCGGCGGGCTCTGCAGGACGGCCCGCTCGTACTCGCGCACCAGCAGGCACACCGTGGACGGCTCGCCGTGCGTGTCGCGGATCCGCAGATGGGAGGCGTACACCGGGATCACGCGGCCGTCCGTGCCGCGGATGCCGTAGCTGCCCTCCCAGCGGGACAGCCGCAGGGCCTCCGCCAGGCCCGTCCCCGTGCCCGGCGTGTGCGGCCAGGCGGCGAGGTCCCCGAGCTGCTTGCCGACGACCTGGTCGGCGGCGTACCCGAAGAGGTGCTCCGCGTCGTCGTTCCAGGCGGTGACGGCACCCGAACGGTCGACCTGCGCCACCGCGACCCGGACGCGCTCGTCGGCCACGGGCAGCAGGTCGGCGGGGAGCGCGGGACCCGCGTGGCGGGTGCCCACCGGGCGCTCGGGCAGGTCGAGCTGGAACCAGACGCGCTTGCGGGCCGGCGAGTACTCGACGCCCCAGCGGGTGGCGAGGGCGGCGCACAGCAGCAGGCCCCGGCCGTTCTCCCGGTCCGGGGCCGCGGTGGGCTGGGCGGAGCCCTGGAGGGGCACCTCGCGCTCCGGGTAGCGGTCGGCGACCTCGACCCGTACGCCGTGGTCGGTGCGCAGGCACAGGACGTCCGCGGCGGTGCCGGCGTGGACCACCGCGTTGGTGACGAGTTCGCTGGTCAGGACGACGGCGTCGTCGACGATGTCGGAGTGGCCCCAGCCCTGCAGGGTGTCCCGGACGAAGGCGCGGGCGGTCGCGACCGCCCGCCCCACAGGTTCGAAGGTGGCAGCCGCCCGCGCGGTGATCACAGAACTCCTCGTACGCGTCTCGACGCCCGGCTTCGCCATGATCGGCTCCCGCCCCTCCCGGTCCCTCGCGGTCCCTCGCGGTCGTACGGTCGCACCGCCCCCGCCGGGCGGACCGGGGCGGTTGGACAGCCGCATGCCAGGTTACTTACCTTCGCAGTCCGGGCGGGCGGCGGTCACGGCTGTTTCCGTCCCCAGAGGACGGGGACGTTATGCGAAGCAGCCGAACCGTTATGGCGCGGACCGCCGACGGTGACAGACTGGGAAGGTTTCCGGGGGCGCCCGCCGAGAGCGGCGTGGCCGGAAGAGGCACCCGAGCAAGAGCCCGAGGAATGACGGTCGACCCCTGCGGGAGGGACACGGTGGAGTCTGGCGTGGCGGCGCGAGGCGGCAGCACGCGCGCGAAGGGCGGACGGTCCCGGAGCAGCGGAACCGTCGAGGTGGACGCCGCTGCACTGGAGCGGCTGCTGGGTGCCCTGACGGCGATGCGGGACGGCAACTTCCGCAGGCGGCTGACGGTCACCGGTGAGGGGCCGATGGCGGAGATCGCCGCCGTCTTCAACGAGGTCGCCGACCGCAAGCTGCACCTCACGGGCGAGCTGGCGCGGGTGCGCCGGGTCGTGGGGCGTGAGGGGAAGCTGTCGGAGCGGCTGGAGGTGGGCGCCAGCGAGGGCGCCTGGGCGACCGCGATCGAGGCCGCCAACGCGCTGGTGGACGACCTGACGAGGCCGGTCTCCGAGGTGGGGCGGGTCCTGTCGGCCGTCGCGGACGGCGACCTGGAGCAGCGGATGGAGCTGCGCTCCGAGGGGCCCGACGGGGCGGGGCGTCCGCTGCGCGGTGAGTTCCTGAAGGTGGCCCGTACGGTCAACAACCTCGTCGACCAGCTGTCGTCGTTCACCGACGAGGTGACCCGCGTCGCGCTCGAAGTCGGTACGGAGGGCAAGCTGGGCGGGCAGGCCCAGGTGCGCGGGGTGTCCGGTTCGTGGAAGGACCTCACGGACTCGGTCAACACGATGGCGTACCGGCTCACCGCCCAGGTGCGGGACATCGCGCTGGTCACCACGGCGGTCGCCAAGGGCGATCTGTCGCGGAAGGTCACGGTGCACGTGGCCGGGGAGATGCTGGAGCTGAAGAACACCGTCAACACGATGGTGGACCAGCTGTCGTCGTTCTCGTCCGAGGTGACGCGCGTCGCGCGCGAGGTGGGCACGGAGGGCAAGCTCGGCGGGCAGGCCGAGGTGCCGGGCGTGGCCGGGGTCTGGAAGGACCTCACCGACTCCGTCAACACGATGGCGGGCAACCTCACCTCGCAGGTGCGCGGCATCGCCGAGGTCACCACCGCCGTCGCCAACGGGGACCTGTCGCAGAAGGTCCGGGTCAGCGCGCGCGGCGAGGTCGCGCAGCTGGCGGACACCATCAACCAGATGACCGAGACGCTGCGCACCTTCGCCGACGAGGTGACGCGGGTCGCGCGGGAGGTGGGTGTCGAGGGGCTGCTGGGCGGTCAGGCGCAGGTGCCGGGCGCGGCCGGTACGTGGAAGGACCTGACGGACTCGGTCAACACGGCGTTCCGGAACCTGACGGGTCAGGTGCGGGACATCGCGCAGGTGACGACGGCGGTGGCCAACGGCGACCTGTCGCAGAAGGTCACGGTCGACGTGGCCGGCGAGATGCTCGAGTTGAAGAACACCGTGAACACGATGGTGGATCAGCTCTCCGCGTTCGGTTCCGAAGTGACCCGGGTGGCCCGCGAGGTGGGCGTCGAGGGCCGGCTCGGCGGTCAGGCGGAGGTGCGCGGGGCGGCGGGCACGTGGAAGGACCTGACGGACTCGGTCAACACGGCGTTCCGGAACCTGACGGGTCAGGTGCGGGACATCGCGCAGGTGACGACGGCGGTGGCCAACGGCGACCTGTCGCAGAAGGTCACGGTCGACGTGGCCGGCGAGATGCTGGAGCTGAAGAACACCGTCAACACGATGGTGGCGCAGCTGTCGTCCTTCGCCGACCAGGTGACGCGCATGGCGCGGGACGTGGGCACGGAGGGGCGGCTGGGCGGTCAGGCGCGCGTACCGGGGGTGTCGGGTACGTGGAAGGAGCTCACCGACTCCGTCAACTTCATGGCGGGGAACCTGACGTCCCAGGTGCGGCAGATCGCGCAGGTGACGACGGCGGTGGCGCGCGGTGACCTGTCGCAGAAGATCGACGTGGACGCGCGCGGCGAGATCCTGGAGCTGAAGAACACCATCAACACGATGGTCGACCAGCTGTCCGCGTTCGCCGAGCAGGTGACGCGGGTGGCCCGCGAGGTGGGCACCGACGGGCGGCTGGGCGGTCAGGCGCAGGTGCCCGGTGTGGCCGGGGTGTGGCGCGATCTGACGGACTCCGTGAACGGCATGGCCGGCAACCTCACCGCGCAGGTCCGCAACATCGCGCAGGTGGCCACGGCGGTGGCGCGCGGTGACCTGTCGCAGAAGATCGACGTGGACGCGCGCGGCGAGATCCTGGAGCTGAAGAACACCCTCAACACGATGGTGGACCAGCTGTCGAACTTCGCCGAGCAGGTGACGCGGGTCGCCCGCGAGGTGGGTACGGAGGGCCGCCTCGGCGGTCAGGCCGAGGTGCAGGGCGTCTCCGGCACCTGGAAGGACCTGACGCAGTCGGTCAACTTCATGGCGAGCAACCTGACCTCGCAGGTGCGGCAGATCGCCCAGGTGACGACGGCGGTCGCCAAGGGCGACCTGTCGAAGAAGATCACCGTCGACGCCCGGGGCGAGATCCTCGACCTGGTCACCACGGTCAACACGATGGTGGACCAGCTCTCGAACTTCGCGGACGAGGTCACCCGGGTGGCGCGCGAGGTGGGCACCGAGGGCATCCTCGGCGGCCAGGCGCGGGTGCGCGGCGTGACGGGCATCTGGAAGGACCTCAGCGACAACGTCAACGTGATGGCGAACAACCTCACCTCGCAGGTGCGGAACATCTCGCGGGTGTCGTCGGCGGTGGCCAACGGCGACCTGACGAAGAAGGTGACCGTCGAGGCGCGCGGTGAGGTCGCGGAGCTGGCCGACACGGTCAACACGATGGTGACGACCCTGTCGTCGTTCGCGGACGAGGTCACGCGGGTGGCGCGCGAGGTGGGTACCGAGGGCGAACTGGGCGGCCAGGCGCACGTGCCGGGGGTGTCGGGCACGTGGAAGGACCTCACCGAGTCGGTGAACTCGATGGCGTCGAACCTGACCGGTCAGGTGCGGCAGATCGCGGCCGTGACCACGGCCATCGCCAAGGGCGACCTGACCAAGAAGATCGACATCGACGCGCGCGGTGAGATCCAGGAGCTGAAGAACACCATCAACACGATGGTCGACCAGCTGTCGTCGTTCGCCGAGGAGGTCACCCGCGTCGCGCGGGAGGCGGGCACGGAGGGCATCCTCGGCGGTCAGGCGCGGGTGCGGGACGTCGACGGCACCTGGCGGGACCTCACCGAGTCGGTGAACGAGATGGCCGGGAACCTGACGCGGCAGGTGCGCGCCATCGCGGCCGTGGCCACGGCGGTGACCAGGGGCGATCTCAACCTGAAGATCGACGTGGACGCGTCGGGTGAGATCCAGGTACTCCAGGACAACATCAACACGATGATCGCCAACCTGCGCGACACGACCCTCGCCAACGAGGAGCAGGACTGGCTGAAGGGCAATCTGGCGCGCATCTCCGGTCTGATGCAGGGCCGCAGGGACCTGGACGACGTCGCCTCGCTGATCATGAGCGAGCTGACGCCGGTGGTGTCCGCGCAGCACGGCGCCTTCTTCCTGGCCCTGCCGGCGGGCGGCGGGTCGGCGGAGCCGGGCGGGGAGGACGACGGGGCGTACGAGCTGCGGATGAGGGCCAGCTACGGCTACTCGGCCGGGTCGATGCCGACGTCGTTCCGGCCGGGGGAGACGCTGATCGGGACGGCCGCCGAGGAGAAGCGGACGATCCAGGTGAACGTCCCGCCGGGGTACCTGAAGATCTCGTCGGGGCTGGGGGAGGCCGCGCCGGCGCATGTGATCGTCCTTCCGGTGCTGTTCGAGGGGAAGGTGCTCGGGGTGATCGAGCTGGCGTCGTTCCAGCCGTTCACGCAGATCCAGCGGGACTTCCTCAACCAGATCGCCGAGATGATCGCGACCAGCGTCAACACGATCAGCGTCAACTCCAAGACGGAGGTGCTGCTGAAGCAGTCGCAGGAGCTGACCGAGCAGCTGCGGGAGCGTTCGGCGGAGCTGGAGAACCGTCAGAAGGCCCTGCAGGACTCCAACGCGGAGCTGGAGGAGAAGGCCGAGCTGCTGGCGCGGCAGAACCGCGACATCGAGGTGAAGAACACCGAGATCGAGGAGGCCCGGCAGGTGCTGGAGGAGCGCGCGGAGCAGCTCGCCGTCTCCATGCGCTACAAGTCCGAGTTCCTGGCGAACATGTCGCACGAGCTGCGCACCCCGCTCAACTCGCTGCTGATCCTGGCGAAGCTGCTGGCGGACAACGCGGACGGCAACCTGTCGCCGAAGCAGGTCGAGTTCGCCGAGACGATCCACGGCGCGGGCTCCGACCTGCTCCAGCTGATCAACGACATCCTGGACCTGTCGAAGGTCGAGGCCGGCAAGATGGACGTCAGCCCGACACGGATCGCGCTGGTGCAGCTGGTGGACTACGTGGAGGCCACGTTCCGCCCGCTGACCGCGGAGAAGGGGCTGGACTTCTCCGTGCGGGTCTCCCCGGAGCTGCCGGCGACCCTCCACACGGACGAGCAGCGTCTCCTGCAGGTGCTGCGCAACCTCCTGTCGAACGCGGTGAAGTTCACCGACTCCGGCGCGGTGGAGCTGGTCATCCGCCCGGCGAAGGCGGACGTGCCGGCGTCGATCCGGGAGCAGCTGCTGGAGGCCGGTTCGCTGCGGGACCCGGACGCCGAGCTGATCGCGTTCTCGGTGACCGACACGGGCATCGGCATCGCGGCGAGCAAGATGCGGGTCATCTTCGAGGCGTTCAAGCAGGCGGACGGCACGACGAGCCGCAAGTACGGCGGTACGGGCCTGGGGCTGTCCATCAGCCGGGAGATCGCCCGGCTGCTGGGCGGCGAGATCCACGCGGCCAGCGAGCCGGGCCGCGGTTCGACCTTCACGCTGTACCTGCCGCTGCACGGCAACGAACTGCCGCCGCACGGGTACGGCTCCGCGGCCGGGGCGGCGCAGGACGCGCACGCGGCCGGGGCCGAGGGCGGTCCTGGTACGGGGTCCGGGGCGGAGGCGGCGGAGGGTGCGCCGGAGGAGCGGGGGACGGCGCTGCCGGCCGCGCCCGCCGCGCCGGTGGGGCACGTGGCGCCGGCGCCGTCCGCCCCGCAGCCGCCGGGTCGCGGGGCCCCGGCGGGCGGTACGGGGCCGGGGGAGAGCGGACGGAACGGTACGGGCGCGCTGTTCCGGCACCGCCGCAGGGCGTCCGCCGCGGCGGAGGGCCGCGCAGAGGGCGGCGGCCGGCGGGAGACCGGGGCGGGGCCGGACTCGGGCCGGGACGCGGGTGCGGAGGCGGCCGGGCAGGAGGCGGCCGAGCCGCGCCGGCCGATCCGCTTCAGCGGCGAGAAGGTGCTGATCGTCGACGACGACATCCGCAACGTCTTCGCGCTCACCAGCGTGCTGGAGCAGCACGGCCTGTCGGTGCTGTACGCGGAGAACGGACGCGAGGGCATCGAGGTCCTGGAGCAGCACGACGACGCCGCGGTGGTGCTGATGGACATCATGATGCCGGAGATGGACGGGTACGCGACGACGACCGCGATCCGCAGGATGCCGCAGTTCGCGGGCCTGCCGATCATCGCGCTGACCGCGAAGGCGATGAAGGGCGACCGGGAGAAGGCGATCGAATCCGGGGCGTCGGATTACGTCACCAAGCCGGTCGACCCCGATCATCTGCTCTCCGTGATGGATCAGTGGATGCACGGAAAGTGATCACGGCTTGAACAAGGTTCGATAACACGCCTCCGGGCCGCGGCCCGGAGGCGTGTGAAGGGGCCCATCTGCGGGAACCTTCTGGTCTCCCCCCACGTTTTCGCTGTGTGCACAGTGACATCTCGGTGACAGGGTGTGGTGACGGGCGGGGTGCGGCTACGATGACCGGCACAAGGGCGGACGGCACAAGGGGGTCGTCCCCTGGGGCGGCGCCCGGCCAACTGCCGGGGCGAGGAGGACGGGCCATGGTGCAGAAGGCCAAGATCCTCCTGGTCGATGACCGGCCGGAGAATCTGCTGGCGCTGGAGGCCATTCTCTCCGCGCTCGATCAGACGCTGGTGCGGGCATCGTCAGGGGAGGAAGCGCTCAAGGCGCTGCTGACGGACGATTTCGCGGTCATCCTGCTGGATGTCCAGATGCCGGGCATGGACGGTTTCGAAACGGCCGCGCACATCAAACGGCGGGAACGCACCCGCGACATTCCGATCATCTTCCTGACCGCGATCAACCACGGCCCGCACCACACGTTCCGCGGGTACGCCGCGGGCGCGGTCGACTACATCTCCAAGCCGTTCGACCCGTGGGTCCTGCGCGCGAAGGTCTCCGTGTTCGTCGACCTGTACATGAAGAACTGTCAGCTCCGCGAACAGGCCGCCCTCCTCCGCCTCCAGCTGGAGGGGAGCAACGGCGACGGCGGTCAGGGCGGTGTCGCCACGCACGAGTCGGCCGGCCTCCTCGCGGAGCTGTCCGCGCGGCTCGCCGCCGTCGAGGAGCAGGCCGAGGCGCTCTCCAAGCAGCTCGACGAGGAGTCGGCCGACACCGCGGCCGTCGCCACCGCCGCGCACCTGGAGCGGAAGCTGACGGGGCTGCGGCGGGCGCTGGACGCGCTCGAGCCCGGCACCGGCGGCGGGCCCGGCCTCCCGACCTGACCCCCGTCCATGGAGCCCGCACCCGCCGGGCCCCGCACCCGGTGCTCCCGGCTCAGCGGCTGACGCGCCCGCACCGGGCGCCTTCGGGCCGTACCCGACGCGCCCGCACCCGACGCGCCCGCACCCGGCGCTCCCGTACCGCAGGGGCGCGGTGTCCCGACCGCCAGCCGCCCGCCCCGACGGCGACGACCCCCGTCCGGCCCCCTGACCGCAGGCTGAGCGCGTGTCACCTTCCGTACCCCGCCCCCGCGACACGAACGGGTGAAGGGGTCGGACGCGTGTCCAGCGCCCCCCGCACCGGTAACCTCACCCCCATGGCCTCACGTACGTCCGGCAAGGGTCCCCACGGCACGGCGGGCACCGCGAAGCCGCGCGCCGCCGGCCGTACGACGGGCGCCGCGCAGAAGGCGGCGCCCGGCAAACCGCCCGCCAGGAAGACCGCAGCCAAGCAGCCCGCACCCGCCCGGAAGGGCGCGGCGAAGAAGGCCCCGGCGAAGAAGACCGCGAAGAAGGCGGCCGCCCGGACGGCGCCCAAGCCGGCGCCGTCCCCCACGGGCGGTGTCTACCGGATCGTCCGCGCCCTGTGGCTCGGCCTCGCCCACGCGGTCGGCGCGCTCTTCCGGGGCATAGGGCGCGGCGCCAAGGGACTCGACCCGGCGCACCGCAAGGACGGCCTCGCCCTGCTGCTGCTCGGCCTCGCCCTCGTCGTCGCCGCCGGCACCTGGGCGAACCTGCAGGGGCCGGTCGGCGACCTCGTGGACATGCTGGTCACCGGCGCGTTCGGCCGGCTCGACCTGCTCGTGCCGCTGCTGATCGGCACCATGGCCGTGCGGCTGATCCTCCACCCCGAGAAGCCCGAGGCGAACGGACGGATCGTCATCGGCCTCTCCGCCCTGGCCATCGGGGTCCTCGGGCAGGTCCACATCGCCTGCGGCTCGCCCGGCCGCGACGAGGGCGCCCAGGCCATGCAGGACGCGGGCGGCCTCATCGGCTGGGCCGCGTCCACCCCCCTGATCTTCATGACGGGCGAGGTCCTCACCGTCCCCCTGCTCGTCCTGCTGACCGTCTTCGGCCTCCTCGTCGTCACTGCGACCCCCGTCAACGCCATCCCCCGGCGGCTGCGGGCCCTCGGCGAACGGCTCGGCGTCCTCGAGCCGTACGAGACGTGGACCGAGGACGACCAGCGCTACGACGAGCAGTGGCGCGAGGGCCTGCCCGCCTCCGCCCGCCGCCGCTCCGGTGCCCCCGCGGCCCCCGGCGCCGACGGGTACGACCCCGACCGGGCCGAGGACGAGGCGCTCACCCGGCGCAGGCGGACGCGCACCCGCAAGGCGGCCGACGCGGCCGACCCCGCCTTCGGGCGGCCGCTCGACCCCGTGGACATCGCCGCCGCTGCCGCCGCCGACCTCGACGGCGCCGTGCTGAACGGCATGCCGCCCTCGCCCCTCGTGGCCGACCTGACCAGGGACGTCACCCCCGATCGCGCGCCCGAGCCCACGGGCGGCGCCACCGCGGCGGCGGGCTCCGGCGGTGCGGGGCGCGCGGCCGGCCGGGGCAGGGGCGGCGCGGGCGCCCCCGCCGTACCGCCCGCCCGTGAGGAGGGCGACGGACGCGTACCGGACCTGACGAAGCCGGCGCCCGTGCGGGAGGAGCCGGAGCCGATGCCCGCGCGGGCCGAGCAGCTGCGGCTCGCCGGGGACATCACGTACGCCCTGCCCTCCCTCGACCTGCTGGAGCGCGGCGGGCCCGGCAAGACCCGCAGCGCGGCCAACGACGCCATCGTCGCGTCCCTGCGGAACGTGTTCTCCGAGTTCAAGGTGGACGCGGACGTCACCGGCTTCACCCGCGGTCCGACGGTCACCCGCTACGAGGTGGAGCTCGGGCCCGCCGTGAAGGTCGAGCGGATCACGGCGCTGACGAAGAACATCGCGTACGCCGTGGCCAGCCCGGACGTGCGGATCATCTCGCCGATCCCCGGCAAGTCCGCCGTCGGCATCGAGATCCCCAACACCGACCGCGAGATGGTCAACCTCGGCGACGTGCTGCGGCTCGCCGACGCGGCCGAGGACGACCACCCGATGCTCGTGGCGCTCGGCAAGGACGTCGAGGGCGGCTACGTGATGGCCAACCTGGCGAAGATGCCGCACGTGCTGGTCGCCGGCGCCACCGGCTCCGGCAAGTCGTCGTGCATCAACTGCCTGATCACGTCGGTGATGATAAGGGCGACCCCGGAGGACGTCCGGATGGTGCTCGTCGACCCCAAGCGGGTCGAGCTGACGGCGTACGAGGGCATCCCGCACCTGATCACCCCCATCATCACCAACCCGAAGCGGGCCGCCGAGGCGCTCCAGTGGGTGGTGCGGGAGATGGACCTGCGCTACGACGACCTGGCGGCGTTCGGGTACCGCCACATCGACGACTTCAACGCGGCCGTGCGCAGCGGCAAGCTGACGACGCCTCCGGGCAGCGAGCGCGAGCTCCAGCCCTACCCGTACCTGCTGGTCATCGTGGACGAGCTGGCCGACCTGATGATGGTCGCGCCCCGGGACGTCGAGGACGCCATCGTCCGCATCACCCAGCTGGCCCGCGCGGCCGGCATCCACCTGGTGCTGGCCACGCAGCGGCCCTCCGTGGACGTCGTCACCGGCCTCATCAAGGCGAACGTCCCGTCCCGGCTCGCGTTCGCCACCTCCTCGCTCGCCGACAGCCGGGTCATCCTCGACCAGCCCGGCGCCGAGAAGCTCATCGGCAAGGGCGACGGCCTGTTCCTGCCGATGGGCGCCAACAAGCCCGTACGGCTCCAGGGCGCCTTCGTCACGGAGGACGAGGTCGCGGCGGTCGTCCGGCACTGCAAGGAGCAGATGGAGCCGGTCTTCCGCGACGACGTCACGACCGGGACGAAGCAGAAGAAGGAGATCGACGAGGAGATCGGCGACGACCTCGACCTGCTGTGCCAGGCGGCCGAGCTGGTCGTCTCCACGCAGTTCGGCTCCACGTCGATGCTCCAGCGCAAGCTCCGCGTCGGCTTCGCGAAGGCGGGCAGGCTCATGGACCTGATGGAGTCGCGGAACATCGTCGGCCCCAGCGAGGGGTCCAAGGCGCGGGACGTCCTGGTCAAACCGGACGACCTGGACGGCGTACTCGCCCTGATCCGGGGCGAGAGCGGCTCCTGACCCGGCTGTGTCCCTCCCGTAAGTGAACCGTGAGCAACCGTTGCCCCGCCCTGCGCGTCAAGTCGGCCGAAGGGACGGACAATGGTGGTTCCCGCACTCCCGGCGGCGGCCATTCCGATGGCGTACAAACCACGTCCGCCCGGTTGCCCCACCCTTTCGTACCACCCATAGACTGAACCTCCAGCAGGTGGTTACACGCTCGAAAGGCGCCCTCGTGTCCATCGGCAACGCCCCCGACGGCAAACCCCCAGCAGACGACCGGCCTTCGCCTCCCGAGGACGAGCGGCCCCAGGACGACCGTCCCCCGATCGGCCGCGCGCTCCGCGACGCGCGCCTCGCCGCCGACCTGACCGTCGAGCAGGTCAGCGAATCCACCCGGGTGCGCGTCCCCATCGTGCACGCCATCGAGGAGGACGACTTCTCGCGGTGCGGCGGCGACGTGTACGCCCGCGGGCACGTGCGCACCCTCGCGCGGGCCGTCGGGCTCGACCCGGCCGCCCTCGTCGCGCAGTACGACGCGGAGCACGGCGGTCGTCCCGCCCCCACCCCCGCCGCACCCATGTTCGAGGCGGAGCGCATCCGCCCTGAGCGGCGCCGGCCCAACTGGACCGCCGCCATGGTCGCCGCCATCGTCGCGGTGGTCGGCTTCGCCGGCTTCACCCTCTTCGGCCAGGACGGTACGGACAGCGGCTCCACGACCGTGGCGGACGCTCCGGCCGCCACCGGAAGCCGCGCCCCGAAGGCCGCGCCGTCCAAGCCCGCGCCCGCCCCCTCCGAGAGCGCGATCGCGGCCGTCCCCCAGGACAAGGTCACGGTCAAGCTCACCGCGACCGGCGACAAGAGCTGGATCTCGGCCAAGGCCCACGACGGCAAGCTCCTCTTCGACGGCCTGCTCAAGAAGGGCGACTCCAAGACCTTCCAGGACGACGAGCGGATCGACCTGATCCTCGGCAACGCCGGCGCGATCGAGCTGTTCGTCAACGGCAAGAAGGTCGAGGACGAGTTCTCCTCCGGCCAGGTCGAGCGCCTCACGTACACCAAGGGCGACCCCCAGGTCGGCTGACCGGTCCCCTGCCCGCACCGCCGCAGGCCCCGCCCGCGCCCCCCGATCCCGGGGGGACGGGCGGGGCCCGCGGCCGTCCGCGGGGCGGGGGCGGACCTGCGCGCCGGAGGGGCACCGGGGACGAAGTAGTCTTGAGTCCATGCCCGAACGCCGTACCGTCGCCCTTGTCACTCTTGGCTGCGCCCGTAACGAGGTGGACTCGGAGGAGCTCGCAGGCCGCCTGGCAGCGGACGGCTGGGCGCTCGTCGAGGACGCCGCCGACGCCGATGTCGCCGTCGTCAACACCTGCGGCTTCGTCGAGGCCGCCAAGAAGGACTCCGTCGACGCCCTCCTCGAAGCGAACGACCTGAAGGACCACGGCCGCACCCAGGCCGTCGTCGCCGTCGGCTGCATGGCCGAGCGGTACGGCAAGGAGCTCGCCGACGCCCTGCCCGAGGCCGACGGCGTGCTCGGCTTCGACGACTACGCCGACATCTCCGAGCGGCTGCGCACCATCCTCGGCGGCGGCAGCGTGGAGGCCCACGCCCCGCGCGACCGGCGCAAGCTGCTGCCGCTCAGCCCGGTCGAGCGCCAGGACGCCGCCGCGGCCGTCGCCCTGCCCGGCCACGGCGCGCCGCAGGGCCCCGGGGCCCCGCAGGCCCCCGCCGATCTGCCCGAGGGCATCGCGCCCGCATCCGGCCCGCGCGCCCCGCTGCGCCGCCGCCTCGACTCCAGCCCGGTCGCCTCCGTGAAGCTGGCCTCCGGTTGCGACCGGCGCTGCTCCTTCTGCGCGATCCCGTCCTTCCGCGGCTCCTTCGTCTCCCGCCGCCCCGCCGACGTGCTGGGCGAGACGCGCTGGCTGGCCGAGCAGGGCGTCAAGGAGATCATGCTGGTCTCCGAGAACAACACCTCGTACGGCAAGGACCTCGGCGACATCCGCCTGCTGGAGACGCTGCTGCCCGAGCTGGCCGCCGTCGACGGCATCGAGCGCGTCCGCGTCAGCTACCTGCAGCCCGCCGAGATGCGGCCCGGCCTGATCGACGTGCTGACCTCCACGGAGAAGGTCGCGCCCTACTTCGACCTGTCGTTCCAGCACTCCGCGCCCGCCGTGCTGCGCGCCATGCGCCGCTTCGGCGACACGGACCGCTTCCTGGAGCTGCTGGACACCATCCGCGGCAAGGCCCCGCAGGCGGGTGTGCGCTCCAACTTCATCGTGGGCTTCCCCGGCGAGACCGAGGAGGACTTCGCCGAGCTGGAGCGGTTCGTCCTGCACGCCCGCCTCGACGCCGTCGGCGTCTTCGGCTACTCCGACGAGGACGGCACCGAGGCCGCCACCTACGACGGCAAGCTCGACCAGGACACCGTCGACCAGCGCCTCGCCCACCTGTCCCGGCTCGCCGAGGAGCTCACCGCCCAGCGTGCGGAGGAGCGGCTGGGAGAGACCCTGGAAGTACTGGTCGAGTCGGTCGAGGGCGACGACCTCGAGGACGAGGAGTACGCCGCCGCGGGCCGCGCGGCCCACCAGGCGCCCGAGACGGACGGGCAGGTGCTCTTCACGACGGGCGCCGGGCTCTCCGTCGGCCGTATGGTCAAGGCGAAGGTGGTGGGCACGGAAGGCGTCGATCTGGTGGCCGAGGTTCTCGAGGAGGCGGGCAGATGACCGGAGTCCCGGCGTCCGCCGCGGGCGGCACGGGGAGGCGGGCACCCGGCGGGAAGCTGGGAGCGGCGGCCGTGAACCAGGCCAGCCTGTGGAACATCGCCAACATCCTCACCATGCTGCGGCTGGTGCTCGTCCCCGCCTTCGTGGTGCTGCTGCTCCAGGACGGCGGGTACGACCCCGCCTGGCGCGCCTGGGCGTGGGCGGCGTTCGCCGTCGCCATGATCACGGACGTGTTCGACGGGCACCTGGCGCGTACGTACAACCTGGTCACGGACTTCGGGAAGATCGCCGACCCCATCGCCGACAAGGCGATCATGGCGGCCGGCCTGATCTGCCTCTCCGCCCTCGGTGACCTGCCCTGGTGGGTCACCGGCGTGATCCTCTTCCGCGAGCTGGGCATCACGCTCATGCGGTTCTGGGTGATCCGGCACGGGGTGATCCCGGCCAGTCGCGGCGGCAAGATGAAGACGCTCGCCCAGGGCACGGCCGTGGGCATGTACGTACTCGCGCTGACCGGGCCGCTGGCCACGCTGCGGTGGTGGGTGATGGCCCTGGCGGTCGTCCTGACCGTCGCGACGGGGCTCGACTACGTGCGGCAGGCCGTGGTGCTGCGCCGCCGGGGGCTCGCCGCCGAGCGGGCCGCGGCCCGTGCGGCGGAGGCCGCGGGGGCGGCGGAGGCGGCGGCCGGGGCCGCGCGGGCCGGAGCGGACGGCGCCGGCGCCGAGGCGGATGGGGGCGTCGGTGACGTCGCCGGCGTCGGGCTCGCGGCTGGTGACGCCGAGGCGGGTGGGTCCGCCGGGCGTGCTGGGTCCGCACGGGCCGGTGAGGGTGCCGCGTCCGGTGGGGTCGGTGGGGCTGGTGGGACCGCTGAGGCCGCTGCGGAGCCGCCCCGGTGAGTCAGGCGGTACGGCAAGGGGACCCGGCGGTGGCCGCCGCACAGCGGCCCGGCGCCGGGGCCGGTGCGCGGCCGGTGGCGGAGCGGGTGCTGCGCCTGCTGGCGGAGCGTGACCAGACGCTCGCCGTGGCGGAGTCCCTCACGGGTGGTCTCGTCGCCGCCGAGCTGACGTCGGTGCCGGGCGCGTCCCGCGTCTTCCTGGGCTCCGTCACGGCGTACGCGACGCGGCTGAAACGGGACCTGCTGGGCGTCGACGGCGAGCTGCTCGCGCGGCGCGGGGCCGTCGACGCGGAGGTCGCGTTGCAGATGGCGCGGGGGGTACGAAGCCGGCTCGGAGCCTCGTGGGGCGTCGCGACGACGGGAGTCGCGGGGCCCGAACCGCAGGACGGCCGGCCCGTCGGCACGGTGTACGTCGCCGTGTGCGGCCCGCCCGGCGGCCCCGCGGAGGCGGGGAAAGCGGCCGCGCTGCGGTTGGACGGCGGGCGCGCGGAAATCCGTGGAGAGAGTGTACGGAGCGTGCTGGAACTGCTCGCGCACGAACTCTTCGAGAATGCGCGGGCAAAGGATACGGAACAGAACGGGGGGAATTGATGTTTGCAGCCCTGAGTGAACACGACATCGCTCCCCGCACGGCCGCAGCACAAGGCGGTACGGTGGGGCGTGAAGGATGCGGCTACGCGGTCCGAGGAGGGAGCCACCGATGATTCTGCTCCGTCGCCTGCTGGGTGACGTGCTGCGTCGGCAGCGCCAGCGCCAGGGCCGTACTCTGCGCGAAGTCTCCTCGTCCGCCCGAGTATCGCTCGGCTATCTCTCCGAGGTGGAGCGGGGGCAGAAGGAGGCTTCCTCCGAACTGCTCTCCGCGATCTGCGACGCGCTGGACGTACGGATGTCCGAGCTCATGCGGGAAGTGAGCGACGAACTGTCGCTGGCGGAGCTGGCGGAATCGGCAGCGGCGAGTGAGCCGGTGTCCGCGCCAGTACGCCCGATGCTCAATTCTGTGTCCGTGACGTCGGTGGCGGGTGTGCCGACGGAGCGGGTGACCATCAAGGCACCCGCCGAAGCGGTGGACGTCGTCGCCGCCTGACCCCCTCCTCCGGCCTCGCGGCCCATCCGCCGCGATTGCCGGAGGATCGACGTTTTGGGCTGAGCCCCGGCCGGGTACCCGAGGTGCCGACCGGGGCTTTCGCTATGGGGCGAATGCCCGTGATGCGTGCTGTGTGTCATGGTGGAACGTGCGCACGGAATGGAGGATTCGCATGGCTGTCGTCAAGAGTTCGCTGTCCGACGCCGATCTCAAGGTGGTCGGTGAGGCTCTGCAGGGCGCCCTAGTGGATCTGGTCGACCTCTCCCTGGTCGCCAAGCAGGTGCACTGGAACGTGGTCGGCCCGCGCTTCCGCTCCATCCACCTGCAGCTCGACGATGTCGTCTCCACCGCCCGCACCCACTCCGACGTGATGGCGGAGCGCGCCTCGGCCATCGGCGTCAACCCGGACGGCCGCGCCGCGACGGTGGCCGCCGGCAGCGCCATCGCGGACGTGCCGACCGGCTGGATCCAGGACGCCGACGCCGTACGGATCATGGTGGACGCGCTGGTCGCGGTGATCGAGCGGATGCGTGAGCGGGTCGCCGCCACCGACGAGCCGGACCCGATCTCGCAGGACCTCCTGATCGCGCTGACCGGGGAGCTCGAGAAGCACGCGTGGATGTTCCAGGCGGAGAACGCCTGATGCGTCCCGCTCCGGGGCCCCCGGCCCCCGGACCCGGTGGGTTCGGGGGCCGTCCCGGCACTGTGGGCCCCGGACGGGGGCGCGGAACGGCGGACGCGCCGGTGGCTGCTCCGGTGCGCCCTGACGCCCGGTGATCGTGCCGGTCTAGCGTCGACCGGAGGAGGCGGCATGGTACGGCGACGGATTCCGCTGCCGGCGCTGGTGTCGGCGCTCGTGCTTCTCGTACTCGGCGGACTGTGGTGGTGGGCGGTGCTGCGCCTGGTGCTCGCGCCCGATCGGGCGGGGGTGGTCGAAGGGGTGGCGGTGGCGAGCGGCTGGGGGCTCAGCCTGCTTCCCGTCCACGCCGCGGCGGCGCCCCGGCGTGGGCGGCCGGGCGGCCGGCGCTCCCGGTGGCGCGCGGCGGTGCGGGACTCCTTCCCGGAGGCGCTGCGGGGCCTGGTGTGGGACGTCGTGGGGGCTTTCGGCCGGGGGCCGCAGCGGCGGGCGGGTGACGGGAAGTGAGCGGCGCGCGGTCGGGGTGGCGGTTCAGGCGGGAGCTTCGGCGTGTGGCCGCGACGGGTGGCCGCGGCGTGGGTGTCCGCGGTGGGTGGCTCGGGCGGGCGCTGGACGCGGTTGCGGACGAGGGCCTGAGGCGGGCGGTTCAGGCGGGTGCGGGGCCGCTCTGGCAGCGGGGGCACCAGTAGGAGACCCGGTCGGTCGGCTGGTCGCCGCCGCCGTCCCAGCGGATCGGTGCCCCGCAGCGGTAGCAGGGCCTGCGGGCGCGTCCGTACACGTACAGCTTGCGGTCGGAGCGGCCTCCGGGGACCGTGCGGCGCTCGAAGCGGTCCTTGTTCTCCTCCAGCAGCCGCCGGGCCGTCGCGACGAGGCGCTCCGGGACATCGGCGGGGAGGTCGCCGACCGGGAACCACGGCGTGACGCGGGCCAGGAACGCCAGCTCGCACTTGTAGACGTTGCCGATCCCGGCCAGGTTCCGCTGGTCGAGGAGGGCTTCGCCGAGGGGGCGGGCCGGGTCGGACAGCAGGCGCCGCACCGCCTCGTCGGCGTCCCAGTCCGGGCCCAGCAGGTCGGGCCCCAGATGGCCCACCACCGTCGGTTCGTCGGCGGTGCGGAGCAGTTCCAGCACGGGCAGCCGATAGCCGACCGCGGTGCGTTCGGCGGTGCCGAGGATCGCGCGGATCTCGTGTCCGGGTCCGCCGCGCCAGCGCTCGCCGGGGGCGTACAGCTTCCACGCGCCGTCCATCCGCAGGTGCGAGTGGAGCGTGAGCCCGCCCTCGACACGGGTGAGCAGGTGCTTCCCGCGGGGGACGACCGCGGTGACGGCCCGGCCGGTCAGGTCGACGGTGGCCAGGCGGGGGACGCGCAGGTCGGACCGCGTCAGGAGCCGGCCGGCGAGCGCGTCGTGCAGCCGGTGGGCGGCCAGCCAGATCGTGTCTCCTTCGGGCATGGCTCCATCATGCGCCCTGCGGGAGGCGTGACCGGCTCGGCCGCCTCACCCGCCCCGGCGGGGCCGGTTCTCGCTTCCGTCCCCGGGCGGTCGGGTTCGGGGAGAGCCGGCGCGGGGGCGCTTGGCGTCGGGGCGCTCAGTCGTCGGCGAGCACCACCGCGTCGAGAGGGTGCTCCAGCAGGCCCGGTCACTCCTCCAGCCGCACCGCGCCGGGCAGCTCCGCCCGTGCCGCTGCGCGGTGCCCCGTGTCGCGGTCGCACACGGCGACGACGTCCAGCCCCAGCCCGCGGCACCACAGCGCCGGGTGCAGTCCCCTTCTGGGGCCCACCACTCCCACCCGCATGGATGCGTCCTCCCGGCCAGACCCCGCGTCCGTGAACGCGTCTTCGGACGCCCCTCCCCAGGGCACGCCCTCGGCTGCCCCGCCGCGGCAGCCTCCTCACCGCTCGCGCGCCGCGTGTGCTTCCCGCCCGCCTCGCGAGGCGGCCGGTTCGTCGGGCGTCAGGCGCGCAGGCGCAGGCCCCGCGGGGTGGCGTGGAAGCCCGCCGCCTCCAGGGCGCGGGACAGCGGTGACGTCAGTGCGGCGGCGCCGTTGACGCGCTCGACCGTGACCGTGCCCAGCGCGCCCGCGCTCGCGGCCGCCGCCAGGGCGTCGGCCGCCGCCCGCAGGGCCGGGGCATCCGGGTCGAGCGGCCACGACAGCAGGGACTTGCCGCCCCGCTCCATGTACAGCGTCAGCTCGCCGTCCACCAGGACCACCAGGGAGCCCGCCTTGCGGCCCGGCTTGTGCCCGGCGCCGTCCGGCGGCTCCGGCCACGGCAGGGCGGCGCCGTAGGCGTTGGCCGGGTCGGCCGCGGCCAGGACGACGGCCTGCGGCGCCGCAGACCCCTCCCCGCGCTCGCGGGCCGACGCGGCGGCCCGCAGCCGGTCCACCGCCCCGTCCATGGCGAACTGCGCGGCGCCCAGGCCCTCCACGACGTACCCGCGGCGGGCCTGGCCACTGTCCTCGAAGGCGGACAGCACCCGGTACGTCGCGGAGAAGCCGCCCTCGACGCCCTCGGCGGCCACCGCGCCGCGCGTCACCACACCGTGCCGGTCCAGCAGGGTCCGGGCCAGGGCGTGGGCGCGGTGCGTGGCCTCCGGCTCGGCGGCCGGGAGCAGCGACCAGCGGCCGCTCACCGTCGGCGGCCCGGATCGGGACGCCGTGCGGGCGGCGGCCGTCAGCGTGCCGTACCGGCCGCGCGGGACGGGGCGCCTGGCGCGGTGCGCGGTGGACCCCGCCGTACGGCCGGAGCCCAGCATCGCGCGGAGCGGGGCGAGCGTGTCGTTGGTGAGCCGGCCCGACCAGGCCAGGTCCCACAGTGCGTCGGCCAGCTGGGGGTCCGTCACGTCCGGGTGGGTCGTCGCCCGCACCTGGTCCCCGATCTGACGGAAGAACAGCCCGTACCCGCCGGACAGGATCGTGAGCACCGACTCGTGCAGTGCCGTCAGCTCCAGCGGGTGTGGCGGCGGCAGCAGAAGCGGGGCGGCGTCGGCCAGGTACAGCGACACCCAGCCGTCCTTGCCCGGCAGGGCGCCCGCCCCGGCCCACACGACCTCGCCCGTGGTGGTCAGCTCGTCGAGGAGCTGGGGGCCGTAGTCGCGGACGCGGGACGGCAGGACCAGCTTCTCCAGCGCCGACGCGGGCACCGGCGCGCCCTGCAGCTGCTCGATCGCGCGGGCCAGGCCGTCGATGCCGCGCAGTCCGCTGCTGCCCACGTGCTGCCACTGCGGCAGGAACGTGGCCAGCGCGGACGGCGGGACCGGCTCCAGCTCCTGCCGCAGCGCCGCCAGGGAGCGGCGCCGCAGCCGGCGCAGCACCGCCGCGTCGCACCACTCCTGGCCGATTCCCGACGGGTGGAACTCGCCCTGCACGACACGGCCCGCGGCGGCGAGGCGGTGCAGCGCGCCGTCCGTGACGGCCGTGCCCAGGCCGAAGCGGGCGGCCGCCTCGGCGGAGGCGAAGGGGCCGTGGGTGCGCGCGTACCGCGCGAGGAGGTCGCCGAGCGGGTCCTTCACCGGCTCGGTGAACGCCTCGGGGACGCCGACCGGCAGGGCCGTGCCCAGCGCGTCGCGCAGGCGCCCGGCGTCCTCGATCGCCGCCCAGTGGTCGGCGCCCGCGACACGGACCCGGATCGCACGGCGGGCGGCCGCCAGCTCCCGCGCCCACGCCGGGTCGGCGCCCCGCGCGGTCAGCTCGGCGTCGGTGAGCGGGCCCAGCACGCGCAGTGCGTCGGCGACCCCCTCGGGGTCCTTCACCCGCCGCTCGTCCGTGCGCCACTGCAGCTCGCCCTCCAGCTCGGCCAGCACCTCCGGGTCGAGGAGTTCCCGCAGCTCCGCCTGGCCCAGCAGCTCGGCCAGCAGCCGGGAGTCGAGGGACAGGGCTGCCGCGCGGCGCTCGGCGAGCGGCGAGTCCCCCTCGTACAGGAACTGGGCGACGTATCCGAACAGCAGTGAGCGGGCGAACGGCGACGGCTCCGGGGTGGTGACCTCCACCAGCCGGACGCGGCGCGACTCGAGGTCGCCCATCAGCTCCTGGAGGCCCGGCACGTCGAACACGTCCTGGAGGCATTCCCGGACCGCTTCCAGCACGATGGGGAACGAACCGAACTCGCTCGCCACCTGCAGCAGTTGCGCGGCGCGCTGGCGCTGCTGCCACAGCGGTGTGCGCTTGCCCGGATTGCGCTTGGGCAGCAGCAGCGCGCGGGCGGCGCACTCCCGGAAGCGGGACGCGAACAGCGCCGAACCGCCGACCTGCTCGGTGACGATCCGGTCGATCTCGCCCTTGTCGAAGGCGACGTCGGCGGCGCCGACGGGTGCCTGCTCGCTGTCGTACTCCAGGCCCGGCGCGGCCGGTTCCTCGTCGAGCAGGTCGAGACCCATCAGGTCCGCGTCGGGCAGGCGCAGCACGATTCCGTCGTCGGCGTGCATGACCTGTGCGTCCATGCCGTACCGCTCGGCGAGGCGGGCGCCGAGCGCGAGCGCCCACGGGGCGTGCACCTGGGCGCCGAACGGCGAGTGGACCACCACGCGCCAGTCGCCCATCTCGTCGCGGAACCGCTCCACCAGGATCGTCCGGTCGTCCGGCACGTGCCCGCAGGCACGGCGCTGCTCGTCCAGGTACGCCAGGACGTTGTCGGCGGCCCACGCGTCCAGGCCCGCCGCCACCAGCCGCAGCCGCGCGTCCTGGGGCGGCAGCGAACCGACCTCCCGCAGGAAGGCCCCCACCGCCCTGCCCAGTTCGAGCGGGCGGCCCAGCTGGTCGCCCTTCCAGAACGGCAGCCGGCCCGGCACGCCGGGCGCGGGTGACACCAGCACCCGGTCGCGCGTGATGTCCTCGATGCGCCAGGACGACGTGCCGAGGGTGAACACGTCGCCCACGCGCGACTCGTACACCATCTCCTCGTCGAGCTCGCCGACCCGGCCGCCGCCCCGCTTGGGGTCGGCGCCCGCCAGGAACACCCCGAACAGCCCGCGGTCCGGGATCGTGCCACCCGAGGTGACGGCGAGCCGCTGGGCGCCGGGGCGGCCCGTGACAGCCCCGGTGACCCGGTCCCACACGACTCTGGGCCGCAGCTCCGCGAACGCGTCCGACGGATAGCGCCCGGCGAGCATGTCCAGCACGGCCGTGAACGCCGACTCCGGCAGCGACGCGAACGGAGCCGCCCGACGCACCAGCGCCAGCAGGTCGTCATGGCTCCACGTGTCCATCGCGACCATGGCGACCAGCTGCTGGGCCAGCACGTCCAGCGGGTTGGCCGGGACGCGCAGCGACTCGATGGCGCCCTGCCGCATGCGCTCGGTCACCACCGCCGCCTGCACCAGGTCGCCCCGGTACTTGGGGAACACCACGCCCCGCGACACGGCGCCCACCTGGTGCCCGGCGCGGCCCACGCGCTGGAGCCCGGACGCCACGGAGGGCGGCGACTCCACCTGGACGACCAGGTCGACCGCGCCCATGTCGATGCCCAGCTCCAGACTGGACGTGGCCACCACCGCGGGGAGGCGGCCCGCCTTCAGGTCCTCCTCGACGAGGGCCCGCTGCTCCTTGGACACCGAGCCGTGGTGCGCCCGCGCCAGCAGCGGCGGGGCGCCCTTGGCGGCGCCGGACTGGGCCATCACCTCGGCGGGGGAGGCGTCCGACGGCATCGCCTCGCCGGTGGCGCGCTCGTACGCGATCTCGTTCAGCCGGTTGCACAGCCGCTCCGCGAGGCGCCGCGAGTTGGCGAACACGATCGTCGAGCGGTGTTCCTGCACCAGGTCGGCGATCCGCTCCTCCACGTGCGGCCAGATCGACGGCTTTTCGCCCGGTCCCTCTCCCGCGTCGGCGGCCGGCGAGCCGCCCAGCTCGCCCAGGTCCTCCACGGGCACCACCACGGACAGGTCGAACTCCTTGCCCGACCGCGGCTGGACCACCTCGACCTTCCGCTGCGGCGACAGGTACCGCGCCACCTCGTCCACCGGCCGCACCGTCGCCGACAGGCCGATGCGGCGCGCGGGGCGCGGCAGCAGCTCGTCCAGCCGCTCCAGGGACAGCGCCAGATGGGCGCCCCGCTTGGTGCCCGCCACGGCGTGCACCTCGTCGAGGATCACCGTCTCCACACCCGCCAGCGCGTCCCGCGCCGCGGACGTCAGCATCAGGAACAGCGACTCCGGCGTGGTGATCAGGATGTCCGGCGGGCGCGTCGCCAGCGACCGCCGCTCCGCGGCGGGCGTGTCACCCGAACGGATGCCGACGCGGACCTCCGGCTCCGGCAGCCCCAGCCGTACGGCCTCCTGGCGGATGCCCGTCAGCGGACTGCGCAGGTTCCGCTCCACGTCGACCGCGAGCGCCTTCAGCGGGGACACGTACAGCACCCGGCAGCGCTTCTTCGCGTCGGCGGGCGGCGGGACCGAGACCAGCCGGTCCAGGGCCGCCAGGAACGCCGCCAGTGTCTTGCCCGAGCCGGTCGGCGCCACCACCAGCACGTCCGAACCCGCGCCGATCGCCCGCCACGCCCCCTCCTGGGAGGCGGTGGGCGCGCTGAAGGCCCCCGTGAACCACCTGCGGGTCGCGGGGGAGAAGGAGTCGAGTGCGGTCCCGGCCATGCCCCCCATCGTGCACCCCCGCACTGACAACCGGCGTCCGCACCGTGGACCCGCAGGCCACCGGGGCCCCGACCGGCGCAGAATGGACGCATGGCGACCACCCCGGACGGCGGACGGCCCGACGAGTGGGCCAGGCACTGGCAGTACCCGGGCGTGCCCGGCCTCGACCTGCTGCGCGCCCGGTACGTCCGCCACGCCTTCTCCCGCCACAGCCACGAGGGGTACGTGCTCGGCGCCGTCCGCCGGGGCATCGAGGACGTCGTCATGCCGGAGGGCACCATCCGGGCCCGCCCCGGCACCGTCGTCATGATCAACCCCGAGGTGCCCCACTCCGCGCACGCGGGCGTGCCCGAGGGCTGGTCATACGCCACGCTCTACCCGTCGGCCGGCCTGGTCGCCGCGATCGCCGAGGAGGAGACCAGTCTGCGCGGCACGGTCGCCTTCGGCGAGACCATCGTCGACGACGAGAGCACCGCCCGGCTCATCAGCGCCGTGCACCGCGCGGCCGAGGAGGGGAACGCCCTCGCGGCCGACAGCCTCCTGCGCGTCGCCGTCGCCCGCCTGCTGCGCCGCCACGGCCGCTCCCTCCCGCAGCGGGCCCCGCGCTCCGCCGGAGCCCGCACGGCCGCCGCCGCCCGCGAGGCGCTCCTCGACCGGATGGCCGCGCCGCCGACGCTGGAGCAGCTCGCCCGGGAGCTCGGCACCAGCCCCTTCGCCCTGCTGCGCGCCTTCAAGGCGGCGTACGGGATGCCGCCCCACGCCTGGCTCACCAACGCGCGCGTACGGGCCGCCCGCCGCCTCCTGGAGAGCGGCACCGCCCCAGGAGAGGCGGCCGTCGTGGTCGGCTTCACCGACCAGCCCCACCTCAACCGCCACTTCACCCGGATCGTGGGCGTCCCGCCGGGCGCCTACCAGCGGGAACGCGCAAGAACGTACAAGACCGGGGGCGCGGGCCGGCCGTAGCGTCCGGGGCGTGGCAGAACAACGGATACCACCAGCAGCACCGGCACCGGCACCCGAAGCACCGACACCCGGAGCACCGGCACCCGAAGCGCCGGCATCCGGAGCTGAAGCGGCAGGGCGCCCCGCGCGCGTGGACACGGCCGCGGACCCGCACGGCGGGCCGCCGCCGCGGGACGCGGCGAAGCCCGACCGTGCCGTCGTACGGGACTCGCTCGGCGTGGGCGTCGCCGTCGGCCTGTCCGGCTTCGCCTTCGGGGTCACCTCCGTCGGCGCGGGGCTCGACCTTCTCCAGACCTGCGCGCTGAGCCTGCTCGTCTTCACCGGAGCCTCGCAGTTCGCGCTGGTCGGCGCGCTCGCCGCCGGAGGCAACCCCTTCACGGCGGCTGCCGGGGCCTTCTTCCTCGGCACCCGCAACGCCTTCTACGGGCTGCGCCTGTCGCAGCTGCTGGCCCTCCCGCGCGCGGTGCGCCCGTTCGGCGCCCACTGGGTCATCGACGAGACCGCGGCGGTGGCCCTCGCGCAGCCCACCCGGCGTGCCGCGCGGATCGGCTTCACGGTGACCGGCCTGACGCTCTACGTTCTGTGGAACCTCACCACGCTGATCGGCGCACTCGGGGCGGAGGCCATCGGCGACACCGACGCCTGGGGCCTCGACGCCGCAGGCCCGGCCGTCTTCCTCGCACTGCTCGCCCCCATGCTGCGCTCGACCACCGAGCGGGCCGTCGCGGCGCTGGCGGTCGTCCTGGGGCTCGGGTCCCTGCCTGTGCTGCCCGCCGGAGTGCCGGTGCTGGTGGCCGCGCTGGCCGCGCCCGCCGTCCTGTGGCTGAGCGGGCGCGGGGAGGCGCGGCGATGAACGGCACCGCGGTCTGGATCGCCGTCGGCCTCACCGCCGTCGGCTGCTACCTGCTGAAGCTCGGCGGCCTGCTGGTGCCGGCCCACACTCTGGAACGCCCCCTCGTGCGGCGGCTCGCCGCGCTGCTCCCGGTCGCCCTGCTGGCCGCCCTGACCGCCCAGCAGACCTTCAGCGCCGACGGGGCGCTCGTCGTGGACGCCCGCGGGGCGGGCCTCGCCGCCGCGGCGCTCGCCCTGCTGCTGCGGGCGCCGTTCCTGGTGGTCGTCGCCTCGGCCGTGGTGGTCACCGCCGCGGTGCGGGCCCTCGGCGGGTGACGCGGGCGGCGGCCGTGGGCTTCTGCCGTGGCGGCGTGGACCGGCGGTGACGCGGGGCGGCTGAGCGGGCCGCGGTGGCGCGTGGGCGGTGCGGAGCACGGGCTCCGTAACGGTGGGCGTACCGCGGGCCGAACCGGCGGCTGCGTGAGAGGCCGCGTCCCGCGGGCCGTACCGGCGGCGGCTGCCACCGGTACGGCGCGCCGGACGCGGTCAGCCGACCGGCCGGCCGTGGGCCCGCAGGGTCCGCAGCGCCTCGATGGTGATGATCGGGCGGGATTCCAGGGCGCTCCCCGGCGCCCGCCGCGGCCGGCGGACCGGCCACCCGCCGTCCTCGGCCTGCTCCGCGGCCAGGTGGTCCAGGGAGCGGTCCAGCTCCGCGTCGGTGAACCACCTCCGGGCCAGGGAGCCCGGCACGCGGGCGTAGTCGTGCGGGAAGCGGTGCTCGCCCGGCGCGTACCCGGAGCCCGGCGGGTACGCCGCCGCCCGCTCCGGTTCCAGGACGGCCAGGTGCCGCTCCCGCACCACCCGGCCCAGCCGGTCCGCGGCCGCCTCCGCCCGGGACCGGTCGGGAACACCGTCGAGGAACGCCACGGCGGCCTCCACCTCGTACGGGTGCGTCGGCCGGCCCTCCACGACGGCTTCGACCGCCGCCCAGCAGAAGTCCGTGGCGCGGAACAGCCACGCGTGCCACACCTGGTTGCGGTGGAGCAGCCCCACCACCGGCCCGGTGGCCGGCAGGTCGCCCGGCGGGTCGCCGTCCACCGGCGCGGGCGGTCCGGCGGGCCGGTCCCGTACGGGACGGTGGAGGGCCGGCAGGGCGCCCTCGCGCGTGGAGACGCCGGTCAGGTACCGGCAGACCCGCTCCACGCGGGGTCCGTGGCACCGGCCGATCGCGTCGAGCACGCGCAGGGCGTGCGCCGTGTGCGCCGGCCGGCTGGCCGGGCCCCGCACGTCCGGCTCCAGGGCGTGCCCGTAGCCGCCGTCCTCGTTGGCGTACGGGGCCAGCGCCGCCTCCACCGCGTCGGGGCTCCCGCCCTGGAAGTGGTAGGCGAAGCGGCGCTGCTCGAGGACGCGGGCGGTCAGCCAGACGAACTGCTCGGCCCGCGCGAGGGGGGATTCCGCCGTGTGTCGACCCATGTCCCCGACCGTAGGGCCGCGGCGGTCCGCGGCGGACGTCCTGGGCGCGGGGTCCACTCTCAGGAGCGCGATACTGGGCCCATGCGGTTGACGACTTTCTGGGAGCGCATGGCGGACCACTTCGGTGCGGTCTACGCCGAGTCCTTCGCCCGTGATCACGTGATGTCCGAGCTGGGCGGGAGGACGGTCCACGAGGCCCTCGAGGCAGGTTGGGAGGCGAAGGACGTGTGGCGCGCCGTGTGCGCCGCCGTCGACGTCCCCGCCGACAAGCGCTGACACCCCGCGCCCCGGCGCCGCGTCCGGCCACCCCGTCCCCCGCGCCCCGGCGGCCCGTCCGGCGGGCCGCCGCCCCATCCCGTTCCGGGGGTTTTCCACAGGTTGAGCGCGCTGTCACCGCGGTGCGCGACACTTTTCCCGTGGCCCCGATCGACGACACCCCGAAGAACGCCCCCGACTCCGAACCGACCACCGAGCCCGCTGCCGGCCCGGCCGGCCCGGTCGCGCCCCCGTCGTCCGCCCCGCCTACCGGTGCGACGGCCGCACCGACCGCACCCGCTCCGGCCCCGCCCGCGGCGGGCGCCGCGACACCGGCCCGCATGCCGCGCTGGCTCCCCAAGGCGATGGCCCTCGCCCTCGCCCTGTACGCCTGCTTCCAACTCGGCAGCTGGGCGTTCCACCAGCTCACCGGGCTGCTGCTCAACATCCTGATCGCGTTCTTCCTCGCCCTCGCCGTGGAGCCGGCGGTCGGGCGCATGGCCGCACGGGGGATGCGCCGGGGCCTGGCCACCTTCCTGGTGTTCGTCGCGGTCGCCATCGTGAGCGTCGGCTTCGTCGTCCTGCTCGGGTCGATGCTCGCGGGCCAGATCGTCGACATGGTCGAGGACCTGCCCGAGTACCTCGACTCACTCATCAACTGGATCAACCACACCTTCAACACGGAGCTGTCCCGCGTCGCCGTCCAGGACAGCCTCCTGCGCTCGGACTGGCTGCGCAGTTACGTGGAGAACAGCGCGAGCGGCGTGCTCGACGTGTCCGCCACCGTGCTGGGCGGCCTCTTCAAGCTGCTGACGATCTTCCTGTTCTCGTTCTACTTCGCCGCCGACGGACCCCGGCTGCGCCGCGCCCTGTGCTCCGTCCTCCCCCCGGCGAAGCAGGCGGAGGTCCTGCGGGCCTGGGAGATCGCGGTCGACAAGACCGGCGGCTACCTCTACTCGCGCGGCCTGATGGCGCTCGCCTCGGGAGCGGCGCACTTCGTCCTGCTGGAGTTCCTCGGCGTCCCCTACGCGCCCGCGCTCGCCGTCTGGGTCGGCCTCGTCTCGCAGTTCCTGCCGACCATCGGCACGTACCTGGCGGGCGCGCTGCCGATGCTGATCGCGTTCACGGTCGCCCCGTGGTACGCGCTGTGGGTGCTGGCGTTCGTCGTGGTGTACCAGCAGTTCGAGAACTACCTGCTCCAGCCGAAGCTCACGGCCAAGACCGTGGACATCCACCCGGCGGTGGCGTTCGGCTCGGTCGTCGCGGGCACCGCGCTGCTCGGTGCCGTCGGCGCCCTGATAGCCATCCCGGCGGTCGCCACCCTCCAGGCGTTCCTCGGGGCGTACGTGAAGCGGTACGCGGTCACGGAGGACCCACGGGTGCACGGCCACCGGCGGCACGGCGAGATGGTGCTGGCGCGGATCCAGCGGGCGCTGCGCACCGGGCGCGACCAGGCGCCGCCGCCCGGCAGCGGCGCCTGACCGGGGAGTCGGCACGGCCCCGGTGAGCGCCACCGCCCGCGAGGGCGCCGCGCAGCCGATGCGGCGGGGCGGCCCCGCCGCAGGTCACAGGTAGGAAGGGCCGGTCACGCGGTGCCGGAAGACCCACCAGGTCCCCGCCTGCACGGCGACGAGCAGCGGCGTCACCACGAGCAGCGCGGGGACGAGCAGCCCGAGCGTGGCGCCGTCGGCCGCCGCCCCGGCCAGCGGCAGCGCCGTCCCGGCGGCCACCGGGACCGCCGCCATCAGGACGGCGGTCAGCGCGAAGGAGGCCCCCGCGCGCGTACGCCCGACCAGTCGCCGGGCCCGCTCGTACGGCGGCCCCGTCAACCGGGCCGCCGCGAAGCCCAGCCCGTGCGCGGCGAACAGCGCCGCGACGGCGACGGACGTCACCACCGCGACCGCCCCGGTCGCGACCCGGCCGGGCGTCCCGCCCAGCACCCCGGCGAGCAGCCAGCCCCACGCCAGGGCCACCGTCCAGCTGCCGCACACGACCGCGCCGTCGCAGCCCGCCCGCCAGCCCCGCCCCGCCCGCCCGGTCACCCGCCCACGCAGCCACAGCCCCGCGTCGCGGACGACCCAGCCGGCCAGCAGCGGAACGACCACGGCGAACTGACCGGTGAGGAGTTCGCCCTCCAGCACGGGGAAACAGCCCACGAACACCCCGGCGGTCGCGACCAGCCACACCTCGTTGCCGAGGAGGAACGGCGCGAACGAGGCGATCACCAGCCGCCGCTCGCGGTCGGTTCGCCCCAGGTAGGGCGCCACCATCCCGGTGCCGATGTCCGCCCCGGCGAGGACGAAGTAGCCGGTCGCGTAGAAGCCGAGCAGGGCGACGGCGAGGGTTTCCACGGAAGGCACGAGGAGGGCTCCTTCGGTCAGTAGCGGGGGGCGGGCAGGGCGTCGGCCGGACCGACCGGGGGCCCGTCACGCGGGTCGGTGTCCGCGTCCGCCCGCTCGTCGCGGCCCAGGGCCACATCGCCGGGACCGCGCCGCGCGTGCCGCCCCAGCAGCCACGCGTTGAGGACGACGAGCGCCGCGAACAGTGTGGTGAAGACGACCAGGGAGAAACGCATCGCGGCGGGCGAGAGGTCGGAGACCGCGTCCTCGGTCCTCAGCAGCCCGTACACCACCCACGGCTGGCGGCCCGCCTCGCGGAAGACCCAGCCGCCGATCATCGCGAGGTACGGCAGGGGAACGGCGGCGATCAGCGCCACATGCCACACCCGGAACCGGAACACGGCATTTCGGAAGAAGGCCAGCACGAACCCGGCGAGCGTGAGGTACAGCATCAGCGCGAAGGCGATCAGCATGACCAGCGCGCCGCCGCGGGTCCAGGCCTCCGACGGGATGTAGTCACCCGGCCCGAACCGCGCGGTCAGCTCCGCCTGGAGCCGGGCCAGCTCCGCCGTGTCATGCCGGAACACCGCCGACTTCACCGGCTGCAGCACGGCGATGGACGCCATCTGGAGCCCGCCGAGGACCGCCGTCACCACCGCCGCCGGGAACGCCAGGAACACCCCGACGCGCAGGCTGCGGCCGAAGAACACCCACTCCGGGGTGCGCCGTAACAGGTGGTACGCGCTGACGGCCGCCATGAAGAACCCCGCCGTGAGCAGCGCGCCGGCCAGGACGTGCCCGAAGGCCAGCAGGGCGCTCGGATTGGTCAGGACGGCGGCCGGGTCCGCCAGGACCACCCGGCCGTCCTCCACGCGGTGGCCGACGGGGTTGTTGAGGAAGCCGTTCGAGACGAGGATCCAGTACGCCGACGCGTACGCGGTGAGCGTGACGATCCAGATGGCCGCCAGGTGCGCCCAGCGGCCCATCCGGTTCCAGCCGAAGATCCACAGGCCGAGGAAGGTCGACTCCACGAAGAACGCCACGATCGTCTCCACGGCGAGCGTCGCCCCGAGGACGTTCCCCGCGTGGTGGGTCAGTCCGCTCCAGCTCAGCCCGAACTGGAACTCCATGACGATGCCGGTCACGATGCCGACCGCGTAGTTGACGACGTAGAGCTGCCCCCAGAACCGGACCAGCCGGGCGTCCAGCTCGCCGCCGCCGAAGGTCGCCTTCGTCTGCAGGCACGCGACGACCGTCACCAGCCCCAGGGTGAGGGCGACGAACAGGAAGTGGCCGCCCGCGGTGAGCGCGAACTGCAGCCGGGCGAGGTCGAGGACTTCCGAGGCGTCTGATTCCACCCCGGCAGCGTCGGGGTACGGCCGCCCCTCTGTCGTCGCCCCCCGGGCGTCAGTGCCCCTACCCCACCGGTTGCGGTCCCCCGCTTCGCGCGTACTCCCGGAGTAGGAGCCGCGGGTCCGCCGGGTCGGGGGTGTCTCAGGGGCGGGATCAGGGCCGCAGCCCGGGACACACGGCCCACCGGGTCGTACCCGGGCCCCCGGGCACGGGGCCTTCCGCCGGGACGGAGCCGGTGCTCGGGTGCGGGGCTTCCATGACGCCGGGCCGGCGCCTCGGCCCGGACGTCAGGCGAGCCAGCCCGGCGTGATCATGCCCGACTCGTACGCGAGGACCACCACCTGCGCCCGGTCGCGCACGCCCAGCTTGGTCATGATGCGGCTGACGTGCGTCTTCGCGGTGGCCGGCGAGAGCACCAGCCGACGGGCGATCTCGTCGTTGGACAGCCCCGCGCCGACCAGGCCCATCACCTCGCGCTCCCGCTCGGTCAGCGCGTTCAGCCGGGGACTCGGGTCCGGCCGCCGACCACGGCGCGCGGCGAACTCGGCGATCAGCCGACGGGTCACGGCGGGGGCGATGAGCGCGTCCCCGCGCGCCACGACCCGGACGCCGTGCAGCAGCTCCATCGGCTCGGTGTCCTTCACCAGGAATCCCGAGGCTCCCGCGCGCAGTGCCCCGTACACGTAGTCGTCGACGTCGAAGGTGGTGAGGATCACCACGCGGACACCGTCCAGCCGGGGGTCGCCGGTGATGCGGCGGGTGGCCTCCAGACCGTCCGCGCCCGGCATGCGGACGTCCATCAGGACGACGTCGGGCCGCAGCTCGCGGGCGAGGGCGACGGCCCGCTCGCCGTCGGACGCCTCGCCCACGACCTCGATGTCGGACTCGCCGTCGAGGATCGACCGGAACCCGGCCCGTACGAGCGTCTGGTCGTCGGCCAGTACGACGCGGATCATTCCGTTCCCCTGGTGGTGGTGAGACGTGTGGGGGCGAGACCCGTGGGGGCGAGGGGGCCGGTGAGCGGCAGACGGGCGGAGACGCGGAAGCCCTGGCCGGTGTCGCCCGCGGTGAGCTCGCCGCCGAAGGCCCGCGCCCTTTCCGCCATGCCGCGCAGGCCGCTGCCCCCCGCCCCGCCGTCGGGTGAGCCCTCGCCGTCGTCCTCGACGCACAGCCCGAGGGCCTCGTCCGTCCAGGTGAGTGTGATCAGGACTTCGCTCGCGCGCGCGTGCCGGGTGACGTTCGTCAGGGACTCCTGCACGATGCGGTACGCGGCGAGGTCCAGGGCGGGCGGCAGCCGTCGCGCCGTGCCCTCCGTGCGGGTGGTGACGTCCAGGCCGGCGGCGCGGGCCCGGCCGACCAGTTCGTCGAGGCGGCCCAGGCCGGAGACGGGGGCGATCGGCGCCTCCTCGGCGCCCTGGCGGAGCACGCCGAGGGTGCCGCGCAGCTCCCGCAGCGCGTCCTTGCTGGTCGCCTTGACCGCCTCCAGGGCCCGTGTGGCGGCGGGCAGTGCCTCTGCGGGCGCCGGCCTCCTGGTCAGCCCGTGCAGGGCGGCGCTGGACTGGACGTGGATCAGCGAGAGGCTGTGCCCGAGGACGTCGTGCACCTCACGCGCGATGCGCAGCCGTTCCTCGGCGACGCTCTGGAGGGCGCGCGCCTCCTGCTCCCGCTGGGCAGCCAGGGCGCGCTGCTCGGCCTCGCGGAGGTAGGCGAGCCGGGCGCGCTGGGCACGGCCCACGGCGACGAGGCTGATCAGCCAGCCGGCCAGCATCACCAGGGAGGTGTCGTCGATCTGGCGCCGCCCCGTCTCCTGGCGCATCTCGCCCAGGCCGACCGCCAGGAGCGTGACGGACGCCAGGGCGGCGGCGGCCGCGAACCGGCCCTCAGCGGCCGCCGTGTACAGGGCCAGCGCGAAGGTGACCATGAGCGGGCCGTCGTGCGAACTGGTCGGGTAGTAGACGACCGAGGCGAGCAGTGTGACGACGGCCACGGCGACCGGGGCGCGGCGCCGCAGCGGCAGCGCGCCGCACGCCACCGCGATGAGGAGCCAGCCGAGGAGCGTACGCGGAAGCGACTCGCTGCCCGCCGGAGCGGAGAGGATGGAGAAGGCCGTCCAGCCGGTGACGAGGACGGTGACGGCGGCGGTCACGGCCAGGTCGGCCGTCCGCGCGGACACACGGCCGCGTCGTACGGGGGAGGGGAGGGCCATGCCAGGAAGGATAGGCGCGCCCGGCACCGACGGCGCCGCCGACCGGTGCCGGGGACGTGATCCGGCGGGCCCCGATCCCGCAGGGCTTCCCGCCCTGTGAGTCGCCCCCCCCGCAGGGCTCGCCGCCCGGCGAGGCAACCCCGGGGTGCTCCCGCCCGCCGAGGTCCCTGTTCCGGCGGCGCCCCCGGCCCCGCCGGGCACCGATTCGGCGATGGCGCAGGTCGGCGTCCGGCTCGCCGGGGTTGTCCACAGCCGGCGTGGCTCGCTTGACACTGAAATCGAACGTCCGTTCTTATGGGGGTGTGGCCTGGCGCTTCGCGAAGTGAGGCGGGAGTTATCCACAGGCCGGGAGGTACGTCGGGGCGCATTGTCAGTGGCAGGGGTTAGCGTCTTTGACGTGAAGCGATCGACTCAAGCAAACCGGGTGGAACCCATGGCAGGAACCGACCGCGAGAAGGCGCTCGACGCCGCGCTCGCACAGATTGAACGGCAGTTCGGCAAGGGCGCCGTGATGCGCATGGGCGAGCGGTCCCAGGAGCCCATCGAGGTCATCCCGACCGGCTCGACCGCGCTCGACGTGGCGCTCGGTGTCGGTGGCCTGCCGCGCGGCCGTGTGGTGGAGATCTACGGCCCGGAGTCCTCCGGCAAGACGACCCTGACCCTGCACGCCGTGGCCAACGCGCAGAAGGCCGGCGGCCAGGTCGCGTTCGTCGACGCGGAGCACGCCCTCGACCCCGAGTACGCCAAGAAGCTCGGCGTCGACATCGACAACCTGATCCTGTCGCAGCCGGACAACGGCGAGCAGGCCCTGGAGATCGTGGACATGCTCGTCCGCTCCGGGGCGCTCGACCTGATCGTCATCGACTCCGTCGCCGCACTCGTGCCGCGCGCGGAGATCGAGGGCGAGATGGGCGACTCGCACGTGGGCCTCCAGGCCCGCCTGATGAGCCAGGCGCTCCGCAAGATCACCAGCGCGCTCAACCAGTCCAAGACCACGGCGATCTTCATCAACCAGCTCCGCGAGAAGATCGGCGTGATGTTCGGCTCGCCGGAGACCACGACCGGTGGCCGCGCGCTGAAGTTCTACGCGTCGGTGCGCATCGACATCCGCCGCATCGAGACGCTCAAGGACGGCACGGACGCGGTCGGCAACCGCACCCGCTGCAAGGTCGTCAAGAACAAGGTGGCCCCGCCGTTCAAGCAGGCCGAGTTCGACATCCTCTACGGCGAGGGCATCAGCCGCGAGGGCGGCCTGATCGACATGGGCGTGGAGCACGGCTTCATCCGCAAGGCCGGCGCCTGGTACACGTACGAGGGCGACCAGCTGGGCCAGGGCAAGGAGAACGCCCGCAACTTCCTCAAGGACAACCCCGACCTCGCCAACGAGATCGAGAAGAAGATCAAGGTGAAGCTGGGCGTCGGCGTCCGTCCCGACACCTCGGCGGCTGAGCCCGCCGCAGCGGCCTCGGGCACGGCGGACGCGACGGCCGAGGCGGCCAAGTCCGTCCCCGCACCGGCGACGAAGGCCGCGAAGGCGACCAAGGCGACGGCGGCCAAGGCGTAACCCATGGCCCGGCGCACCGAATGGCCGGGCGGCAGCCCCGACTCGTCGAGGGCCGAGAAGGAGCTGCCGCCCCAGGACCCGGCCGAGCAGGCGCGGGCGATCTGCCTGCGCCTGCTCACCGGGATGCCGCGCACCCGCAGACAACTCGCGGACGCGCTCCACAAGCGGGGGATCCCGGAGGAGGTCGCCGAGGACGTCCTGTCCCGCTTCGAGGACGTGGGACTGATCGACGACGCCGCGTTCGCCGGGGCATGGGTGGAGTCCCGGCACCACGGCCGCGGGCTGGCCCGCCGCGCCCTGGCACGGGAGCTCCGCACCAAAGGCGTCGACTCGGCCGTGATCGACGAGGCGGTCGGCCGGCTCGACGCGGACCGGGAGGAGGCGACGGCCCGCGAGCTCGTCCAGCGCAAGCTGCGCTCCACGCGCGGGCTCGACCGCGACCGCCGGCTCCGCCGCCTCGCGGGCATGCTCGCCCGCAAGGGCTACCCCGAGGGCCTCGCCCTCCGCGTCGTCCGCCGCGCCCTGGAGGAGGAGGGCGAGGACACCGAGGACCTGGACTTCGACCCCACCTGACCACCGCCGCCGCCGACCGTACGCGAGGACTGCCGCGACGGCACGCCGCCCGAGGAGGCAGGGAGGACCCTGCGCCCGCCCGCGCCGGGGCACCGCCGTGGTGCGCCACGCCCGGCGGTGGCGCGCGGGGCGCGCCGGTGTGCCAGACCCGGTCCACCCGGTCGCGGACGCGTTCACGTCGGCCGCCGGGGCGGCCGAGACCTGCCGGTCCGTACCACCAGCCGCGAAGCGCCGGCCGTCGAGCTCGTGCGCCTGGCCGCCGGTCGGCAGACGCAGCGCCGGTTCGGGCAGCCACGACCGACGCAGCCACGTCGGCCCCTCGCCGCCCAGCCCGTCGACCACTGGCCCCTCGGCCCATGGCTCGGCCCCTCACCTGGTGGAGCCGTCAGAGCGCGTGGACGCCGGGCCCGGTCACCGGCGCTTCGGATGACGCGCGTGGTTCGGTACGGGCGCCGGGCCGGCCCGGCGGGCCGAGGGCGACCAGGGCCGCGGCCGGGCGCAGGCGCCGCGGCCACCGGCGCGGTCGGGCCGTCCGGCTCAGGGCACGGACGCTTCCTCCGGGGTTTCGGACCCCTGCCTGTCGGGCGCGCCACCGCGCAGGGTCCGCGCCGCCGTACGCAGCGCGTCGGGGTGGACGCCCGCGAAGGCCGCGGCGAGGTGGCCGTCAGGCCGTACGAGCAGGACCGTGTGGGCCGCGGCGCCCGGGTACGCCTCGGTGACCAGCAGCTCGGCCGCCACGGGCAGGGCCCGCACCGTCTCCGCGAGCCGGGGCATGACGCCGGCGGTCACCCAGTGGCGCCTGTCCCACACGCCCGTGCCCGGCGCTACCAGGACGACCAGCGCACTGCGCCCCAGCCGGTCGCGCAGCCGACCCGCCGTGCCGTCCGGCGCGGTCACCGGCACGTCGGCGACCGGCGCGCCCGGCTCCGTACCGACCTCCACCGCGCTCTCCGGGTCCATCGGTGTGAGCGGCGAGAGCGGGTACGCGGGCGGAGCGCCCAGCGGTCCCCGCCCCAGATGCGCGTCCGCCAGGAGCGCGTCGAGCCCTCGCGCGCCGCCCCGCAGGTACGTCCGCAGCCCGCCCCCGCTCCGCAGCGCCGGAAGGGCCTGGTCGGCGGCGCGGAGCCGGGCGGCCACCGCCGTGCGCCGCTCCGCCTCGTAGCTGTCCAGCAGCACCTGCGGCGAGTCTCCGCCGTGCCAGGCCCCGGCGAGCTTCCACGCCAGGTTCTCCGCGTCCCGCAGGCCCTCGTCCAGACCCTGCGTGCCCAGCGCGCCCAGCAGGTGCGCGGCGTCCCCCGCCAGGAACGCCCGGTCCACACGCCAGCTCCGCGCCAGCCGGTGGTGCACGGTGTACACGCCCGTGTCGACCAGCTCGTACGCGGGCGTGTCCCCGCACCAGCCGGCCAGGGTCTCCCGGATGCGGCTCACCAGGGCCTCCGGCGTCACCAGCTCGCCGCGCGGCGGCAGCAGCCAGTCCAGCCGCCAGCCCCCGTCCGGCAGCGGGCGCGCCGACACCTCGTCCCCGCCGCTCCGCCACGGGGGCCGGCGGTGCAGCACCGCCTCGCCGGGCCACGGCAGCTCCGTGCGCAACATCGCCACGGCGTGGCGCTCCACCGCCGTACGCCCGGGGAAGCGGATGCCCAGCAGTTTGCGGACCGTGGAACGGGCGCCGTCGCACCCCACCACGTAGCCGCCCCGCCACCAGGTCTCGTGGCGTCCCCGGGTGTGGACCGACACTCCTCCCGCGTCCTGCTCCAGCGCGTCGACCCGGCTCTCCGTGACGAGCCGGACCAGCCGCGCGGCGGGCGGCGCCGCGAGGGCGGCGCGCAGCGCGCCCGTGAGCGCGTGCTGCGGGACGTGCAGCGGCGCGGGGACGCCCTCGACGCCCTCCTCGGCAGCGTTGGCGTCCGGCCCCGGGCCGGTGACCTCGCCCGGCCCCCGGCCCGCACCGCGCCCCAGACCTCCGAGCCCGGCCGACCCGCGGCCGGCGGCGTCCCGCTCGCCCGGCAGGCCATGGCCGTGGCCGCGCGCCTCACCGGTTCCGGCGACGCCCTCGGGGGCGTCCGCGAAGGTGTGGCGGTGTACCAGCTGACGACGCCGCACGGCCCGCCAGGCGTTCCACCGCACGCCCTCCTCGTGCAGCGCCGCGCCGCAGCCCAGCCGCTCCACGAATCCGGCCGTGTCAGCCCGGAGCACCGCGGTCCGGGCGGGCCGGTACTCGTCCTCACCCGCCCCCTCGTCCAGCACCACGCACGGCACCTCCTGGGCGGCCAGCGCCAGGGCCAGCGCGAGCCCGACCGGGCCCGCGCCGACGATGATCACCGGGTCCACGACAGGACTCCAGTGGCACCTGTGGTTCCAGTGAGCTGAGTGATGTCAGTGGCCGCTGTGACTCCAGTGACCTCTGAGGCTCGGGCGCCCCTCCGATGAGCAGGAGAAACGCATGAAGATACGACTGGAACCCGGTGAGTGATCACAGTTCGTATGCAACCCACTGCCTGTGCTTGCGTCAAGTGACGGGGCAGGGAGGCCCCGCGCTCGCGCGTGCGCGGCGCACCGGAGACGCAAGGGCGGCGCATCGCAGGCAAGTGGGAGCGGCGCACCGCAGGCAGGGGACGCGGCGCACCGGAGGCGAAGGGCGACGCGGGCGGGCGAGGGCGTCCACGCGGGCGCAGGTGAGGCCCGCGACGGTCGTTGACGGCGAAGACAGACGGTCGATCACGGCGAAGACAGACGACGGCGCACGCGAGGCCCGCGACCGTCGCGGGCCTCGCGTGCGCCGAGGGGGCGGCGGCCACCAGGCCACCGCCCCCCGCAGCATCCGGCTCCCTACGCGACGCCGCCGCCCATCTGGGAGTCGATCTCCTTGATGTCCACGACCGCGCCGGTGCTCTTCTTGCGCCGCCGCATCAGACCCTCCAGCCACGCGGCGAGCTGCGTCAGCGCGCCGTTCACGAGGATGTAGATCAGTGCCACCACGGTGATCGTCGCGATCGTGTTGGCGCCGTAGTTGGCGGTGATCGGGCGGATCTGGAAGAGCAGCTCGCTCAGACCCAGGATCGCGCCGCCCAGCGCGGTGTCCTTGACGATGACCACGAGCTGGCTGACCAGCGCCGGCAGCATCGCCGTGACCGCCTGCGGCAGCAGCACGTACCCCATGATCTGGCCCTTGCGCATGCCGATCGCCTTGGCGGCGTCGGTCTGGCCGTACGGCAGGGACAGGATGCCGGCCCGGACGATCTCCGCGATGACGGAGGCGTTGTACAGAACGAGGCCGGTCACCACCGCGTACAGCGGCCTGACCTCCGACGCGATCGGCGTGAACTGGGCGAACACCGCGTTCGCGAAGATCATCATCAGCAGCACGGGGATCGCGCGGAAGAACTCCACGACCGCGCCCACCGGACCCCGGACCCACGCGTGGTCGGAGAGGCGGCCGATGCCGAGCAGCGCGCCCAGCGGCAGGGCGATCACCAGCGCCAGCCCCGCCGCCTTCAGCGTCTCGACGAGGCCCGGCAGGAGGAAGGTCGTCCAGACGGCGCCGTCGGTGACGAACGGCTTCCACTTGTCGGCCGCCAGCTGCCCCTTGTCGGCCATGACGGACAGTGCCCACCAGACCACGAGGCCCACCAGGACGACGAAGACGGCCGAGTACAGGATGTTCCGCAGCCTGGCCTTGGGGCCCGGGGTGTCGTACAGAACGGAACTCATCGCTTCACCGCCACGCGCTTGGCCACCCAGCCCAGGAGCAGGCCGGTGGGAAGAGTGAGGAGCACGAACCCGAGGGCGAAGACGCCGAAGACGGCGAACAGCGCGTCGGCCTCGTTCTCGACCATTTCCTTCATCAGCAGCGCCGCCTCGGCGACGCCGATCGCCGCCGCGACGGTCGTGTTCTTCGTCAGGGCGATCAGGACGTTCGCGAGCGGGGCCACCACCGAGCGGAACGCCTGCGGCAGCACGATCAGGGTCAGCACCTGGAAGAAGCTCAGCCCCAGGGCCCGCGCCGCCTCGGCCTGCCCGACCGGCACGGTGTTGATGCCGGAGCGCAGCGCCTCGCAGACGAACGTGCCCGTGTACGCCACCAGGCCGAGCACCGCCATGCGGAAGCCGATGTCCTTGAAGGTCTCGCCCCCCAGGGCGAACCCGAGCGTCTGGTTGAGCACCAGCGAGCAGCTGACGACCACGATGGTCAGCGGGGTGTTCCGGACGAGGTTGACGTACGCGGTCCCGAAGGCCCGCATCAGCGGTACCGGGCTCACCCGCATGCCCGCCAGCAGGGTGCCCCAGATCAGGGAGCCCACCGCCGAGTAGAGGGTGAGCTGGACGGTCACCCAGAAGGCGCCGAGCAGGTCGTACTGCGGAGAATCAAGAAAGTCGAACACGTTGACCCGCGCTCTCCCCTGGTTGGATCGTGGGAGGCGCCGCCGGCCCGGCCTGGGCCGACGGCGCCTCACCGCTGCTGCTGCCTTGCGCCGGTCCGCCGCTCAGGCGGCGGGGCGGCTCACTTCTCGGTGATCTGCGGCGCGGGCTCGTTCTTGTAGTTCGCCGGACCGAAGTTCTTCTCGACGAACTTGTCCCAGGAGCCGTCCGACTTCATCTTCTCGATGGCCGCGTTGATCTTGTCGCGGAGCTCCTTGTCGCCCTTCTTCAGGCCGATGCCGTAGGGCTCGTCGCTCAGCTTCAGACCGGCCAGCTTGAACTTGCCCTGGTGCTCCTTCTGCGCCGCGTAGCCGGCGAGGATGGAGTCGTCGGTGGTCAGGGCGTCGACGCCCTTGTTCTCCAGGCCGGTCAGGCACTCGGAGTAGCCGCCCTGCTGCAGCAGGTCCGCCTTGGGGGCCAGCTTCTCCTTGACGTTCTGCGCGGAGGTGGAGCCGGTGACCGAGCAGAGCTTCTTGGAGTTGAGGTCCTCGGCCTTCTTGATCGAGTCGTCGTCGGCGCGGACCAGGAGGTCCTGGTGGGCGAGGAAGTACGGGCCGGCGAAGTCCACGACGGCCTTGCGCTTGTCGTTGATCGTGTAGCTGGCCACGACGAACTTCACGTCGCCGTTGCGGATCAGGTTCTCGCGCTCGGCGCTGGGCGCCTGCTTCCACTCGATCTTGTCGGCGCTGTAGCCCAGCTCCTTGGCGACGTACGTGGCCACGTCGACGTCGAAGCCGGTGTACTTGCCGTCCGTGGTCCGCAGGCCGAGACCGGGCTGGTCGAACTTGATACCGATGGTGATCTTGTCGCTGCCGGAGGCCGTGTCGCCGCCGGAGCCGCACGCGGTCGCGCCGATCGAGAGGGTCAGAACCGCGGCGAGGGCCGCACTGGTCTTGCGGAACTGCATGGTGAACATCCCTTGTGTCGTGGTCCGGCCGTGGTCGTCCGGCGCAGGGGGGTGGTCAGTGGTGAAGGATCTTCGAAAGGAAGTCCTTGGCCCGGTCGCTGCGCGGGTTGCTGAAGAACTGGTCGGGCGCCGCCTCCTCGACGATCCGCCCGTCGGCCATGAAGACCACCCGGTTCGCCGCGGAGCGGGCGAAGCCCATCTCGTGGGTGACGACGACCATCGTCATGCCCTCGCGCGCCAGCTGCTGCATGACTTCGAGGACCTCGTTGATCATCTCCGGGTCGAGCGCCGAGGTGGGCTCGTCGAAGAGCATCACCTTGGGTCCCATGGCCAGCGCCCGCGCGATGGCGACGCGCTGCTGCTGGCCGCCGGAGAGCTGCGCCGGGTACTTGTCGGCCTGCGTGCCGACCCCGACGCGGTCCAGCAGGGCCCGCGCCTTCGCCTCGGCCTCCTTCTTGTCCGCCTTGCGGACCTTGA
This sequence comes from Streptomyces fradiae ATCC 10745 = DSM 40063, assembly GCF_008704425.1. Classification (NCBI taxonomy): domain Bacteria; kingdom Bacillati; phylum Actinomycetota; class Actinomycetes; order Kitasatosporales; family Streptomycetaceae; genus Streptomyces; species Streptomyces fradiae. The sequence goes on from NZ_CP023696.1 coordinate 5,169,362, forward strand.
CCTGGCCCAGCGTGACGTTCTCCAGCACCGTCTTGTGCGCGAAGAGGTTGAAGGACTGGAAGACCATCCCGACGTCCGCCCGCAGCCGGGCGAGCTCCCTGCCCTCGTCGGGCAGCGGCTTGCCGTCGATGGTGATCGTGCCCGAGTCGATCGTCTCCAGGCGGTTGATGGTGCGGCACAGCGTGGACTTGCCGGACCCGGACGGCCCGATGACGACCACGACCTCGCCGCGGGCGATCGTCAGGTCGATGTCCTGGAGCACGTGCAGCGCGCCGAAGTGCTTGTTGACGTTGCTCAGTACGACCAGGTCGCCCGCCGTCGGTGCGGCGTCCGCTGCTCCCTTGGTCACTGACACTCCGCTCATCGCCTCTCGCTCCGTCCTGCTCGGTTGCACAGGACATTAAGCACGCCTGACGAGCAGCGTCAGCACATCTGAGCGGAAATTGAGCATAACGATCCGGCGGCAACCGGACACTCCGTGTGAACGGGGCGTGTGCCGGAATACCGGCTGCGTAACGGATGTGCGCACCGGCCGCGCGCGCTCTTGACTGGCGCTCCGCCATCGGGATTCATGCCAGTGGTGGAACGCTGCCGGAACGCGGTCGCCACCTGGCACCATCTCCGGGTACGCCCGCGGCGCCGCGGACCGGCCGGCCGGCGGACACGCCGTACGGCCGACCCTGCGCCACCGGGGCGACGCTCCGGTGACGCCCGCGTGTCCGCGGGCCGAGCCGGTCCTGAACGCCGTGAGACCCGCATGACCGGGACCCGTACGACGGACGGGACCCGCACGACGGCACCCGCGGCCCCGACACCCGCGGACGCGGGACCGACCGAGACCGACGAGACGGACCGAGACCGACCGAGACCGACCGAGACCTACCCAAGACCGACCGAGACCGACCGAGACCGACCCGAGACCCGAGATGCGAGCGAGGCCCGTGCGAGCCGCGGGGCTCATGAGACCTGGAGCCACTTCCGGAGGGGGGCCCGAAATGAGACTGCTGCTGGTCGAGGACGACGACCACGTCGCCGCCGCTCTGTCCGCCGTCCTCAGGAAGCACGGCTTCACCGTCACCCACGCCCGCAACGGCGAGGAGGCCCTCAAGGCCGTCCTCCCCTGCGACGAGCCGGGAAGGCCGCCGTTCGGCGTGATCCTCCTCGACCTCGGCCTCCCCGACCAGGACGGCTACCAGGTCTGCGGCAGGCTCCGGAAGCTGACGGCCACCCCCGTGATCATGGTGACCGCCCGCGCGGACGTCCGGTCGCGCATCCACGGGCTGAACCTCGGCGCCGACGACTACGTGGTCAAGCCGTACGACACGGGCGAGCTGCTGGCCCGTATCCACGCCGTCAGCCGGCGCGCCACCGGCCCCGCCGACCCGGAGGACACCGGCTCCCACCCGGTCGTCGGCCCCGCCGACCCGGTCCGCCTCGGCCAGGTCGTCGTCGAGCTGCCCACCCGCCGCGTCACCGTGGACGGCTCGGCCGTCCAGCTGACCCGCAAGGAGTTCGACCTGCTCGCGCTCCTGGCGCAGCGGCCGGGCGTCGTCTTCCGCCGCGAGCAGATCATCAGTGAGGTGTGGCGGACGAGCTGGGAGGGGACCGGCCGGACCCTGGAGGTCCATGTGGCCTCCCTCCGCTCGAAGCTGCGGATGCCCGCCCTCATCGAGACGGTCCGCGGCGGCGGCTACCGGCTCGTCGCCCCCGCCCCGTCCCCGCGCGCGTAGCGCCGGACGGCCGGAACCGACGGGCGACCCTTGCGCACACGCCTCCTCCCCCTGCTGATCATCCTCATGGCCGGCGTCCTGCTGGCCCTGGGCTTCCCGCTCGCCGGAAGCCTCGCCTCCGCCCATCAGCAGACGGTCGTCGTGGACCGCATCGACGACACCGCGCGGTTCGCCGCGCTCGCCCAGTACGTCACCGACAGCGGGCCCGGCCTCGACGAGCGCCGCTCCACCCTCCAGAACGAGCTGGTCCGCTACCGCGAGGTGTACGGCATCGACGCGGGGGTCTTCTACCGCGACGGCACCACCATGGCCGCCGCCCCCGAGGGCTGGCGCATCCCGCAGGAGGGCGAGCTGCGCCGCGCCCTGGCGGAGGCCCGGCTGGGGCGCCGCTCCCACGACCCGCCGCAGGTGTGGCCGTGGCAGCCCGACGCGCGCCTGGCCGTCGCCTCACCGGTGGTACGGGACGGGGACGTCGTCGCCGTGGTGGTCACCGACTCGCCGACCGGGGCCCTGCGCGGCCGCATCCTCCGGGGCTGGCTGCTGATCGCGGCGGGGGAGTGCGCCGCCATGCTGCTCGCCGTCGGCGCGGCCTTCCGGCTCGCCGGCTGGGTCCTGCGGCCCGTACGGGTGCTCGACGCGGCCACCCACGACATCGCCACCGGCCGCCTCAACTCCCGAGTCGCGGCGGCCGGCGGCCCTCCGGAGCTCCGCCGGCTGGCCCGCTCGTTCAACGAGATGGCCGACCACGTGGAGGAGGTGCTGGAGCAGCAGCGGGCGTTCGTCGCGGACGCCTCCCACCAGCTGCGCAATCCGCTCGCCGCGCTCCTGCTCCGCATCGAGCTGCTCGCGCTCGAACTGCCCGAGGGGAACGAGGAGATCGCCTCCGTGCGGGCGGAGGGCAAGCGCCTCGCGCGGGTCCTCGACGACCTGCTGGACCTGGCGCTCGCCGAGCACGCCTCCGCCGACCTGCAGCTCACCGACATCAAGGAGCTGGCGGCGGAGAGGGTCGCAGCGTGGCGCCCGCTCGCCGAGGAGCGGGGTGTCCGCCTCACCGCGACCGGCCCCGCCGTCACCGCATGGGCGGACCCGATCGCCCTGTCCAGCGCCCTCGACGCGGTGATCGACAACGCCCTCAAGTTCACCGCCGAGGGCGAGGAGGTGACGGTCGAGGCCGGCGCGCGGGGCGACACGTCCACCGTCGTCGTCGCCGACCGGGGGCCGGGCCTGACCGACGAGGAGCTGGCCCGCGTGGGCGACCGCTTCTGGCGCAGCGGCCGCCACCAGAACGTGAAGGGCTCCGGCCTGGGCCTGTCCATCAGCCGGGCGCTGCTCGGCGCCGGCGGCGGCACCCTGAGCTTCGCCCACAACGAGCCGCACGGCCTGCGCGTGACCATCGCCCTGCCGCGCACCGAACCGGCCCCCGACGGCGGTGGCTACGGTTTGACGGACCGGTAGTAGCGCCGCGCTCCCTCGTGCAGCGGCAGCGGGTCCGTGTAGATCGCCGTACGGAGGTCGACGACCTGCGCGGGGTGCACCTCGCGACCCACCCGGTCCCGGCTGCCGATCACGGTGCGCGTGACGCCCTCCGTGAGCGCCGCGTCCACCCGGCCGGTGGTCACCAGCAGGTTCGCCACGGCGACCGTCTGCACGGGGCCGTCCTGGGCCGCCGGGTAGGCGTCGGCCGGTATCACGGCCGAACGGTAGTAGCGGCTCGGGCCGCCTTCCGCGTGCACCCGGTCCACCAGATCCCGGTCGAGCGGGACCAGCCGCACCGGGAAGCGCTCCGACAGCCGCAGCACGGCGCTGGTCGGCAGCCCGCCGGACCAGAAGAAGGCGTCCAGCCGTCCCTGCTCCAGGAGCTTCGGCATCGTGTCGATCCCGGCCGGCACGGGCCGCACGTCCTGTGACGGGTCCAGGCCCGCCGCGTCGAGGAGCCGGTCGGCCAGCAGCCGCACCCCGGAGCCCTCCTGGCCGACGCCCACGCGCAGCCCCCTGAGGTCGGCCGCCGTCCGCACCGGAGACCCCTTCGCCACGACCAGCTGCACATAGTCGTCGTACAGCCGGGTGCAGCCGCGCAGTTCCCCCGCGCCCGGCCGCTCCTCCTGCAGGTACGTGGCGACCGCGTCGGCCGTGGCGATGGTGAAGTCGGCCTCCCCGGACGCCACGCGCGCGAGGTTCTGCTGGGAGCCCTCGCTGTCGCGCAGGGTCGTCGCCACCCGCGGCAGCTCCCGGTCGAGCGCGCCCTTCAGCAGCTGCCCGTACCGCTGGTACACCCCGGTCCGCACGCCCGTGCTGAACGTGATCCGCCCGCTCGGCTGGTCCTGCCCGAGCGGCAGCAGCCACCACAGCAGCAGCCCGCCCACCGCCAGCAGTACCGCCGCCAGCCGCAGGGCGCGACGGCGCCGCGCGCGGCGGGGCCCGGTGCCGGGGGAGGAGAGAAGAGGGACGGCAGGCATGCGGCGATCCTGCCAGCAGGCACCCCGCGAGGGGAACCGCCTGCCGCCGGGGCCCCGCGGTGGTCCGGGCGGGGCGGTGTGCGCGGCGGCGGCCCCGACAGCTCCCGCCGCCGGCGCGGCGGTCCGGTGGCGCCGCGACGGCGGGGTGCCCGGCGGCGGTGCGCCGGTGCGTCCCGGGCCGGGGTCGTCCCGGGCCGGGGGTCGTCCACAGGCCGGGCCCGGGCCGGGGGTTGTCCACAGGCCGGGCCCGGGCTCCTCGCGGTACCGCCTACCCTTGTCCCATGACCAGCAGCGACCGGAGCCAGACAGTGGACGTCACGCGTACCTATGCAGTTCGCACCTACGGGTGCCAGATGAACGTCCACGACTCCGAGCGTCTCTCCGGCCTGCTGGAGGACGCCGGGTACGTGCGCGCGCCCGAGGGCGCCGACGAGGCCGACATCGTGGTCTTCAACACCTGCGCGGTCCGCGAGAACGCCGACAACAAGCTCTACGGCAACCTCGGCCGCCTCGCCCCCGTGAAGGCCCGCAGGCCCGGCATGCAGATCGCCGTCGGCGGATGCCTCGCCCAGAAGGACCGCGACACCATCGTCAAGAAGGCGCCCTGGGTCGACGTCGTCTTCGGCACGCACAACATCGGCAAGCTGCCGGTCCTGCTGGAGCGCGCCCGCGTCCAGGAGGAGGCGCAGGTCGAGATCGCCGAGTCGCTGGAGGCCTTCCCCTCCACGCTGCCGACCCGCCGCGAGTCCGCGTACGCCGCGTGGGTCTCGATCTCGGTCGGCTGCAACAACACCTGCACCTTCTGCATCGTCCCCGCGCTGCGCGGGAAGGAGAAGGACCGCCGCCCCGGCGACATCCTCGCCGAGATCGAGGCGCTGGTCGGCGAGGGCGTCTCCGAGATCACCCTCCTCGGCCAGAACGTCAACGCCTACGGCTCCGACATCGGCGACCGGGAGGCGTTCAGCAAGCTCCTGCGGGCCTGCGGCACGATCGAGGGCCTGGAGCGCGTCCGCTTCACCTCGCCGCACCCCCGCGACTTCACCGACGACGTCATCGCGGCGATGGCCGAGACGCCGAACGTGATGCCGCAGCTCCACATGCCGCTGCAGTCGGGCTCCGACACCGTCCTCAAGGCGATGCGCCGCTCGTACCGCCAGGAGCGCTTCCTCGGGATCATCGAGAAGGTCCGCGCCGCCATCCCGCACGCCGCGATCTCCACCGACATCATCGTGGGCTTCCCCGGCGAGACGGAGGAGGACTTCGAGCAGACCCTGCACGTCGTCCGCGAGGCGCGCTTCGCGCAGGCGTTCACCTTCCAGTACTCCAAGCGGCCGGGGACGCCCGCCGCCGAGATGGCGGACCAGATCCCCAAGGAGGTCGTGCAGGCCCGCTACGAGCGCCTCGTCGCCCTCCAGGAGGAGATCTCCTGGGAGGAGAACAAGAAGCAGGTCGGCCGCACCCTGGAGGTCATGGTCGCGGAGGGCGAGGGCCGCAAGGACGACGCCACCCGCCGCCTCTCCGGCCGCGCCCCCGACAACCGCCTCGTCCACTTCACCCGGCCGGACGAGCCGGTGCGCCCGGGCGACGTGGTGACGGTCCAGATCACGTACGCCGCGCCGCACCATCTGCTGGCCGAGGGACCCGTCGCGGCCGTGCGCCGGACGCGCGCGGGCGACGCCTGGGAGAAGCGCGACACGGCCCGGTCGGCCAAGCCCGCGGGGGTCATGCTCGGCCTCCCCGGGATCGGCGCCCCCGCCCCGCTGCCCCCGGCGGAGAGCGGCTGCGCGGTCGGCGGCTGATCCGCGCTGCTCCCGGGCGTCGGGCGCTGCTCCCGGGCGTCGGGCGCCGCTGCCGGGCGACGCGCGGCGCGACGGCGCACGGCGCTCGTGCCGAGGGGCGGGGCCGCGGTGTGCGGGGCCCCCGCCGCGCAGGGGCCGCCGGGCGCGAGGCGCGGCGTCCGGGGCCCACCGCGGCCGCGCCGGTCGCGTTACGCTGCGGATCATGCTTGTCGCCGCAGCCGTCTGCCCCTGCCCGCCGCTCCTCGTACCGGCCGTCGCCGCCGGTGCCGCGCCCGAACTGGACCGCGCGCGCACGGCCTGCCTGGACGCGGTCGGCGTCCTGGCCGCCGCCCGCCCCGACCGGCTCGTGGTGGTCGGCCCCGACCCGGACGCCGACCCCGACGACGGCGGCACCGTGACGTACCCGGAGGGCGCCGTGGGCGGTTTCCGGGGCTTCGGCGTCGATCTCGACGTACGACTCGGGGCCGGTGCGCCCGGCGACGGCGGCCCGACCCGCCCGCTGCCGCCGTCTCTGGCCGTGGCCGCCTGGCTGCTCCAGCGCGCCGACTGGGCGGACGCCCCCGTGGAGGGCGTCGGGGTCGCCGCGCCGCTGACACCCGAGCGGTGCGCCGAGGCCGGCGGGGAGATCGCCGCGCGGGCCCCCAGGGTCGCCCTGCTCGTGATGGGGGACGGCAGCGCCTGCCGCTCCGTGAAGGCGCCCGGCTACCTCGACGAGCGGGCGGCGGACTTCGACGAGCGGGCCGCGCGCGCCCTGGGCGCCGCCGACACGGCCGCCCTGGCCGCGCTGGACGCCGATCTCGCGTACGAGCTGAAGGCGGCCGGCCGGGCCCCGTGGCAGGTCCTCGCGGGCGCCGCGCGCGGCGCGTCCCCGGAGGGTCGGCTGCTGTACGACGAGGCCCCGTACGGCGTCGGCTACCTGGTCGCCACCTGGTCGTAGCGGCGAGCGCCGGTGCCGGCCGCCCGGCGCCCCGCTCCGGCGACGTGCGCGGTCCCGGCGCCGTGCGCGGGCGGGCCCGGAGCCGCGCCGTCGGCCGGTGGCGAGCGGGCTCCCGACACGGCGGCGGGCGGTCGCGGAGCGTGCTGCTCCGCGACCGCCCGCGGTGCCGTACACCCGGCGGCGGCGCCGGGCGGAGGCCGCTCAGGCCGACGGCGGCGGTCCTGGGGGCGTCGGGGGCGACGCCTCCGGTCCGGATGGCGTGTCGCCCTTCTCGCCCTGGTGGGCGAGCCGGTCCATGGCGTGCCGCGCCTTGACGGTGCCGGACTCGATCTTGTCGGTGTACTTGCCCTTGGTCTTCTGATCGACCATGCGGGCGGCCTTCTCGATGCCGTGGTCGATCTTCTCGCCGTGCTGCTGGGCGAGGTCGGAGACCTTGCCCTTGGCAGGGCCGAGCTTGGTCTTCAACGTGTCCAGGAAGCCCATGACCCACCTTCCCTCGTACTGACCGGTTCCCACCGGACCGGCCGGACGGACCCGTTCCGCCGGCCCTGCCTAGGTGCGGGCGCCTTCGCCCGCTCCGCTGTCGGCCGCTTCCTCGGCCGACTGCTGCTTCGGGATGTCCACTCCGTCGGCGGCGTCCTCTCCCTCGGCGGCGTCCCGCGAAGCCGTCCCACCCGAGGCCGTCGCGCCCGCGGCCGCCCCTTCCGGGGCCGTCCCGGCCGACGCGGCCTGCCGGGCGGCCTCGTCGCCGTGCTCCCGGCCCTCGGCCTCCCCGGCGGTGGAGAGCGCCGCCTGCGAGCCGGACCGGACCGCCTGGGGCGGGACCGCGTCCGGCCCGGACGCCTCGGACTCGGAGGACGTCGCCGGGGGTGCGGAGGGCCCGGAAGGCGCGGACGCCTCGGGGGACGCGGCGGGACCGGTCAGAGCGGAGCCACCACCGGACCGCTCCCCGGCGTCGGCGTCAGCGTCAACGTCGGCGTCAACGTCGGCGACGGCGCTCGCGGTCGGCGTGGCGCTCCCCGCCTCGTCGGCGGCGACTTCGGCCATCTGCCCGCCCTTCTCGCCTTTCCGGCGAAACCATGCAAAAACGCCCATATCAACTCCATAGCGTACTCGTGCGGGCGAAATCCCGCGCTGTCCGGAGCGCCCCATCGCGTCGTCCGGGCGGGGCCGGTCGCTGAACCGGCGGTCGGAACCTCGCAACTGGCAACGACCCCGCCCCCACCCCGTCACGTAACTCGTTCGGGGACACCGCTCCGCGTTTGCGAGACTGGGGCGGTGAGCAGCACTCTCCCCACTCCCCGTGTCATCGCCGTCGTCGGCCCCACCGCAGCGGGAAAGTCCGATCTGGGCGTCCACCTCGCGCGGGAACTCGGCGGCGAAGTCGTCAACGCCGACTCCATGCAGCTGTACCGGGGGATGGACATCGGCACGGCCAAGTTGACCCGCGAGGAGCGCGGCGGAGTCCCCCACCACCTCCTCGACATCTGGGACGTCACGCAGACCGCCAGCGTCGCCGAGTACCAGCGCCTCGCGCGCGCGCGGATCGACCGGCTGCTCGCCGCCGGCCGTACGCCGATCCTCGTAGGCGGCTCCGGGCTCTACGTCCGCGGGGCCATCGACGCCCTGGAGTTCCCCGGCACCGACCCGCTCGTCCGCGCCCGCCTGGAGGCGGAGCTGGAGGAGCTCGGCTCCGGCGTCCTGCACGCCCGGCTCGCCGCCGCCGACCCGGACGCCGCCCGCGCCATCCTCCCCAGCAACGGCCGCCGCGTCGTACGCGCCCTGGAGGTCATCGAGATCACCGGCAGGCCCTTCACCGCCAATCTCCCCGGCCACGACTCCGTCTACGACACCGTCCAGATCGGTGTGGACGTGGCCCGCCCCGAACTGGACGCCCGCATCGCCGAGCGGGTGGACCGGATGTGGGAGGCCGGACTGGTCGACGAGGTGCGCGCGCTGGAGGGCCGGGGCCTGCGGGACGGGCGCACCGCCTCCCGGGCCCTGGGGTACCAGCAGGTCCTCGCGGCCCTCGCGGGGGAGTGCACCGAACAGGAGGCGCGCGACGAAACGGTGCGCGCCACCAAGCGTTTCGCGCGCCGTCAGGACTCGTGGTTCCGCCGTGACCCGCGGGTCAGATGGCTCAGCGGAGCCGCCGCGGACCGGGGGGAACTCCCGCGCCGGGCCCTGACGTTGGTCGAACGAGCGGTTACAGCCTGATCACGTGATGGCATCGGGACGCCCTGCCCGTCATTCCGGCGGTCGTGGCCGTGCCATCATCGAGCATCGATCGACCAGTGGATCCGAGTGGGGAGGGCGCGTGGCGATGGAGGCCGGCCCTCGCGACAGAGAAGGGCGAGAGACGTCGGACGGCGCGGACCCGCAGGTGCGGGAAGCGCCTCGGCTCAGCCCCGACGGCCCGGAGCTGGACGAGGACGGGGCGCAGGACGTCACCCCCGACGAGGTCGAGGTCGAGCTGCGCCCGCAGCGGCGCCTGCGCATCTGGCAGCTCGCTCCCATCGTCGGCCTCGGCGCCCTGGGCTCGCTGATGTTCGCCTTCCCCCTGGCCTTCGGCTCCGGTGACGGCGGCGCCGTCCTGGCGATGCTCGGGCTGCTGCTCTGCGGCTGCGCGGCCGGCTGGGGCATGATGGCCGCCCGCCGCGTCGGTTACAGCTGGCCGGGACTGCCGCCGCGCGGCTCCGGCGAGCGCCCCGACTGGCGCGTGATCGCCCTGTACGCGACCCTGGTCACCCTCATGGTCGCCCTCGCCGTCTGGCGCGTGGCCCGCCTCCGCTAGCGCGCGTCTGTACTGGATTCCGTCTGCCGGCGTCGAACCCGTCTGCCGGCGGTGAACCCGTCTCCGCCGGAGCCCGCCCCCACGGCCCGGCCGAGCCCCCGCCGCAGCCCGACACCCCGCCTCCGCCCTCGCCCTCCCGCCCTCGCCTTTCCGCCCTCCGATGCGGCCCGGCCGCCGGCCCCGAGGCCCCCCGCACGGCGGCGCGCCCGGGAGTCCGCCGTTCGGACGTCCCCGCCGGCTGTCGTACCCGCCCCGTACGATTGATCGCGTGAACAGCACACCCCTCGCCTTCCTCAAGGGCCACGGCACCGAGAACGACTTCGTGATCCTCCCCGACCCGGAGAACGCCGTCGATCTGACCGCCGCCCTGGTGGCGAGAGTCTGCGACCGCCGCGCCGGCATCGGCGGCGACGGGGTGCTGCACGTCGTCCGCAGCGCCGCCCACCCCGAGGCGCGGCACATGGCCGGCGAGGCCGAGTGGTTCATGGACTACCGCAACGCCGACGGCTCCGTCGCCGAGATGTGCGGCAACGGCGTCCGCGTCTTCGCCCGCTACCTGGAGCACGCCGGGCACGTCACGGCCGGCGACCTCGCCGTGGCCACCCGTGCCGGCGTCAAGCTGGTCCACCTCGCGAAGGACGGCGACGTCACCGTCTCCATGGGGCGTGCCGTGCTGCCCGACGCCGGCGTCACCGTCACCGTCGACGGCCGCAGCTGGCCCGCGCGCAACGTCAACATGGGCAACCCCCACGCCGTCGCCTTCGTCGACGACCTCGCCCACGCCGGGCACCTCCGCGCCGAACCGGCGTACGCCCCCGCCGCCGTCTACCCCGACGGCGTCAACATCGAGTTCGTCGCCGACCGGGGCCCGCGGCACGTCGCCATGCGCGTCCACGAGCGCGGCGCCGCCGAGACCCGGTCGTGCGGGACGGGCGCCTGCGCCGTGGCCGTCGCCGCCGCCCGCCGCGACGGCGTCGACCCGGCGGTGACGGGCGCCCCCGTCACGTACACCGTCGACGTGCTCGGCGGCACGCTGGTGATCACGGAGCGGCCCGACGGGCGGGTCGAGATGACCGGCCCCGCCGTGATCGTCGCCGAGGGGCACATCGATCCGGCGTGGCTCTCCGAATCGGCCGTCTGAGCACGCGGTTCGATCACGGGACGAAACGGTACGCGCGCCAACCTCCCTCGAATGGGTGATCCCGTTCACGCTGGGCGAGAGCGGGGCTGCGCCGCGTGGTGGGCTCGGTAGCATCAAGCACCGGCAGGGCGGTCACGCCGTACCCGCCCACCGCCGGTCGACGCCGCCGGAGGTGCCCCATGAGCGCAGAGGCCACCAACCCCAGCGCCCCCGGCCGCAGGCGCGGCCGCCCCCGTATCGACCTGCGCAGGATCGGCCGGGCCGCGCTGCTGGGCCCCACCGCCCGTGACCGCCTGCCCGACGCCATCGGCCATGTCGCGGACGCCCACCGCGCCCACCACCCGGACGCCGACCTGGCCGTCCTGCGCCGCGCGTACGAGCTGGCGGAGTCGTCCCACCGGGGCCAGTTCCGCAAGAGCGGCGAGCCCTACATCACCCATCCCCTCGCCGTCACGCTGATCCTCGCCGAACTCGGCGCCGAGACGACCACCCTGACGGCGTCACTCCTCCACGACACCGTCGAGGACACCGAGGTGACCCTCGACCAGGTGCGCGAGGAGTTCGGTGACGAGGTGGCCTACCTCGTCGACGGCGTCACCAAGCTGGAGAAGGTGGACTACGGCGCCGCCGCCGAGCCCGAGACGTTCCGCAAGATGCTCGTCGCCACCGGCAACGACGTCCGCGTCATGTCCATCAAACTGGCCGACCGGCTCCACAACATGCGCACCCTCGGCGTCATGCGGCCCGAGAAGCAGGCGCGCATCGCCAAGGTCACCCGCGACGTCCTCATCCCGCTGGCCGAGCGCCTCGGCGTGCAGGCCCTCAAGACGGAGCTGGAGGATCTGGTCTTCGCCATCCTCCACCCCGTCGAGTACGAGCGGACCCGCGCCCTGATCGCGCGCAACGCCGACGCGGGCGACGCCCTCGCCACCGTCGCCGACGACGTGCGCACCGTCCTGCGGGACGCCGGGATCACCGCCGAGGTCCTCGTCCGCCCACGCCACTTCGTCTCCGTCCACCGCGTCAGCCGCAAGCGCGGCGAGCTGCGCGGCACCGACTTCGGGCGGCTCCTCGTCCTGGTCGGGGAGGACGCCGACTGCTACGCCGTGCTGGGCGAGCTGCACACCTGCTTCACCCCGGTGATCTCCGAGTTCAAGGACTTCATCGCCGCCCCGAAGTTCAACCTGTACCAGTCGCTGCACACGGCCGTCGCCGCGCCCGACGGCGCCGTCGCGGAGGTCCTCATCCGCACCCACCGGATGCACAAGGTCGCCGAGGCGGGCGTCGTCGCCCTCGGCAACCCCTACGCCCCCGCCCCCGCCCCCGCGGCCTCAGCCCCGCCCTCCTCCGCTGCCGCGGCCACCGCGTCCTCCGCCGGCGCCCCCGCCGCAGCCGGATCCGCCCCCGCCCCCGCCGCCCCGACGGGCGACCCGGCCGACGGACCAGACCCGGCCGAGGACGGCGAACGCGCCGACCCCACCCGCCCCGGCTGGCTGTCGCGCCTGCTCGACTGGCAGCAGTCCGCTCCCGACCCCGACACGTTCTGGACGTCGCTGCGCGCCGACCTCGCGCAGGACGGCGAGATCACCGTGTTCCTCCCCGACGGCGGCACGCTCGCCCTCCCCGCGGGCGCCACCTGCGTGGACGCCGCCTACGAGCAGTACGGGACGGCCGCCCACGCCTGCGTCGGCGCCCGCGTCAACGGGCGGCTCGCCACACTCGGCACCGTCCTGCGCGACGGCGACACCGTCCAGCCCCTGCTCGCCGAGGACGAGGGGTCCGGGCCCTCGCCCGACTGGCTGGAGCACGCCCGCACCCCCACCGCGCGCATCGCCATCGACCACTGGCTCGCCGCCCACCCGCACGGCCCGGACGCCCCCGACGCCGACCCGCGCCCGGCCGCCGCCGTCGTGACCGGCCGCCGGCCCACCGCCAACGCCGTCGTCGACGCCCCGCACACCGGTGTCCGCCTGGCGGGCTGCTGCACGCCCGTGCCGCCCGACGCGGTGACCGGCTTCGCCGTACGCGGCGGCGCCGTCACCGTCCACCGCGCCGAATGCCCGGCCGTACGCCGGATGGAGTCCCTCGGACGGCAGCCCGTCACCGTGCGCTGGAGCGGCGAGGCGCCCTGCCGGGTCACCCTCGTCGCCGAATCGTTCGGCCGCCCCCGTCTGCTCGCCGACCTCACCGAGGCCATCGCCACGGCGGGGGCCGCCGTCGTCTCGGCCACCGTCGAACCTCCGAGCGAACAGCGGGTCCGCCACACGTACACCCTCCTGCTCGCCGACGCGGCCGGCCTGCCCGCGCTGATGCGCGCCATGCGGGACGTCCCCGGCGTGTACGACGTCAGCCGCGCCGCCCAGCACCCGCCGTCGACGCGGTAGCGCCCTCGGGGCGCGCCAAGGCTCCCGTCGGCCTGGTCCGCCGCCCGGACACCCGCCGTCGCCGCCGCGGAGCACGGAGCGGCGCCGCCGTGGTCCGCCGGGCGCCGCCCCGGGATCCGACAGAAGCCGCTGGTACGCCTGCGCCCCGGCCCCCGGAGGCCGGGTGCTGCCGCGGAGCCGGGCTCGGGCCGGGCGCGCACGCGCGCGTGCCGCGGGCCAGAGCGACGCGGTCACGCTGGGGCGCCTCCGAAGGGCGCACGCGGCCCTCCTCGCCGGACGCCGGACGAGCCGCCGTACGCCCGCGCGCGGCGCTCGTTCGGGTGTGCGGGGCGCGCGCCGCACCGGCGTACGCCCCGCGCGCTGGTAGCGCTGGCCACATGCCCCCCACCACCCCGTCCCCGCGCATCCCTCGGCCGGGCGCCCCCCGGCCACGCGCCCCGCACCTGCGCGTCCAGGACCCTCGCCCCCGCACACGGAGCCCCCACACCCCGAGCCCCCGCACCCCGAGTCTTCGGGTTCGGAGGCCGCGCCTGCGCGCCGCACTCCTCGCCGCGGTGTCCGCCGGACTCGTCGCGGCGGCCCTCCCGGCGCCCGAGCCGCTCGGCATCGGCGACCCGCTCTACCCGCACCTCGGCAACCCCGGCTACGACGTCCTCGCGTACGACATCGCCCTCACCTACAGCGGCGACAACCGCAAGCCCCTCGACGCGCTCACCAGGATCGACGCGCGGGCCACCGAGCGTCTGGACCGGTTCAACCTGGACTTCTCCCACGGAACCGTCGCATCCGTGACCGTCGACGGCCGCCCCGCCGGCTTCACCCGCACCGGCGAGGACCTGGTGATCGACCCCGCCCTGCCGGTGGCCCCGGGGGATCGGCTCACCATCGCCGTCACCCACACCAGCGACCCGGTCGCCGCCGGAGCCGAGGGCGGCTGGGTCCGCACCGCCGACGGGCTCGCCCTCGCCGGCCAGCCCCATGCCGCCCACCGCGTCTTCCCCTGCAACGACCACCCCGCCGACAAGGCCCTCTTCACCTTCCGCGTCACCGCGCCCAAGGACCTCGTCGCCGTCGCCAACGGCCGGGCGGTCGCCCGCGCCGTCGCCGGACCCTCCGCCACCTGGACCTTCCGCGGCGACCACCCCATGGCGACCGAGCTCGCACAGGTCGCCATCGGCCGCTCCGCCGTCGTCCGGCACACCGGCCCCCACGACCTGCCCCTGCGCGACGTCGTCCCCGCCGCCGACCGGAAGCTGCTGGAGCCCTGGCTGCGCAGGACACCCGGCCACCTGCGCTGGATGGAGGAGAAGACGGGCCGCTACCCCTTCGACACGTACGGCGTGCTCGTCGCCGCCGCGTCCACCGGCTTCCAGCTGGAGACCCAGACCCTCTCGCTCTTCGAGCGGTCGCTGTTCACCGACCCCGAGCTACCCGAGTGGTACGTCGAGTCGATCATGGTCCACGAGCTGGCCCACCACTGGTTCGGCAACAGCGTCACCCCCCGCTCATGGTCCGACCTGTGGCTCAGCGAGGGCCACGCCACCTGGTACGAGGCGCTGCACGCCGACGAGTCCGGCCACGAACAGCTGGAGCGCCGCATGCGCGAGGCGTACACCGCGTCGGACGGCTGGCGCGCTGCGGGCGGCCCTCCGGCGGCGCCGCGCCCACCCGCGACGGACGCGAAGACGGCCCTGTTCCGGCCGGTCGTCTACGACGGCAGCGCCCTCGTCCTGTACGCCCTGCGCCAGGAGATCGGCGCCGCCGCCTTCGGCACGCTCCAACGGCGCTGGACGGCCGAGTACGCGCACGCCACCGCCGGGACCGCCGACTTCGTCCGGCTCGCCTCCGCCGTCGCCGGCCGCGACCTGACCGGCTTCCTGCGCGGCTGGCTGTACGGCGAGAAGACCCCGGCCATGCCGGGCCACCCCGACTGGCGCGCCGCCACCCCGACGGCCGCCTCCTCGGCCGGCGCGCGTCCCACGGCCCACGGCCCCGTCGCGGGGCCGGTCCGCGCCCCCGTCACCGGAGCCGCCGGCGGGTAAACCCGCGTGACGGGCCCGGTGGTGCCGTGCGACCATCGTCGTGTCGGCGGGGCGCCCCGCCCGCGGCCCGGCCCCGGCCGGGAATCATCCGGGGTGCCCGGGCGTTGTGCCCGACGAATCGACTTTTCCATCGACGTAAGGATCCAATGACCTCCTCTTCATCCCCTTCCCAGGACAAGCAGGACAAGCTGAGCTCCTCCGAGCCGACCCGCGCCGAGAGCCTTCGGGCCGATGCCCTGATGGAAGAGGACGTCGCCTGGAGCCACGAGATCGACGGAGAGCGGGACGGCGACCAGTTCGACCGCCAGGAGCGCGCGGCGCTCCGCCGGGTGGTCGGCCTTTCCACCGAACTCGAGGACGTCACCGAGGTCGAGTACCGGCAGCTGCGCCTGGAGCGCGTCGTGCTGGTGGGCGTCTGGACCTCGGGGACCGTGCAGGACGCCGAGAACTCCCTGGCCGAGCTGGCCGCCCTCGCCGAGACGGCGGGCGCGCTCGTGCTGGACGGCGTCATCCAGCGCCGCGACAAGCCGGACCCGGCCACGTACATCGGCTCGGGCAAGGCGGACGAGCTGCGCGACATCGTGCTGGAGACCGGCGCGGACACGGTCGTCTGCGACGGTGAGCTGAGCCCCGGCCAGCTCATCCACCTGGAGGACGTCGTCAAGGTCAAGGTGGTCGACCGGACCGCCCTGATCCTCGACATCTTCGCCCAGCACGCCAAGTCCCGCGAGGGCAAGGCGCAGGTGGCCCTCGCCCAGATGCAGTACATGCTGCCGAGGCTGCGCGGCTGGGGCCAGTCGCTGTCCCGGCAGATGGGTGGCGGCGGCAGCGGTGGCATGGCCACGCGAGGCCCCGGTGAGACCAAGATCGAGACGGACCGGCGACGGATCCGCGAGAAGATGGCGAAGATGCGCCGGGAGATCGCGGAGATGAAGACGGGCCGCGACATCAAGCGCCAGGAGCGGCGCCGCAACAAGGTCCCGTCCGTGGCCATCGCCGGGTACACCAACGCCGGCAAGTCCTCCCTGCTGAACCGGCTGACCGGTGCGGGGGTGCTGGTGGAGAACGCCCTGTTCGCCACCCTCGACCCCACGGTCCGCCGCGCTGAGACGCCCAGCGGCCGGCTGTACACGCTGGCCGACACGGTCGGCTTCGTCCGGCATCTGCCGCACCACCTGGTCGAGGCGTTCCGCTCCACCATGGAGGAGGTCGGTGACGCCGACCTGATCCTCCACGTGGTGGACGGCGCGCACCCGGCGCCGGAGGAGCAGCTGGCCGCCGTGCGCGAGGTGATCCGGGACGTGGGCGCCACCGACGTGCCCGAGATCGTGGTGGTCAACAAGGCGGACGCGGCCGACCCGCTCGTCCTCCAGCGGCTGCTGCGCGTCGAGAAGCACTCCATCGCCGTGTCGGCGCGGACCGGCCAGGGCATCGCGGAACTGCTCGCGTTGATCGACGCCGAGCTGCCCCGGCCGGAGGTCGAGGTGGAGGCCCTCGTGCCGTACACGCAGGGCGGTCTGGTCTCGCGGGTGCACGCCGAGGGCGAGGTGATCTCCGAGGAGCACACCCCGGAGGGCACGCGCCTGAAGGCGCGGGTGCACAGCGAGCTCGCCGCGCTGCTCGCCCCGTACACGGTCGTCACGGCCTGACGCGACGGGACTCGACGAGGAGGGGCCCCGGACCAACTGGTCCGGGGCCCCTCCTCACGTCGTATGTCGAACGCCCGATCCGGTGGCGGCCGGGCCGGGCGACCGCCTCCCGGCCGGCACCGTCCGTCCCCGGCGGTCACCGCTCGACGCGGCGGTTCCGCCCCGCCCCTCGCCCGGTGCGCACCGGGCGGGCGCCGGCCGCCGGCCGCCGGGCTCCCCCCGGCCCGCGGCGCGCAGGCTCGGGCCGATCTTCCGCCCGCGCCCGCCGACCCGCAGTGACGCTCACCCCACCCCGCGGGACGGGGGGACGGGGGCGGCACGGCTCAGCGGCTCAGCGGTGGAGCTCAGCAGCAGACGCGCGGCGGCAGCGGCTCAGCGCCCCGCGAACTTCTCGCTGACCGCCGTGAACACGCCCTTCGCCTCGGCGCCCAGACGGGGCCCGGCGAGCCAGCCCGCCTGCACCGGCCCGATCGAGGTGTTGGACACCAGCGCCGGCTTGCCGTCCTTGCCCGCGGCGACCCAGCCACCGCCCGACGAGCCACCGGTCATGCTGCACCCGATGCGGTACATCGTCGGCTGCTCGGCCTTCAGCGACAGCCGGCCGGGCTTGTCCGCGCACTGGAACATCCGCTGGCCGTCGTACGGCGGCGCCGCCGGGTAGCCGGTCGCCTCCATGCTCGCGATCCGCGGCGCGGCCGGCGCGTCGAACTCGACGGGCAGGGCCGAACCGACCGTCTCCTCCAGCGACTTGCCGCCGCCGCCCTTCTCCGGCGTCACGTGGACGACGGCGAAGTCGTACGGGGCGCCCTGGCCGCCCGTCGAAGCGCCCTGGTCGATCCACTGCTCGGAGGTCTGCGCCCAGTCGCCCCACCACACGCCGTACGGGGCGACGTCCTCGCGGGAGGCCTTCTCCAGCTGGGCCGTCGACAGGCCCTTGTCGTTGTACGACGGTACGAAGGCGATGTTCCGGTACCAGCCGCCGTTCTTGCCGGCGTGGACGCAGTGGCCCGCCGTCCACACCAGGTTGGACCTGCCCGGGTTCGCGGGGTCCTGCACGACGGTCGCCGAGCAGACCATCGAGCCCTTGGGGCCGTCGAAGAGCAGCTTGCCGGCCTCCGGGGCGCCGTCGTGGTAGGCGGGCTTCACGGCCGTGGCCTCCACGCGCGCGGGCGTCGGGTCCGTCACGCCCGCGTCGTCGGGGATGTCCCCGTCCTCGACGGGCTGGTCCGGCTCCTCCGCCTCACGCATGCGGTCCGGGTCCCACAGGTCCTCGATGATCGGGTTGACGAAGTCCTGCGCCTCACGCAGCCACTTGTCCCGGTCCCAGTTCTTCCACTCGCCGCCCCGCCACTTGTCGAGGTCGATACCGTGCTGCTTGAGCCGGTCCTTCAGATCGTCCGGGATGGTGATCTTGCCGTCCCCGCCGGGCACCGGGGCGGCGGAGGCGCCGGGCGCGGCGGACGGGTCCTCCTCCGGACCGCAGCCTGTGGCGGTGAGCGCGAGCGCCGCCGCGAGGGCGGTCGACGCGAGCAGCGGACGTATCGTGCGCATGAGTGATCCCCCTGGGAACTTCGTGAACCGGGCGCCTTGCGACAAGCCGCCCGCCAACGCGGAACTACGTGAGCGCGCACTCCGGAACCCGGCCTCCGGCGGCGCCGGGCGCCCGGCGCCGAAGTGCGGCCCCCACTATGCCGGTGCCGTTGGGGACGGCGTGCGGCAGGGCCGCGGTTCCTCGGGGCGCGGCCCCCCACACCGTCCGTGACCCTCCGCACAGGGCCCGCGGGAGAGCCCCGCGCACCGGCGCCGCCGCCGGACCCGGGCGGAGGGGGACGGCCGCCCACCCGTCAATGGGGTGCGTTTTCAGTCACCCGTCCGGGTGGCGGTGTGCCGTTGTGCGGGGTGGGCACGCCGGGGGAGTGTCCGGAACGGGCGGGGAGGACGCTCGGGGCGGTCCGGCTGTCAGTGCGGAGCCGTAGGGTGGACGGGCTATGACGAAGCCATCCCTCCCCGAGCTCCTCCACGCCGCCGTCGCCGCCGTCGGCGGCATGGAAAGGCCAGGCCAGGTCGCCATGGCCGAGGCAGTCGCCCAGGCCGTCGACGACGGTACGCACCTGCTCGTCCAGGCCGGCACCGGCACCGGCAAGTCCCTCGGCTACCTGGTGCCCGCCCTGGCGCACGGGGACCGCGTCGTCGTGGCGACGGCCACGCTCGCCCTCCAGCGCCAGCTCGTCGAGCGGGACCTGCCGCGGACGGTCGACGCGCTGCACCCGTTGCTGCGCCGCCGTCCGGAGTTCGCCATGCTCAAGGGCCGCTCCAACTACCTGTGCCTGCACCGCATCCACGAGGGCGTGCCGCAGGAGGAGGAGGACGGACTGTTCGACCCGTTCGAGGCGGCCGCCCCGACCAGCAAGCTCGGCCAGGACCTGCTGCGCCTGCGCGACTGGTCGGACGAGACCGATACGGGCGACCGCGACGACCTGACGCCGGGCGTCTCCGACCGGGCGTGGGGGCAGGTGTCCGTCTCCTCGCGCGAGTGCCTGGGGGCGAGCAAGTGCGCATACGGTGCCGAGTGCTTCGCGGAGGCGGCGCGGGAGCGGGCCAAGCTCGCCGATGTGGTGGTGACCAACCACGCGCTGCTCGCCATCGACGCCATCGAGGGCGCCCCCGTCCTGCCGCAGCACGAGGTGCTGATCGTCGACGAGGCGCACGAGCTCGTCTCCCGCGTGACCGGGGTCGCCACCGGCGAGCTCACCCCCGGCCAGGTCAACCGGGCGGTGCGCAGAGCCGCGAAGCTCGTGGACGAGAAGGCCGCCGACCAGTTGCAGACGGCCGCGGAGGGCTTCGAGAAGCTGATGGAGCTGGCCCTGCCGGGCCGCCTCCAGGAGGTGCCCGAGGACCTCGCGTACGCCCTGATGGCGCTGCGGGACGCGGCCCGCACCGTGATCACGGCGCTGGGCGGCAACCGTGACCGGTCCGGGCAGGACGAGGACGCCGTCCGCAAGCAGGCCATGGCCGCCGTGGAGAACGTCCACGCGGTCGCGGAGCGCATCGCCAACGGCTCCGAGTACGACGTCGTCTGGTACGAGCGGCACGACCGCTTCGGCGCGTCCCTGCGGGTGGCCCCGCTGTCCGTGTCGGGTCTGCTGCGCGAGAAGCTCTTCGCCGACCGCTCGGTGGTCCTGACGTCGGCGACGCTCAAGCTCGGCGGGGACTTCAACGGGGTGGGCGCCTCGCTGGGGCTCGCGCCGGAGGGCGTCGAGGGCGAGGACCTGCCCGTGTGGAAGGGCATCGACGTCGGCTCGCCCTTCGACTACCCCAAGCAGGGCATCCTCTACGTCGCACGCCATCTGGCGACTCCCGGACGGGAGGGCAGCCGGACGGACATGCTGGACGAGCTGGCGGAGCTGATCGAGGCTGCCGGGGGCCGCACGCTCGGCCTGTTCTCCTCCATGAGGGCCGCGCAGGCCGCCGCCGAGGAGCTGCGGGGCCGCCTGGACAAGCCGGTGCTGCTCCAGGGCGAGGACACGCTCGGCGAGCTGATCAAGACGTTCGCCGCCGATGCGGAGACCTGCCTCTTCGGAACGCTGTCGCTGTGGCAGGGCGTCGACGTGCCGGGGCCGAACTGCCAGCTCGTGGTGATGGACCGGATCCCGTTCCCCCGCCCGGACGACCCGCTGATGAGCGCCCGGCAGAAGGCGGTCGAGGAGGCGGGCGGCAACGGCTTCATGGCGGTCGCCGCGACCCATGCCGCGCTGCTCATGGCGCAGGGCGCCGGCCGTCTCGTACGGGCCACGGGCGACCGCGGTGTGGTGGCCGTCCTCGACCCGCGGCTGGCGAACGCCCGCTACGGCGGCTTCCTGCGGGCCTCCCTGCCCGACTTCTGGTACACGACGGACCGCAATCAGGTCCGCCGCTCCCTGGCCGCCATCGATCAGGCGGCGAAGGCGGGCGCGTAGCGGCGAAGGCGGGCGCGTGGCGGGGCGCGCACCGGCGGCGCCCTTCGGGGTCCGGCGGCCGCCTTCGAACGCGCAGGCGCGGCGTTGGCGCCGGTCCGTGGTTCCCGGTGCCGGGCCGCAGCGGACATGGCGGGGCCCCGGGACCGGCGCAGAGGTCCCGGGGCCCGGTTCGGGGCCGGCGCAGGGGTCAGACTCGCCGCAGTACCGCGACCACCTTGCCGAGGATGGTCGCCTCGTCACCGGGGATGGGCTGGTAGGCGGCATTGTGCGGGAGCAGCCAGACGTGGCCGTCCTCCCGCTTGAAGCGCTTGACCGTGGCCTCGCCGTCGAGCATGGCTGCCACGATGTCGCCGTTCTCCGCGACCGGCTGGCGGCGGACCGTCACCCAGTCGCCGTCGCAGATGGCGGCCTCGATCATGGAGTCGCCCACGACCTTCAGGACGAACAGCTCACCGTCGCCCACCAGCTGCCGGGGGAGGGGAAAGACGTCCTCGACGGACTCCTCGGCCAGGATCGGGCCGCCGGCGGCGATCCGGCCGACGAGTGGGACGTACGAGGCGGCGGGCTTGCCGGTGGTGTCCGCGGGCTGGGCGCTCGGCTGGTCGGAGGCGCGCACCTCGTACGCGCGCGGCCGGTGCGGGTCGCGGCGGAGGAAGCCCTTCCGCTCCAGGGCCATCAGCTGGTGCGCCACCGAGGAGGTGCTGGACAGCCCGACCGCCTGGCCGATCTCCCGCATCGACGGGGGGTACCCCCGCCGCTGCACCGAGTCGCGGATGACCTCGATGACCCGGCGCTGCCGGTCCGTGAGTCCCGAGCTGTCGGCCCGGATGCCGGGAGGTCGGCCGGGGAGGGCGCGCGCGGGCTTGCCGGGCTCGGGCGTCGTGCCCGCCTCGTTCGCGTTCTTCACGGTCATGGCGTGTACCGGCTCGAATCGGCCCTGGGAGCGGTCCTGGGCGGTGATGGTGGCGCTGGCGCTGTCTGCGGTGGTGGTCACGTCGGCCCCTCTCGAATGGTCTCCCTGGCTGGCACAACGGTAGTTGCTTTCGAAAGGTTGCGCCAAACACACGTTCGAGTGAAAAACCACGGAATGGCTTACCTGTGCGTGCGCCTGGGTGTATGTGCGACCTTTCGCCCTGCGGGCGGGTGCGCCTCCGGTGCGGCCGATGCGCGTGCGACAGCGAGGCAATTCGGGCTATTACGGTATCGCCTGCCCGTCCCGCGAGCGGGGCCACCCCCCTCCGGCGCTGAGCCGGCTCCTCTCCGGGAGCGCGACACGCCGTGTACGGCGAATGAGGGCGGCCCTCTCCGCGGTGCCTTTCCGGGGTCTCCCCGAGTCCATGCGCACGGTGTTCCCGGGGCCTCTACGGCGCCTTCTCCGGGCCTTCCCGGGGCCTCCCCGGCGCCTTCGCGGGCACATTTACGGGGGCCTTTTCGGCGCCCTCCGGCGGGCCTCGCGGGGCTCTGTCGACGGCCCTCCCGCACCCCCGGCACCCCCGCCCCCGGCGGCGCCGGGGGCGGCCCGTGCCGTAGGCTCGTCCGCGGCCCGGGGGATGGCGCGCGGGGCGACACGCTCCGCGCCGCGAATGGGCCCGGGACCCTACATGTAGTGGTTGCATGGTGACAGCCACCTAGAAGTTGTGGTCCCCGGTCCGTCCGGGGTGATGGCATCGCCTATGCTTGAAGCTGCTTCGAGGGGGCCCGGAAGGGCCTCGCGGGGCTGTTCAGTCGTGCTGTGAAGGAGGGTTGGGACCATGCACTGCCCCTTCTGCAGGCACCCCGACAGCCGTGTCGTCGACAGTCGCACCACCGACGACGGGACGTCCATCCGCCGCCGCCGCCAGTGCCCCGACTGCTCCCGCCGCTTCACCACGGTGGAGACCTGCTCCCTCATGGTCGTGAAGCGCAGCGGGGTGACCGAGCCCTTCAGCCGGACCAAGGTCATCAACGGTGTGCGCAAGGCCTGCCAGGGGCGGCCCGTCACCGAGGACGCCCTGGCGCAGCTGGGCCAGCGCGTCGAGGAGGCCGTCCGGGCCACCGGCAGCGCGGAGCTCACCACGCACGACGTCGGCCTCGCCATACTCGGCCCGCTGCGGGAGCTCGACCTCGTCGCGTACCTGCGCTTCGCGTCCGTGTACCGCGCGTTCGACACCCTCGAGGACTTCGAGGCCGCCATCGCGGAGCTGCGCGAGCGGCGGCCGTCCGCGGAGGAGGGCGGCACCGGTACGGCCCCCGCGGTCCCGGTGCCCGCGACCTGAAGCCGGCCGAGCGGCCGACCGGACCCGCCGCGATGCGGTGACCGGCCGCGGACGCGGCCTATTCGACCTGTCACGGGTGCTGCTCGCAGTGCTCACGACGAAAGACGGAAACCGTGCCCTGGGAAGCTATGGGCACATCAGGGCGTTTTTGCCCGTATATGGGAGGCGGCATGACAGAGACGACGAGCGGCCCGGCACGAGGCTCCCGCGCCAAGGGGTCCAGCAAGGCGGGCAAGGGCCTGCGCATCGAGCGCATCCACACGACCCCCGGCGTGCACCCGTACGACGAGGTCGTCTGGGAACGCCGTGACGTCGTCATGACCAACTGGCGCGACGGCTCGGTCAACTTCGAGCAGCGTGGCGTCGAGTTCCCCGACTTCTGGTCGGTGAACGCGGTCAACATCGTCACCAGCAAGTACTTCCGGGGTGCCGTCGGCACGCCGCAGCGCGAGACGAGCCTGAAGCAGCTCATCGACCGCATCGTGAAGACCTACCGCAAGGCCGGCGAGGAGTACGGCTACTTCCCGTCCCCCGCCGACGCGGAGGTCTTCGAGCACGAGCTCGCCTACGCCCTCCTGCACCAGATCTTCAGCTTCAACTCGCCGGTGTGGTTCAACGTCGGCACGCCGCAGCCCCAGCAGGTCTCCGCCTGCTTCATCCTGTCGGTCGACGACTCCATGGAGTCGATCCTCGACTGGTACAAGGAAGAGGGCATGATCTTCAAGGGCGGCTCGGGCGCCGGCCTGAACCTCTCCCGCATCCGCTCCTCCAAGGAACTGCTCTCCTCCGGCGGCAACGCCTCCGGTCCGGTTTCCTTCATGCGCGGCGCCGACGCCTCCGCCGGCACCATCAAGTCGGGCGGCGCCACCCGTCGCGCCGCCAAGATGGTCATCCTCGACGTCGACCACCCCGACATCGAGGACTTCATCGAGACCAAGGTGAAGGAGGAGGAGAAGATCCGCGCCCTGCGCGACGCGGGCTTCGACATGGACCTGGGCGGCGACGACATCACGTCCGTCCAGTACCAGAACGCCAACAACTCCGTCCGCGTGAACGACGAGTTCATGAAGGCCGTGGAGGCCGGCGGCACGTTCGGCCTGCGCGCCCGCATGACCGGCGAGGTCATCGAGGAGGTCGACGCCAAGGCGCTGTTCCGCAAGATGGCCGAGGCCGCCTGGGCCTGCGCCGACCCGGGTATCCAGTACGACGACACGATCAACCACTGGCACACCTGCCCCGAGTCCGGCCGCATCAACGGCTCGAACCCGTGCAGCGAGTACATGCACCTGGACAACACGTCCTGCAACCTGGCCTCGCTGAACCTGATGAAGTTCCTGAAGGACGACGGCAAGGGCAACCAGTCCTTCGACGTCGAGCGCTTCGCGAAGGTCGTCGAGCTGGTCATCACGGCGATGGACATCTCCATCTGCTTCGCCGACTTCCCGACCGAGAAGATCGGCGAGAACACCCGCGCCTTCCGCCAGCTCGGCATCGGCTACGCCAACCTCGGCGCCCTGCTCATGGCGACCGGCCACGCCTACGACTCCGACGGCGGCCGCGCCCTGGCCGGCGCGATCACCTCGCTGATGACCGGCACTTCCTACCGCCGCTCGGCCGAGCTGGCCGCGGTCGTCGGCCCGTACGACGGCTACGCCCGCAACGCCGAGGCGCACCAGCGCGTCATGAAGCAGCACGCCGACGCCAACGGCGCGGCCGTCCGCATGGACGACCTCGACACCCCGATCTGGGCCGCCGCGACGGAGGCCTGGCAGGACGTGATCCGCCTCGGCGGGAAGAACGGCTTCCGCAACTCCCAGGCGTCCGTCATCGCCCCGACCGGCACCATCGGCCTCGCGATGTCCTGCGACACCACCGGCCTCGAGCCCGACCTCGCCCTGGTCAAGTTCAAGAAGCTGGTCGGCGGCGGCTCCATGCAGATCGTCAACGGCACGGTCCCGCAGGCCCTGCGACGCCTGGGCTACCAGGAGGAGCAGATCGAGGCGATCGTCGCGCACATCGCCGAGCACGGCAACGTGATCGACGCCCCCGGCCTCAAGCAGGAGCACTACGAGGTCTTCGACTGCGCGATGGGCGAGCGCTCGATCTCCGCGATGGGCCACGTGCGGATGATGGCGGCCATCCAGCCGTGGATCTCCGGCGCCCTCTCCAAGACGGTGAACCTGCCCGAGACGGCCACCGTCGAGGACGTCGAGGAGGTCTACTTCGAGGCGTGGAAGATGGGCGTCAAGGCGCTCGCCATCTACCGCGACAACTGCAAGGTCGGCCAGCCGCTCTCCGCCAAGAAGAAGGAGGAGGAGAAGAAGACCGAGGTCGCGAAGGTCGCCGAGCCCGCGAAGGTCGAGAAGGTCGTCGAGTACCGCCCGGTCCGCAAGCGCCTCCCGAAGGGACGTCCCGGCATCACCACCTCCTTCACGGTCGGCGGCGCCGAGGGCTACATGACGGCCAACTCCTACCCGGACGACGGCCTGGGCGAGGTCTTCCTCAAGATGTCCAAGCAGGGCTCGACCCTCGCGGGCATGATGGACGCCTTCTCCATCGCCGTCTCGGTCGGCCTCCAGTACGGCGTGCCGCTGGAGACGTACGTCTCGAAGTTCACCAACATGCGCTTCGAGCCGGCCGGTATGACGGACGACCCGGACGTGCGGATGGCGCAGTCGATCGTCGACTACATCTTCCGCCGCCTGGCGCTCGACTTCCTGCCCTTCGAGACCCGCTCGGCGCTCGGCATCCACTCCGCGGAGGAGCGCCAGCGGCACCTGGAGACCGGTTCGTACGAGCCGGCGGACGACGAGGTGGACGTCGAGGGCCTCGCCCAGTCCGCCCCGCGCCGTCAGGAGGCACCGAAGTCCGTCCCCGCCCCCAAGGCGGAGGCCCCGGCCGCCCCGGCCTCCCCGCAGGCGCCGCACACCTCGGCGGAGCTGGTCGAGATGCAGCTCGGCATCCAGGCCGACGCCCCGCTCTGCTTCTCCTGCGGTACGAAGATGCAGCGCGCCGGCTCCTGCTACATCTGCGAGGGCTGCGGCTCCACCAGCGGCTGCAGCTGACCCGCGGTGCCGCGCACGGCTTCGGCCGGCGCGGCGCCCCTCGGGTGAACGGCGTGAGGGGACCGGCCGCCGGCCGGTCCCCTTCGCCGTGCCCCGGCCGCCCCGGAAGGGGGCCGGCCGCGCGGGCGCCGCGGCGAGCCGGAACCGCCGAGTCAGCGCAGGGCGCCCATGCTGCGGGTGAAGGCCTCCGGATCAGCGTCGTAGCCGTGCACGGCGGCCCGGTACGTCCAGGTCTGCGGGCCCTGGCGGGTGAACTCGACGACGGTGGCCGACGTGGCGTCCCGGACGGCGCCGAAGTCGTCGCGGAACAGCTCCTCGTAGCCCTCCTTGACGAAGACGGCCGTGTTCGCCACGTCGCCGAAGGTCACGCGGCCGCCGCCCTGCTGGATGGCGATGCCGACGACCACGCGCGCGTAGGCGGGCGCGAGGCGGTTCAGCTCCAGCACCATGGACTCGTCGATGCCCAGCCCCAGCCCCGTGCGGCTGTCGCGGCTCAGGGTGATCGTCCCGTCCGGGGACCGGCTGTCGAAGTGGACCAGGTACGCCGGTTCGCCGGCCGGCGCCTGCGCGGTGTAGACGGCGGCGATGATGTCCAGGTCGTGGACCGGGCCGCCGCTGCTCGGGTCCCACTTGAGGGACACCTCGACCTTTCCTACGCCCTTGTTGAGACTGCTCACAGCTCCCCCTCTCCGGGACCGGCGCGCGCAGGGGCCGACTCCCCTCCGTGCCCGGTCGGCTCCCCATGGTGTCACGAGGCGTCGGTCGTGAAGGGCTGATGGGCGGGATCCCGGCGCCGTACGATGGCGCGGTGCTGGTCAAGTGGATTCGCTGCACCGTCGTGGACCGTCGGGGGTTCGAGCGGGGGCAGCGGAAATGGGCGGGGCTGCCGGGGGAACCGGGCTTCCGGGGGCAGGGCGGCGGGTGGAGCCGGCTGCGCCCCGGCGTCGCCCACGTCTTCTCCTTCTGGGAGAGCCGCGCCTTCTACGACTCCTTCATGGCGCGGTCCCACGACAGGCTGGCCGCCGCCCAGTCCGGCACCTTCAAGGGGGCGCAGGCCAAGCTGTTCGACCACCGCTTCGACGTCAAGACCGGTTTCGAGCCCCGCTTCACCGACGCCGACGTCGTACGGGTCGCCCACAGCCGTATCCGCGAGGACCGCGTCGAGCACTACGCCCTGATGCAGGAGAAGGTCTGGAATCCGGCGATGGCCGGTTCGCCCGGCATGCTGCGCGGTCTCTTCGGGGAGGCTCCGGGCAACGAGTTCCTGGTCCTGTCGATGTGGCGGTCGGCGGCCGAGCACGGCAAGTACCGGGCCGAGCGGGTGGAGCGGCTGGCCCTGCGCGCCCAGCTCGCCACCGACGTCGTGGCGCTGACCGGGGACGTCGTGGACCTCGAACCGGCCTGGACCGTCTGACCCGTCGGCCCGCCCGGGAGTGAGCGGGGGCGCGGGCGGGGGCATGGACGTGGCTCGAGCCGGGCGTGCGGCGTCTCGCGCGTGTGGTGGCCGCCCGCGCCCGGGGCGGGGCGGACGCCGCGGCGGTGCACCATCCGGGGCCGGGCCGGGCTCGCCGGGGTGTGCGTCTGGCCCGGGCCGTCACCGGGGCGGGTGGCAGGGTCCGGGCGCCGCCCCGGCACGTGCCTGAGCACGGGGCGCCGCCCGGTGAGTGCGCCTGATCCCGGTCGTCACCGAGGCGTCCGCGGCGGCGCCGTGGCCGTCCGCGCATCGGTGGCCGTGGCCGTCCCCGCCCCGGTGGACGGCGTGAACGCCCCGGCCCGTACCGCCGCGGCCACCGCCGCCGCCGACTGGTCGGCCAGCGCCGTGTCGACCGGCTCGCGCGTGACGAACAGCCGGAGGAACAGCGGGGCCGACACGGCCCGTACGACCGCGCCCGCGTCCGTGCCGACCGGGGCCTCGCCCCGCGCGACCGCCCGTTCCACGACGGCCTCGCAGCGCCCGAACCGCTCCGTGTAGAAGGCCCGCAGCGCGTCGGCCGCCCGCTCCGACTGGAACGCCGCCGCAATGAAGGCGGTGGGCGCCGCGGCCGCCGCGGGGTCGCCGAACGCCTCGCACACCTCACGGGCGAGGGCCCGCAGATCGCCGTCCAGAAGGCCCGTGTCGGGCGGTGCCCACGTGTCCTCGCCCGCGAGGTCCAGGGCGTCGGCCACCAGCCCCTCCAGGCCGCCCCACCTGCGGTACAGCGTCGTCTTGTGCACGCCCGACCGCTCCGCCACGTACTCGACGGTCAGGCCCGGATACCCATGCTCGGCCAGACCCGTCAGGACGGCGTCGCGCACGGCCGCGCGGGTCCGCGCCGTACGGCCGCCGGGGCGGCGGGTGCCGGGCGGGGGCGCCGCCCCCTCCGCGTTCTCACTCAATATCGCTACTCCTGTTGCGTTAGGTGCTAGGAGTGTGCCACACTCGTCGTAACGCCACACGAGTAGCGTTTAGCCCTGGTGACGGTCACCGCCGCCGTCGCCGACCGACCCGCCGGGAGGCGCCCTTGCCCACACAGATCAGCCTTCACCACGTCTCCAAGTCCCAGGGCGGCAGGCTGCTGCTCGACGACGTCTCCCTCACGGTGCGTCCGGGTGAGCGCCTCGGCATCGTGGGGGAGAACGGCGCGGGCAAGTCGACGCTGCTGCGCCTCCTCGCCGGTGCGGAGCGGCCCGACGAGGGCGAGGCGACCACCGTCGCGGAGGGTGGGGTCGGCCTCCTCGCCCAGACCCCCCAGCTCCCGCCCGGCAGCACGGTCGCCGAGGCCGTCGACGCGGCCCTGGGCGAGCTCCGCGCCATGGAGGCCCGCCTCCGCGCCCTCGAAGCCGCCCTCGCCACCGCCGGCGAGGCCGCCCTCGCCGAGTACGGCGGGCTGCTCACCGCGTACGAGCTGCGCGGCGGCTACGAGGCCGACGCCCGTGTCGACAAGGCCCTGCACGGCCTCGGTCTCGGCGGCGTCGGCCGCGACCGTCCCCTGGGCAGCCTCTCCGGCGGCGAGCAGGCCCGCCTCGGCCTCGCCTGCCTGATCGCCGCCGCCCCGGAGGTGATGTTCCTCGACGAGCCCACCAACCACCTGGACGAAGCCGCCCTGGACTGGCTGGAGGGTGCCCTGCTCGCCCACTGCGGCACGGTCGTCGCCGTGTCCCACGACCGCACGTTCCTGGAGCGGGTCACCACCGCCGTCCTCGAAGTGGACGCCGACCGCCGCACGGTCGTCCGCTACGGCCACGGCTACGCCGGGTACCGGCAGGAGCGCGCCGCCGCCCGCCGCCGCTGGGAGCAGGCCCACGCCGAATGGCGCGACGAGACCGCCCGCCTGGAGGAGTACGCCGCCACCACCGCCCACGGGGTGGCCGCGGGGCGCGGGATGAAGGACGGCAACAAGATGGCCTACGACCGGGCCGCGGGACGCGTCCAGGCGTCCGTCTCCGGACGGGTCCGTGCCGCCCGTGAGCGGCTGCGCCGCCTCCGCGAGAATCCCGTGCCCCCGCCCCCGCGCCCCCTCGCCTTCACCGCGCGGCCCCTGACCGGCACGGCCGGCGGCGATCTGGTGACCCTCGCCGGCGTGCGGGTCGGGGACAGGCTCGCCGTCGACCACCTCACCGTCGGCGCGGGGGAGCGGCTGCTGGTCCACGGCGACAACGGCGCGGGCAAGTCCACCCTGCTGCGGGTCATGGCCGGACTCGTCGCGCCCGACGCGGGCACCGCCACCCGGCGGGGAGCCATCGGCCACCTCGCACAGGAGATACCGGTCGGCCGTCCGCAGGAGCGTCTGCTGGCCGCGTTCGGCCGGGGCCTCGCCGGGACGGGCGAGGAGAAGGAGGAACTGCTCCTCTCCTACGGACTGTTCCGCCCGAGTGACCTCCACACGCCCGTGGGCTCCCTGTCCGCCGGGCAGCGCCGCCGACTCGCCCTCGCACGGCTCCTCGCCCGCCCCGCCGACCTGCTGCTCCTGGACGAGCCCGCCAACCACCTCGCGCCCGGCCTCATGGAGGAGCTGGAAGAGGCTCTCGACCAGTGGCCCGGGGCCCTGGTCGTCGTCTCCCACGACCGGCACCTGCGCCGCCGGTTCACCGGCCGGAGCCTGCGGCTGGAGGCCGGACGCCCGGTGCGCTGAGCCCGGGCCGGAAGGGGACCCACCGGATACAGTGGCAAGGCGATGACCGCTGACTCCTCTCACCGCCGACGCTTCGAGCGCGCCCTCGCCAGCCTCCGGGGGCTGGCCGTCGGGGACGCCCTGGGCTCCCAGTTCTTCGTCCCCGCCCACTACCCGCTGCTCCAGCGGCGCGAGCTCCCGCCCGCCCCCTGGCGGTGGACCGACGACACCGAGATGGCCTGCTCCGTCCTGGCCGTCCTCGCCGAGCACGACCGCATCGACCAGGACGCGCTCGCCCGCTCCTTCGCGGACCACCACGACTTCGACCGCGGCTACGGCCCCGCCGTCAACCGCATGCTCCGACTGATCCGGGAGGGAGGCGACTGGCGGGAGCTCGCCGCGGCCCTCTTCCAGGGCCAGGGCTCCTGGGGCAACGGCGCGGCCATGCGGATCGCGCCCCTCGGCGCCTGGTACGCCGACGACCCCGAGCAGGCGACGCACCAGGCGGAGATCTCCTCGTACACCACCCACCAGCACCGCGAGGCCGTCGTCGGGTGCATGGCGGTCGCCGCCGCGGCAGCGCTCGCCGCGGCCCCGGAAGGCCCGCCCAGGCCCGCCGACTTCCTCGACGCCGTCGTCGCCCTCGTCCCGCGCAGCGCCGTCGGCGCCGGACTGCGCCGCGCCCGCGACATGCTCGACTACGACGACACCCAGACCGTGGCCGCCGTCCTCGGCTGCGGGCGGCGGACCAGCGCCCACGACACCGTTCCGTTCGCCCTGTGGTCCGCCGCCCGCTCCCTCGGCGACTACGAGCGGGCGTTCTGGACGACGGCCCGGGCCGGCGGGGACGTCGACACCACCTGCGCCATCGTCGGCGGTGTGGTCGCCGCCACACCGGCAGGGGCCCCGCCCGCCGACTGGCTCGCCCGCACGGAGGAACTGCCCGGCTGGCTGCCGGAGCGCCCCGTTCGCTGACCGGCGCCCTCACCGGGCACACCGATGGCTCCTGCCCAGGTCAGACAGGTCGCGGGCGGCTCTCGGGGGCCGCGTGCGGGAGCGGGGACCGGCGGCCCCTCCACCGTCCCGGCGCCTTCGGGAGTCCGGCTCCCCCCGCCCGGCGACCCCGCTTCGAGAGGCGCCCCGGGTGCTGCCCCGGAGGGACGAGGACGCAGGATGCCCATCCGGGTGTCGCGGCGGGGCGGAGGCGGCGTAACCTGTCAGGCGCCATGCCGTACGAACCACCCACACACACCGTCGAGCGCTCGATCCGGGCGACCACCGGCGCCAAGGTCATCGCCGGGGTCGACGAAGTCGGACGCGGGGCGTGGGCGGGGCCCGTCACGGTGTGCGCCGCCATCACCGGACTGCGCCGGCCCCCCGCCGGTCTCACCGACTCCAAGCTCCTCACGCCCAAGCGCCGCGCGGAGCTGGCCGCGGAGTTGGAGCAGTGGGTCACGGCCCACGCCCTCGGTCACGCCTCCCCGGAGGAGATCGACGAGCTCGGCATGACGGCGGCGCTGAGACTGGCCGCCGTACGGGCGCTCGACGCGCTGCCGGTGCGCCCCGACGCCGTCATCCTCGACGGCAAGCACGACTACCTCGGCGCCCCCTGGCGGGTCCGTACGGTGATCAAGGGCGACCAGTCCTGTGTCGCCGTCGCGGCCGCCTCGGTGATGGCCAAGGTGCGGCGGGACGCGATGATGGCCGAACTGGGCTCGCGGCACGACGGCTACGCGCCGTTCGGCTTCGCGGCCAACGCGGGGTACCCGTCACCGGTGCACAAGGCCGCGCTCGCCGAACTGGGCCCGACCCCGCACCACCGCATGACCTGGGCCTACCTGGACGCGCTGCCCCGGTGGCGGCACCTGAAGAAGGTCCGTGTCTCCGCGGAGGCGGCCGAACGGGAAAGCGGGGGCCAGCTCGGCTTCGATTTCTGACCGACCGTCAGGCGTGCGCGTCCGCAGGCGGATCGCGTACTCGCCACCCGCCGGTGCCACTCGCACCGGCGTTTGATAGACATCCCTTCATGCCTCTCATCCCCGAGGAGCCTCAGATTCACGAGAGTGCCCAGGGTCCCCGCGCCATGCCGGCCGCAGGCCGCCCCGCGCCGACCCCCCGACCCGTACCCGGCCCGCGCACCGCGGCCTCGCCCCGCCCCGGCCGTCCGGGCCCCGGACCGGCCAGGCCCACGCCGCCGGCGCCGCGCCCGCACACCGGGACGCAGCAGCCGCCCCGGCCGGCGAACCGTTCCGGTGACTCCCGGAGCCAGCCGCAGATCCAGCTCATCCCGGCCCCGGTGGACGGTGCCCTCGACGCCGCCGAGGAGGCGGTCGACCTCCTGCTGGAGAGCGGCCGCGCCCCAGGCGACATCCTGGTGCTCACCACCGGCGATCCGCACCCGTGGGCGGCGCACGAGCTCTCCTTCGGCGAAGCCGCCTACTGGGCGCAGCACGACGCCCGCGACGACGTGTTCTTCGCGGCCGCGACGGCCGCGGACCGCGCCTCGACCCGCCCGGTGGTCGTCGTGGCGGTGAACGGCGACGACGACACGGCGACCGCCCGGGCCCTGCCCACCGCGATGAAGCGCGCCGGAGCGCTGCTCGTCGTGTGCGGCGACCCGCAGCGGATCAACGCCGTCCTGGGCACCGCGCTCTGACGGGGGGTCGGCCGGCCGTGTCCCGGGCGGTGTGACCCGCTTTCCGGGCCGGTCCCGGTGAGCCCGGCGTACACCGGTGCGCCACCGCCGTCCGGTACCGCGCTCACAGCCGTCCTGGGCGCGGCCCGACTGGTGGCGCCCGCCGCCCGGTGTGGTCCGCCGCCCGGTGTGGCCCGCCGTCCGGGCGGTGCCCGTCGGGCCTCCCGGGCGCTGCGGGGAGGTGCGGAGGCTGCCGGGTCGCGAGGCCGGCCGGGCCCCTCTCGGCCGGTGCGGCCGGATGCCTGCCTGTCGGTGCCCGGCAGGCTGGTGCTGGGCAGGCCGGTAGGCCGGTGCCCGTCCGGGCGGTGCAGCCGGTGCCTCTCGGGCCGGGGGCGCGGTGGTCCCCTGCCAGGCGCCGAGCCGCATCCGGGCGGCGCGGCGGTGAGGGCTAGCGTGCCGCCGCGCGCCGCAGAGGCTCCGTCGCGCCGCTCGCCCTGCGCAGAGAGGGCGGCGCCCCCTGCGCCCCGGCGTCCGACAGGTCGGCGGGCGGTGACCCCGTGTGCGGGCTGCGGCCGCCGCGTCCCTCGCCCATCACCTGCCATCCCTCGCCGGTCAGTGTGATGTACGCGCCGCAGCGGAGCCCGTGCAGCGTGCAGGCGTCCCGCAGGCCCCACATCCACGCCCCGTCCTCCTCCGTCCAGCGCGCGTCGCCCGCTCGGCAGTACAGCAGGACGGCCGTCCGCACCGGAGTGCGCCGCCGCAGGTCGTGCGGGAGCACCCGGCGCAGATGTGCCAGCAGCGCGTTGCGGAAGTCCCAGCCGTCCGCCACGATCGGCCTCGGCGTGAAGGAGGCACTGGCGATGAGCCGCTCGTCGTGGTCGAGGACGGCGACCACCGCCGTGGCGGGACCCGGCCGGTGGCGGGCGTGCAGACCCGTCACGACGTCACGCGGGTCGCGCAGCAGGGGAATTCCGGCCGACACCCATTCGGCGGGCTCGAGCACACGGGCGAGACGGCTCGCGGAACCGGCCGGCGAGGCGAACGAGCCGGGTGCGGTCGAAGCGAATCCGAAGGTCACGGTCCTCCCTTCGCATACGCGCCCGCAGAGCGGGCAGGGGGCGGGTGAGGGCCCGCCGCGGCACGGCTGTCCCGGAGTGAGACGGACCGTGCGGGGCGGAGTCCAATTCTTGCTGGCCGCACGGGTGGGCGGCAACGAGCAATTGCGGCCGCTGACGGGAATGGGATGGTATGGCGGCAATTCCCGGCCCGAACTCTTCACCGTGCCGACCGGTGACGGCCATCAGCTCGCAGACCAGCGAAAACGCCGGGCACCCCGCCCGAGGCCCCGCGCACCGCGGCACCCGTTCCGCCGGCCCGGCGCCCCGCGACCCCCGGTCGCCCTCACGTCACACGCGGTGAGGTGGCCGACTGTCACACCCATCGGGTTGCATGGGGGCATGGACGACCTCGAGCTCCGCACCGAAGCCGACACCATCCTCGCCCAGCTGGTCGGCGACCCCGCGGGGTCGGCCCGGCTCCGGGAGGACCAGTGGCAGGCCGTCGCCGCCCTGGTGAAGGAGCGCCGCAGAGCCCTGGTCGTGCAGCGCACCGGCTGGGGCAAGTCCGCCGTGTACTTCGTCGCCACCGCCCTGCTGCGCCGCCGCGGCGCCGGTCCCACCGTGATCGTCTCACCGCTGCTGGCGCTCATGCGCAACCAGGTCGAGGCGGCGGAGCGGGCCGGCATCCGGGCCCGCACGATCAACTCCGCCAACCCGGAGGAGTGGACCGGCGTCTACGGGGAGGTGGAGCGCGGCGAGACCGACGTCCTGCTCGTCAGCCCGGAGCGGCTCAACTCCGTCGACTTCCGCGAGCAGGTGCTGCCCAAGCTCGCGGCCACGACGGGCCTGCTGGTGGTCGACGAGGCGCACTGCATCTCCGACTGGGGCCACGACTTCCGCCCGGACTACCGGCGGCTGCGCTCGATGCTCGCCGACCTCGCCCCCGGCGTGCCGGTACTGGCCACCACGGCGACCGCCAACGCCCGCGTGACCGCGGACGTGGCCGAGCAGCTCGGCACGGGCGCGGGGGAGGCCCTGGTGCTGCGCGGCCCGCTGGACCGGGAGAGCCTGCGGCTCGGCGTCGTGCGCCTGCCGGACGCGGCCCACCGCCTGGCGTGGCTCGCGGAGCACCTGGACGAGCTGCCCGGCTCAGGGATCGTGTACGCCCTGACGGTCGCCGCCGCCGAGGAGGCGACCGCCTTCCTGCGGCAGCGCGGGTTCGCGGTGTCCTCGTACACGGGCCGCACGGAGAACGCCGACCGGCTGCAGGCCGAGACCGACCTCCAGGCGAACCGGGTCAAGGCGCTCGTGGCCACCTCCGCGCTCGGCATGGGCTTCGACAAGCCGGACCTGGGCTTCGTGGTGCACCTCGGTTCGCCGTCCTCGCCGATCGCCTACTACCAGCAGGTGGGGCGGGCGGGGCGCGGCGTGGAGCACGCGGAGGTGCTGATGCTGCCCGGCAAGGAGGACGAGGCGATCTGGCGCTACTTCGCCGACACGGCCTTCCCGCCCGAGGCTCAGGTGCGCCAGACCCTCGCGGCCCTCGCCGAGGCCGGGCGGCCGCTCTCCGTGCCCGCCCTGGAGGCGGCGGTGGAGCTGCGCCGCACCCGTCTGGAGACCATGCTGAAGGTCCTCGACGTCGACGGGGCGGTGAAGCGGGTCAAGGGCGGCTGGACCTCGACCGGCGAGCCCTGGGTGTACGACGCCGAGCGCTACGCGCGCGTGCGGCGCCAGCGGGAGGCCGAGCAGCAGGCCATGCGCGACTACGTGGGCACGTCGCGGTGCCGGATGGAGTTCCTGCGGCGGCAGCTGGACGACGAGGGCGCGGCGCCGTGCGGCCGCTGCGACAACTGCGCGGGCGCCTGGATCGGTGCCGCGGTGTCGGCCGAGGCGCTGGACGGGGCCGTGCGGGAGCTGGACCGCCCCGGTGTGGAGGTGGAGCCGCGCCGCATGTGGCCGACCGGGATGGCCGCCCTGGGCGTCGAGCTCAGGGGGCGCATCCCGGCCGGCGAGCAGTGCTCCACCGGGCGGGCCCTCGGGAGGCTCTCCGACATCGGCTGGGGCAACCGGCTGCGCCCGCTGCTGGCCGAGGGCGCTCCCGACGGGCCGGTCCCCGACGACGTCCTGCGAGCCGCTGTGGCGGTACTCGCCGACTGGGCGCGCTCACCGGGAGGCTGGGCGTCGGACGCGCCGGACGCCACCGCCCGCCCGACCGGTGTCGTCGCCGTACCGTCCCTGACCCGCCCGCGACTGGTGGACACCCTCGCGCGGGGGATCGCCGAGGTCGGGCGGCTGCCCTACCTGGGAGCCCTCGCGTACACCGGTGGGGAGGGCGCGCACTCGGCGCGCCGCAGCAACTCCGCCCAGCGCCTGAGGGCGCTGTCCGGCGCGTTCGCGGTCCCGGACGAGCTGGCCGGGGCGCTGGCAGCCCATCCCGGCCCCGTACTCCTCGTGGACGACTACACGGACTCCGGCTGGACCCTCGCGGTCGCGGCCCGGCTCCTGCGCCGCGCGGGAGGCGGCGCGCCGGTCCTCCCCCTGGTCCTCGCCGCGGCGGGCTGACGGGCCGCCCTCCGTGCGGCCCGGCGGAAGGGCGACCGGCCCGCCAACGGCCCGGCGGGACACCGGACGGCCCGCGGCCGGCGCCGTCCCGCTGGAGCGCGCCGTCGTCGCCCCCGGGTTCCGGGCTCGGTCGCGCGCACGTCCGCGCCCGCACCCCGACGGGGCGCGGATCCCGGCCGTCCGGTCCACCTCGGGCCGAGGCCGTACCCCCCCCCACATCGCCCATCGATCCCGGAGGTTGCCGACATGACGCCCGTACCGCGCAGGGCCGCCGAACTCACCGTCGGTGAACTGGCGGAACGCAGTGGGGTCAGCACGTCGGCGTTGCGCTTCTACGAGGACCAGGAGCTGATCTCCAGCCGCCGGACCCCGGGGAACCAGCGTCGTTACAGCCGTGACACGCTGCGGCGCGTCGCCTTCGTGCGGGCGTCCCACGCGTCGGGATCTCGCTGGAGGACATCCGGGCCGCGCTGAAGCTGCTGCCCGACGAGCGCACGCCGACCCGTGAGGACTGGGCGAGGGTCTCCGAGCTCTGGCGCCATGACCTCAACACCCGCATCAAGCAGTTACAGGAGCTGAGGGACGATCTCGTCTCCTGCATCGGCTGCGGCTGCCTGTCCCTGGGCCGGTGCGCACTCGTCAACCCCGGCGACATCCACCGGCGCATCGGCAAGGGCCCCACCCGCCTCACCGGCGGGTGAGGCGGGCGGGCCGGGCAACGGCGCGCCGGTGGCCGAGCCGTGGTGGCTCCGCGTCATTCGCGCCGGTCCGCCACGGGAGCGTCCCGCCGGTCCGTCGCGGAGGCGCCGTCCCGGCCCGGGGGGACGGCCGGCGTCTCCCGGCCGCCCGGCGCCGGGGCACCCGGCCCGCCCGCGCCCGGCCCGCCCGCGGCGGTGCTTTCGCCGGTGGGTTGCGGGCCGCCGATGTTCCGCAGGACCGTGACCGTGACGAGGGCGCCGAGTGCCACGAGCGCGGCGCAGATGGCCGCCGCCGTCCGCAGACCCTCGGTGAAGGCCGCGCGGGTCACGGCGAGCAGCGCGTCTCCGGTGGCCCCGGACAGCTCCCCGGCCGCGTGCACGGCGCCGCCGAGCGTGTCCCGCGCGGCCCGCGCGGCGCCGGCGGGGACGCCCCGCGGGAGCGCGCCGTCGATCTGGCCGCGGTACACGGCCGTACCGATGCTGCCGATGGCGGCGACGCCGAGCCCGAGGGCGAGCTCCTGGACTGTCTCGGCCACGCTGGACGCGGCGCCCGCGCGCTCGGGAGGTGCGGAGCCCACCGCCAGTTCGAGGCCGAGGATCATCACCGGGGCGACACCGAACGACATGCAGAACACGCCGGCGGTGAACAGCCCGATCGGTGAGCCGGTATCCATCCGCGACAGCAGGAGGAAGGCGCCACACGACACGAGCAGACCGGCGCCCATGACGAACGGCTGGCGGATCCTCCGGATGGCCTGGGCGGTCACCGCCGCCCCCACCACGACGCCGCAGGCCATCGGCATCATCCACAGCCCGGCGCGCAGCGGCGACAGACCGCGCACCAGCTGGAGGTACTGCGCGACGAAGAAGAGGGTGCCCGACATCACGAGGACGGCGAGGCCCATGATGCCGAGCGCCGGGCCGAACCGCGGCGCTGAGAACAGGCCGAGGTCGAGCAGCGGATCGGTCAGGCGGCGCTGCCGGTGCACGAAGAGCGCGCCGACCGCGAGACCGCCCACGATGGCCGACGCGCCGAGTGCCCCCGGCCCGTGCGCGGCGATGTCCTTGATGCCGTGGATGACACCGAGGACGGCGACCACGGACATCGCCGCGCTCAGGACGTCCACCCGGCCGGCGTCGCCGCTGCGGTGCTCGGGCAGCAGGAGCGGCCCGGCCACGAGGAGGAGCAGCATCACGGGGACGCCGATCAGGAAGACCGAACCCCACCAGAAGTGCGCCAGGAGCGCGCCGCCCGCCAACGGGCCGATCACACTGCCCGCGGAGAAGCAGACCGTCCACACACCGATGGCGACCGTGCGCTGCCCGGGGTCGTGGAACATGTTGCGGAGCAGCGCCAGGGTGCTGGGCGCGAGCGTCGCGCCGGCGATGCCGAGCAGGGCGCGGGTGGCGATCAGCATCTCCGAGCTGCTGGAGAAGGCCGCCAGCGCGGACGCGGCACCGAACGCGGCTGCACCGAACAGCAGCAGGCGGCGTCGTCCGATCCGGTCGCCCAGGGTTCCCATCATGACCAGGAACCCGGCCATCAGGAATCCGTAGATGTCCATGATCCAGAGCAGCTCGGCGCCGCTGGGCCGGAGGTCGGCGCTCAGATGCGGCACCGCCAGGTACAGGACGCTCAGGTCCATGGAGAGGAGCAGGGTGGGCAGGGCCAGGACGGCCAGTCCGATCCACTCCCGCCTGCCCGCGGTGGGAGGAGCGTCTGCGATCACGGGAGATCCCCTCTGTATGGCCGCGGATGTGCCGGCTCGGCCGCCGCGGTGCGCGGACGCCGTGCGGTTCCCACGCCGTGCCCGCCCGTCAGGCCGCTGTCCCGCCGGGGGCGGTGAGGCCCCCGTGCGGGCGGCAGCGCCGGCCGGGTCCGTGCGTGAGTCCGGTGAACTCCTCGACCTTCCGCCACTCGGGGGTCTGTGCCGGGTTCTCCAGGAAGGTGCGGTGCGACTCCTCGTCCAGCCACTCGGAGTAGTTGAGCACCTGGGTGCCGTCGAGGCCGATCAGGAAGTGCCGGGAGATGCCGCCGGGTGTGGGCTCCGGCTGGGTGGCGTCGGCGTGGCAGACCGCGTCCGACCAGGCCCGCGCGGCCGCCGCCTCCTCGAAGGCGAAGGTGGTGATCACGATGCAGGTGGGGACGTCGCGGGTGCCGGTGACGCTGCTGCGGTGCGGGCGGCACAGGAGGGGTTCGGGTCCCTGGGCGCCGCCGGCCGCCGCGGCGATCCGGGCGTCGAGCCCCGCGCGACCCGCCCTCTCCGCGTCGCCGAGGCCGCCCGCGTGGACTCCGCCTGCGCCGCCCGCGGTCTCGAAGGCGCGGAGCGCCTCGTCGCCGGTCCACTGTTCCCAGCCGAAGACCGTGTCGCCGCTGGTGCTGACGAAGGTGTGGACGGCGAGCAGCCCCGCGGGCCACTCACCCCGGGACCACGCGGCGAGGACGGCGTCGGCGAGCGCCCGTTGCTCCTCGTGGGTCGCGGTCACCCAGCGGTTCAGTACGGTGACGCCGGAGTCGTCGCGGTCGACGACGGGCAGCGGAGCGGGGGCCGTGCTCATGGGTCTCCTCCGGGAGGCCGGTGGTGAATGCTGAGGCCGCGGCACCGGCCGGCCGGTGAGAGTCCTCGAACCGTCCGGCCGGTCACCCGGCTTCGAGCAGGCTCACACTTCAAGTCGCCTTGAAGTCAAGGACGTTTCCTGCGGGGCGAGGGCGGTGGGCGCCATCCCCGGTGGCGCCCACGCGGCCAGGGGCGGGAGACGCCGGTCACCGCCCCGCCGACGCTGCGCGGGCCGGCCACCGTGCCGACGCCGTGGTGGCGGTGGGTCAGGCCCCGTCGGCGGCGGCGCTGTACGAGGCATCCGCCCGTCAGGCGACGAGCGCGGATCCACCGGGGCGAGTGCGAGACCGTGGCGAAGCCGCGCGCACATTCCAGGAAAGCGCAACGGACCGACAAGCGGCCACCGACGGGGCGAACCTGTGGACAGAGTTATCCACAGGGGTCGACGGATCGGCCGGTCCGGCGGGACCGTCGGGTCATGAACGCACACCACGACCACACCGGTCCCCACGACGCAGGCTCCGCCGGCCGTCCGGTGCCCGTCACCACGGCCGGTTTCACCGAGGAGCCCCACGTCACCCTGCGCGGCCCGGCCGAACTGGCGGAGGCACTCCCGTACACCCTCGGCTTCTTCCCGACCGACTCGGTGGTCCTGCTCGCCCTCCACGGAGAGCACGGCCGCTTCGGCGGACGCCTCAGGCTCGGCATCCCGCCCTCGCCCCGCGAATGGACCCCGGTCGCCGAGCAGCTCGCCGAATGCCTCGTCGAGGGGTGCGAGCGGCGCGGCTCCCGCCCGGACGGCATCGTCGTCTTCCTCTGCCAGGACCCCGCCCGGGGAGAGAGCGGCCGCCGGGTGATGGAGCGGCTGCGCCCCTTCGCCCAGAAGCTCCGCACGGCGTGCGGAGCCCTCGACGTCCCCGTCTACGAGGCGCTGTGCGTCTCGGACGGCAGGTTCTGGTCCTACTGCTGCCCCGACAGCGACTGCTGCCCTCCCGACGGCACCGCCCTCGCCCCGCCCGGCACGTCGGTCATGGCGGCCGCCGCAGCGTACGCAGGCATCCACGTCCGCGGCTCACTGCGCGACATGGAGGCCAGGCTCAGGCCCCGCACCGCCCGCCCCGCCGCCACCGAGCAGGAACGCGCCCTGGACATCGCCAGCGCCGCGCTCGTCCACCGCATCCTCAGCACCGAGGCGCGTGGGAAGGTGCGGGACGACACGATCCGGCTGGCCCGCAGCCTCGTCGACCGGCTGGCCGACCACCCGCCACTCGCCGACCCGGACGCGTCCGACACCAGGGACGACGCGCTGATCAGCCATCAGGAGGCCGCCGAACTCATCGTCGGACTCCAGGACCGCCGCACCCGCGACCGCGCGGCCGAATGGATGGAAGGCCGCGAAGCCGACCACGCGCTGCGCCTGTGGCGCGCCCTGGCCCGTCGCTGCGTCGGCGCCTACGGGGAGCACGCCGCCGCGCCCCTCACCCTCGCCGGCTGGGTGGCCTGGTCGACCGCCGACGAGCCGAGCGCACGGGTCGCCCTCGGTCTGGCGCTCGAAGCCGACCCCGAGTACGTCTTCGCCCGCCTGCTGCACCAGGCGTGCAACGAGCAGCTCGACCCGGAGACGCTCCGCGAGTGCCTGCGCGGCGAGCGCGAGGCCCGCACCCGTGCCGGGGTGAGGAGGCCGCCCGGCACCCGAGCGGCCGGCCGGGCGGGGGCGCGCGCGGTACGGCGGGGGCTGCGCGCGGCCACCGGCCGGTCCGGGGCGACCGCGCGGGCCACCCCTGACACCGGCCCCGGCACCCCAGGCCCCACCGGCCCGCCCGGACCGCGCTCCGGGGCACGCTCCGCCCGGCGCCGCCCCGCCGGGCCGACCGGCACGACCGGCCGCAGGCCGGCCGGCAGCCCGTCCGGCACGGACGCCGAGGGCGCGGGTGGCCAGGGGAGCGCCCGATGAGAGCCGTGACCCCCACGCCCGTACGGCCGTTCACGTGGGTGGCGGAGTCGCCCGACCCGTGCCGCCGCACCCGCAGCGGCTGTCCGGAGCGCACAGAAGGCTCAGCAGAAGACCCATGGACCTCACCGTGCCCACCCCGACCCCCCGGCGGGTTCCGACCGCGCCGGGCCGGACCCCGCGCGGCCCGGCCGGACAGCCCTCCCCGCCGGGCCGCGTCCCACCGCACGGCGGCCGCCCCGGCGAGCCGCCGCCCCTGCACCACGCCCTCGTGGGGGTCGCCCTGCCCGGACTGGTGGTCTCCGCCGAGCACGGCCAGCTCACCGGGCGCGGCCTGGAAGGCGTCTACCGGTCGGGGCGCCGGCTCCTCTCCCGCTGCCGCCTGCGAGTCCTCGGCCGCGAACCGCTCCCCGTCCGGGGCCGCCAGGTCTCGGCGGGCCTGGCCCGCTTCGTCGCCGTCGTCCGCACCCCGGCC
This sequence comes from Streptomyces fradiae ATCC 10745 = DSM 40063, assembly GCF_008704425.1. Taxonomy (NCBI): domain Bacteria; kingdom Bacillati; phylum Actinomycetota; class Actinomycetes; order Kitasatosporales; family Streptomycetaceae; genus Streptomyces; species Streptomyces fradiae. The sequence goes on from NZ_CP023696.1 coordinate 5,211,598, forward strand.
GACCCCGGGCCCGACCCCGGTGTCGTCGTCGAGCGCTCCCGGGACGCCGACGGTTCCGAACGGATCACGCTGCGCAACACGACCGGCCGCCCCCTCCGCCTCCCCGTCGAACTGGCCCTCGGCACCGATCTCGCCGCCCTCGGAGCCATCGCCTCCGGAAGGCCGGGCCCCGAACTGCCCGCCGCCGTCCACGGCTCGGGACTCGGCTGGACGGCACCCGACGGCGCACGGGCCGTCGTCACGGCCGACCCCCCGCCCGAAGACGCCCTGGCCTCCGCCGGACTGCTGCGGTGGGAGCTCGACGTCGCCCCCGGCGCGGCCCGCACCATCGACCTGTCCGTCCACGCCGGGCGGCCGCTCCGGCCCGCCGGGCGCACGGGCGGCCGGCACCTCCCCGACGCCGGAGCCGAAGCCGACGACCCACGGGCCGGGAGACTCCTCAGGACGGCCCTCGACGACCTGCGCGGCCTCCTCGTCCGCGATCCGGCGCACCCCGCCGACCTCCATCTCGCGGCGGGCGTGCCGTGGCGGACGGGGCCCGCACCCGCCGAGGCGCTCTGGGCGGCCCGCATGCTCCTGCCCCTCGGCACCCGGCTCGCCGCGGGCACCCTGCGCCACGTCGCCCGGTCCCTGCGCACCGCGCCGGGACCGGCCGCGCCCGTACCCGGACCGCTCCGTGACGCGGGCCCCCACCTGCCGCCCGCCTGCACCGGAGTGGAGGCCACCCTCGCCTTCCCCGCCGTGCTCGCCGAGGCCCGCCTCTGGGGCCTGCCCGAACAGGACCTCACGGCTCTGCTGCCCGCCGCCGAGCGGTGCCTCGGCTGGCTGCGGACCGCCCTGGACGACGACGGGCTGGTGGTCGAGCCGGGACCGGCCGGGCCCGTGCGGCGCGCTGAAAGCCAGGCGCACGGCCACCGGGCCGCCGTACTCGGCGCGGCGCTCCTGGAGGCGTGCGGCCGGCCGGGCGCCGACGAGTGGCGCGACCGGACGGAGGCCATGCGGCGCCGGTTCCGCGACGGCTTCTGGCTGGACGACCCGGCGGGAGGGCGCCCCGCCGCCGCGCTCGCCGCGGATGGCCGCCCCCTGCCGCACCTGGGCGGCGGCCTCGCGCACCTCCTCGACACCGGACTGCTCGGAGCGGGCCGCCACGCCGGCGGACTGCTCGACGGGGCCCGCGCCGAGCAGGTCGCCCGGCTCCTCGGCGGCCCGGCCCTCGGCTCCGGCTGGGGGCTGCGGGGACTGGCCGCCAAGGAGCCCGGGTACAGCCCGTTCGGGCACCGCGCCGGGGCGGTACGCGTCCACGAGACGGCCGTCGCCGTGTCGGGGCTCGCAGCCGCGGGCTTCGAGGAGGAGGCGTCCGGGCTGCTGCGCGGACTGCTGGACGCCGCGGAGGCGTTCGCCTACCGGCTGCCCGAGATGTTCGCGGGGGAGCAGCGCACCGAGGACGCCGCCGCCCCGGTGCCGCACCCGTGGGCGTGCCGCCCCGCCGCCGTGGCGGCCGCGGGGGCCGTCCACGTCCTCGCCGCCCTGGTCGGCGTACGCCCCGACGCCCCGGCCCGCACGGTCGCCGTCCAGCCGGTACGCTGCGCCCCCTTGGGGGCGATCCGGCTCTCCGGCCTGGCCGTCGCCGGGGAGCCGTTCGCCGTACGGGTGAGCAGGCTGGGCCTCGGCATGGTCGAGGAGGCCGCCGCCGGACTTCAGTTGGGGGTGTGACCACATGCGGACCGCTGCCGGGGAGAGGGCGGAGACGCGAGAGGGCGAGGAGAGGGGCCGCCGGGCCGGCGGGATCCGGCCGGAAACCATGATCGGAGATCACCACGAGGGTGTTTATCGTCAGGGAGACGACTATGATCGCGGCATGTCCCCCTACGACCCCTCGGCCTATCCGCCCTTCGCCGTGACCGTCGACCTGGTGGTCCTCACCGTGCGCCGCCACGCCCTGTGCGCACTGGTCGTCCGGCGCGGGGAGCAGCCGTTCCAGGGCCGATGGGCGCTTCCGGGGGGATTCGTACGGGCCGACGAGGACCTCGGGGCCGCCGCCGCGCGGGAGCTGGCCGAGGAGACCGGGCTGTGCGTGCACGATCCGGGCGATCCGGCGCCCGCGCCCGGCGCCGGTGCCCATCTGGAGCAGCTCGCCACCTACGGCGACCCGGACCGCGACCCCCGCATGCGGGTCGTCAGCGTCGCCCACCTCGCCCTCGCGCCCGACCTGCCCGCGCCCCGGCCGGGCGGCGACGCCGACAGCGTCCGCTGGGCGCCGGTCGAGGAACTGCTCAGCCCCGAGGAGGGTTTGGCGGACGAGCCGCCCGCGCCGCTCGCCTTCGACCACGCCCGCATCCTGGCGGACGGCGTCGAACGGGCCCGCTCCAAGATCGAGTACTCCTCGCTGGCCACGGCCTTCTGCCCGCCGGAGTTCACGGTCGGGGAGCTGCGGAGGGTCTATGAGGCCGTGTGGGGCGTGGCGCTCGACCCGCGCAACTTCCACCGCAAGGTGACCGGGACGCCCGGCTTCCTGGTGCCCGCCGGCGGGACCACCACGCGCCAGGGCGGCCGGCCCGCCCAGCTGTTCCGCGCCGGCGGAGCCACCCTGCTGAACCCGCCGATGCTCCGCCCGGAAGTCTGAGGAGAACGCCGAGGGCCGGCGCGTCGGGGCTCCGGCGCCGCGCAGCCCCGTCCTGCGCATAAAGTCCGAAATGCCGGGTTATCGTGCTGCGGTACCCGCCCTGCCGCCGAGCGGTCTCACCTACCGCGAGAGAAGCGATGCTCCAGGCAATCGGACTCACCAGCACCCCGCGCCGGAACCGCCCGCCGGCCGTGGAGGACCTCACCTTCGAGGCCCGGCCCGGTCAGGTCACCGCCCTCCTCGGCCCCGCCGGAGCGGGCAAGACCACCGCGCTGCGCCTGATGCTCGGCCTCGAACAGGGCCGAGGCGTCACCTACTTCCGCGGACGGCCCCTCCACCGCGTCGCCCATCCGATGCGCGAGGTCGGCGTCCTCCTCGGCGACGTGCCCGGGCACCCCGCGCGCACCGTGCGCGGCCAGCTCCGGATGCTCTGCGCCGTCGCGGGCGTCCCCGCCTCCCGCGCTGACGACCTGATCGACGCCGTCGGCCTCGACGCGTTCGCCGACCAGCGGCTCGACACCCTCTCCCGTGGCATGGACCGCCGACTCGGCCTCGCGGCAGCCCTGTTGGGCGACCCGCACACGCTGATCCTCGACGAGCCGGCCACCGGTCTCGCGCCCCGCGAGGCCGCCTGGTTGTACGGCATGCTTCGCGCCCACGCCGCCGAGGGCGGCACCGTGCTCCACACGACCGCCGACGCCAAGGCCGCCGCCCGTACCGCCGACCGCGTCGTCGCGATCCGGTCCGGGCGGCTCGTCGCCGACCAGTCCGCCGCCGACTTCGCCCGTACGAGGCTGCGCCCCCGCGTCGCCGTCCGCACCCCGCACGCCGCCCGCCTCGCCGCGCAGCTCCTCCGCGAGGCCCGCGCCGCCCGCCGCTCCGTCGAGACCGTCACCGAGCGGGGCAACCGGCTGTACGTGTACGGAAGCGACTGCGCCGAGGTCGGGGAGGCCGCCTTCCGCCACGGCATCCTCCTCCACCGCCTCGCCGAGGAGACAGGCCCCGCCCCCCGGCACCCGGACCCCGCCCCCGAGCGGACCCCCGCCCCCGAGCGGACCCCCGCCCCCAGGCCCGCCCCTCCCGGCACCCACCCATCTGCCGTCGCACCGGACATCCCGCCCGCCGCGGCCCTCACCCCACTCCACCCGCACGCCTCCGCCCCGGACGCCCTCGGCCCGCACGACCCCGCCCCCGCCCGGGGTGCGCGGCGGCGGGTCCGCAGGGTGCGGCGGGGGCCCTCGCGCCCGCTCCGGTACGAGCTGCGGCGCCTGACGGGCGTGCCCTCCACGGCCTACGTCCTCGGCGGCACCGTCGCGGCCTCGGCCCTGCTGGCGGTCCTGACGGGCCGCCTCGCCGCCACCCCGGCGCCCGTCGCCGTCGCCGCCTGGCCCGACCTGCTGCCGCTGCCGCCGGCCGCGCTCGGGGCCGGGCTCGTCGGCGCGTACTCGTTCGGCGACGAGTACCGCTACCCCGCGCTCGCCGCCGCCCTGGGCGCCGGTCCCCGCCGCCTCGGGCTGCTGCTGGCCAAGCTCGCCGTGACGGCCCTGACCGCCCTGCTGCTCGCCGTCGTCGTCGCCGTCGTCGACCTGGAGGCGCTGCGACTGGTCTACGGCGGCGCGTTGATCCCCGTGCCGTCCAACTGGCCCGCGCTCTGTGCCGGTTGGGTCGCTCTCACGGTCGGCTGCGGCTGGGCGGGGCTCCTCGCGGCCGGGGTGTTCCGGGCCGCTGCCGCGGGGATCGCCGCCGTGCTCGCCGTACCCGTGGTCATCGCTCCCGCCGTGGAGGAGACGCTGCTGCGCCCGGCCGCCCGCACGGTCGCCGGACTGCCCTCGCGGCTGCGCGAAGTGGCCTGGCCGCGCTGGCCTCAGGAGGCCGACCGGTTGCTCGACGGCGCCCTGCGCGTGCTCGCCCAACCCGTCGGTGCGGCGCTGACGTTGTCGCTGTCGACGCTCCTCTGCGCGTTCGTGTTCACAGGGCTTCGACGAGGTGTTCGCTGGTGACCGATTGCCGATCGGAAGCGACCGATGCTCCCCAATCGGTCGCGGCTCCTTGGAATTTGCCCGCTTCCTTCCGATAAGGCGTCAATTGCCGCGCGGGCGCCGATCACCCTTTCGTGTGCTTTTCACCAAAGACCTCAAGAGCTCCGGAGGCGACGCCGACAAAGGATGCGTGAGTACCCTTGCGCACACCATGATGACCGCCGCCCGCGCCGGCGAGGCCGGCCTTCCCGCTCCGGGCGGCCTCGGCCGCTACTCCTACGGGGAGAGCGCGGCGCCCGACCGCGTCGGAGCCCCGGCCTGGGACCCCGGGGAAACGGAGTTGGGAAGGGCGGCCCGCCGCCCGGCGGGCAACCGGGGCCGCGGGCTCCACGGCCAACTCGTCCAGCAGCTCGGCCAGATGATCGTCTCCGGCGACCTCGGGGCCGACCGCCCGCTCGTCCCCGAGGAGATCGGCCAGCGCTTCGAGGTCTCCCGCACGGTCGTGCGCGAGTCCCTCCGCGTCCTGGAGGCCAAAGGCCTCGTCAGCGCCCGCCCCAACGTCGGCACCCGGGTCCGCCCGGTCAGCGACTGGAATCTGCTGGACCCCGACATCATCGAGTGGCGGGCCTTCGGGCCCCAGCGCGACGACCAGCGCCGCGAGCTCGCCGAGCTCCGCTGGACGATCGAGCCGCTCGCCGCCCGCCTCGCCGCCGGCCACGGGCGTGAGGAGGTCCAGCAGCGCCTCGTCGACATGGTCGAGATCATGGGCCACGCGCTGGCCCAGGGTGACGCGCTCACCTTCTCCCGCGCCGACACCGAGTTCCACTCCCTGCTCATCCAGCTCGCGGGCAACCGCATGCTGGAGCACCTCTCCGGCATCGTCTCCGCGGCGCTCCAGGTGTCCGGCGCCCCGGCGATCAGCTGCGACCGGCCCGGCGAGTCCTGCCTCACGCATCACGGGCGCATCGTCGAAGCCCTCGCCGCCGGCGACGGCCCCGCCGCCGAGGCCGCCATGCGCCAGCTCCTCACCATCCAGCCCGATGTGGAGCGGGTCGTCCCGGCCCCCCGCGAGCACTGACGGCGGACCGTGACCGCGGGCCGCACGCGCGGTGCCGTACGGCGCCCCACGCCGTACGGGAGCACGGCATCCGCCGCCCACGGCAGCCGCCCCCACGCGGCACCGCACGCACACGTGTCGCCGGACCCCATCGGGGTACGGGAACCGGGCCCCGCCACGGGCCCGGCGGCACGGTCCGCCCCCGCCCCCGCCCGCACACCGCACCCGGACCCCAGGCCCATCGCCACCCTGGGCCGCCCCGTCCCCCCGGTCGCGCCCCCCTGGCCCGGCCGTCCCGGATCCGCCCGCACCGCCCCTCGGGCATCCGCGGAGCCTCCGGCAAGAACGACAGGACCGGCACCCCGCCCCCCGCACCGCTCTGTGCGGCGCCGCCCAGGCGGGCGCCGAGGGCGAGGCGGCACGGCAGACCAGAGGGGCGCGGGGCCGCGGGTCCGCAGCGCCGGCACGCGTGAGGGGCATACGGGGTGATCATCCCGTAACACCACCTTTCCTCCCGCTTCGCGGTGTGACTCGGGCCACGCGGATTGGGCGTAACGCTCCTCGAAGTACGGCGATGACCTAAGAGGTGACAGCCGAAGAGGGAATACAGCAGCCGTCCAGGGCGCTGTGCCCCTCCGAGGTTCAGCCCGCGTCGCCGGCTCATTCCCCGCCGGCGGTCGTCGGCTCCGGCTCGATCATGAGCGGGGCCGGAAGCCGTTTCCATCGTTCCGAGAGGTTGTTCGTGTCGGCCAGCACATCCCGTACGCTCCCGCAGGAGATCGCCGAGTCCGAGTCTGTGATGGCGCTCATCGAGCGGGGAAAGGCTGATGGGCAGATCGCGGGCGATGACGTGCGTCGGGCCTTCGAGGCTGACCAGATTCCGCCAACCCAGTGGAAGAATGTTCTGCGCAGCCTCAATCAGATCCTCGAGGAAGAGGGTGTGACGCTGATGGTCAGTGCAGCGGAGTCGCCGAAGCGCGCCCGCAAGAGCGTCGCAGCGAAGAGTCCGGCGAAGCGCACCGCCACCAAGACCGTCACCGCCCGGACGACCGCGGCGAAGGCGGCCGCGTCCTCCGCGGCGGGCCAGGCGGCCCAGAGCGCGGACTCCCCGGCCGAAGAGGCCGGTGCGCCTGCCAAGAAGACCGCCGCGAAGAAGACCACCGCGGCGAAGAAGACCACTACCGCGAAGAAGACCGCGGCCAAGAAGACCACGGCCAAGAAGACGGCCGCCAAGAAGGACGCCGACGAGCTCGTCGAGGGCGAGGAGCTCATCGAGGACGTCGCGGCGGTCAAGGGCGAGGACGAGGAGCCCGAGGGCGAGGCCAAGGGCTTCGTCCTGTCCGACGAGGACGAGGACGACGCGCCGGCCCAGCAGGTCGCCGTCGCCGGTGCCACCGCCGACCCCGTCAAGGACTACCTGAAGCAGATCGGCAAGGTCCCCCTGCTCAACGCCGAGCAGGAGGTCGAGCTCGCCAAGCGCATCGAGGCCGGACTGTTCGCCGAGGACAAGCTGGCCAACGCCGACAAGCTGGCTCCGAAGCTCAAGCGCGAGCTGGAGATCATCGCCGAGGACGGCCGCCGCGCCAAGAACCACCTGCTGGAGGCCAACCTCCGTCTGGTGGTCTCCCTCGCCAAGCGCTACACCGGCCGCGGCATGCTGTTCCTGGACCTGATCCAGGAGGGCAACCTCGGCCTGATCCGCGCCGTCGAGAAGTTCGACTACACCAAGGGCTACAAGTTCTCCACGTACGCCACGTGGTGGATCCGGCAGGCGATCACCCGCGCCATGGCCGACCAGGCCCGCACCATCCGCATCCCGGTGCACATGGTCGAGGTCATCAACAAGCTCGCGCGCGTCCAGCGCCAGATGCTCCAGGACCTGGGCCGCGAGCCCACCCCGGAGGAGCTGGCCAAGGAGCTCGACATGACCCCGGAGAAGGTCATCGAGGTCCAGAAGTACGGCCGTGAGCCGATCTCGCTGCACACCCCGCTCGGCGAGGACGGCGACAGCGAGTTCGGCGACCTGATCGAGGACTCCGAGGCGGTCGTCCCGGCCGACGCGGTGAGCTTCACCCTCCTCCAGGAGCAGCTGCACTCGGTGCTCGACACGCTCTCCGAGCGTGAGGCCGGCGTCGTCTCCATGCGCTTCGGTCTCACCGACGGCCAGCCGAAGACGCTCGACGAGATCGGCAAGGTCTACGGCGTGACCCGGGAGCGGATCCGCCAGATCGAGTCCAAGACCATGTCGAAGCTGCGCCACCCGTCGCGCTCGCAGGTCCTGCGCGACTACCTCGACTGAGCGAGGGCTCGACCGAGCGGCTGCTTCGACCGAGCGAGCCTCGAACGCGCGCGCCTGAGCGCGACACCCGGGAGGGCCCGGTTCCGAGAAGGAACCGGGCCCTCCGGCGTTGCGGGGGTGCGGCCGGACGCCGTGTGGCTGACGCTGAGTGAGCGACATGCACCACGGAGTCAGGAGGCCGAATGCGCGTCACGCGTCATCCCATCAGCAGGAAGCGGGCGGTTCTGGTGGCCCTGGCCGCCGCGGCGGCCCTCGCACCCCTGGTCGTCCCGGCGCCGGCGGCCGCCGACAGCGTGGTCGTGGGCGGCCGGACGACGAGTGCTCCCGACTCCCCGTGGGTCGTGGCGCTCTCCAGCGTTGACCGGTTCGGGCGTATGCGGGCCGGCCAGTTCTGCGGGGGTGTCGTGATCGCCCCGACGAAGGTGGCGACGGCCGCGCACTGCCTGCGGGAGGACGTGCTGGGCGTACGGCCGCAGGACCTGCGGGACCTGAAGGTCATCGCGGGGCGCAGCGACCTCGGCGGGACCGGAGGGCACGAGATCCCGGTGAAGTCGATGTGGATCAACCCGGCGTACGACGCGGAGACCAACTCCGGGGACGCCGCCGTGCTCACGCTCGCCAAGGCGCTGCCGCCCGGGTACGTGATCCCCGTCGCCCCGGCGGGGGACCCCGCGTACGCCCCCGGCGCCGGCGCGACCGTGTACGGCTGGGGGGACACGACCGGCTTCGGTACGTACGCGCACACGCTCAACGCGGCCGACGTGTCCGTCCTGCCCGACGAGGACTGCGCCCGCGCCTATCCGGCGGCGCCGGGCCAGGCGCGGTACCTCCCGGCGACGATGCTGTGCGCGGGGACGCGGGAGGGCGGCCGGGACGCCTGCCAGGGCGACAGCGGAGGCCCGCTGATCGCGCGCGGCAAGCTCATCGGCCTGGTGTCGTGGGGGAGCGGCTGCGGGCTGGCGGAGAGTCCCGGTGTCTACACGCGGGTCTCCGCGGTGCTGCCCGCGCAGTGAGGGGCACTCCGGCCGGGCGCTGCGCCGCCCGGCCGGTGCGGCGGGCGCGGCCCCGGCCCGGTGGGCCGTGGGCCGTCGTACGGCGAAGGGCGGCACCCCGCCGTCACACGGGGTGCCGCCCTCCGCCGTACGGCGGTTTCGGGTAGGGAGGCGACGGGCGGCCTCACCCCCGAGGTGACGGGGGCGGCCGCCCGGTGGCCGGTCCTGGACCGGTCTCGCTCGTCGTGGACGCGCGTGTCAGCGGTCCTCGTCGGGTGCTCCGGCCGGCACGGTCGTGAGCCGGTCCGTCTCATCCTGTATGTCAGCGGCGATCTTCTTCAGTTCCGGCTCGAACTTGCGGCCGTGGTGGGCGCAGAAGAGCAGTTCGCCACCGCTGGTCAGCACGACGCGCAGATATGCCTGGGCGCCGCAGCGGTCGCAGCGGTCGGCGGCCGTCAGCGGGCTCGCGGGGGTCAGAACAGTAGTCACGTCGCCTCTTCTCTAGCTCGACGAGCTGTCGTACCAGGGTCAACATCCAACCAGGCCGAAAACGTTCCCGCTCGCGGCTTTTCCTCGAAACTTTCTCCAAGGTGGCTGTCTGCTGCCGGTTGGCGGCGAATGAGCCGTATTGCTGTGTCGCTCTGCGTTACGGGTTTCGCGTTGCTTGTGTCGTATGTCCCCCCGGCTGGGTTGCCGGTTGTTCATGAGGACGTGCCCGGAGCCTAAATGGTTCATGCCTGGATGGGAACGTGATGTCCACGTCACCCACCCGAGTGATCGAACGCGCGTACGATGCTGGACTAGCATGGACCCTTCACGAGGGTGGCGTGACAACCGCTCTACCAGGGCTCTGTACGCTCGGACCGGCACAGAAGGCCACCCCGTACCCGCATGGGCAAGAACTCAAATTCAGCGAGGAGCGAACCGCGTGACCGCCGAGACGTCCGTTCCGTCCAGTGCGCTGCTGACAGCAGACCGTGACGGTTCCAACTACACCGCGCGGCACCTGCTCGTACTCGAGGGGCTCGAAGCGGTTCGCAAGCGCCCCGGCATGTACATCGGGTCCACCGACAGCCGCGGCCTGATGCACTGCCTCTGGGAGATCATCGACAACTCGGTCGACGAGGCCCTCGGCGGCTACTGCGACCACATCGAGGTCGTCCTCCACGACGACGGCTCGGTGGAGGTCCGGGACAACGGCCGCGGCATCCCCGTGGACGTCGAGCCCAAGACCGGCCTGTCCGGCGTCGAGGTCGTGATGACCAAGCTGCACGCCGGCGGCAAGTTCGGCGGCGGCTCGTACGCGGCCTCCGGCGGCCTGCACGGGGTGGGCGCCTCCGTGGTGAACGCCCTGTCGGCCCGCCTCGACGTGGAGGTCGACCGCAACGGCGCCACCCACGCGATCAGCTTCCGCCGCGGCGTCCCCGGCGTCTTCACCGAGTCCGGCCCCGACGCGCCCTTCGACCCGGCCAACGGGCTCCGCAAGGCCAAGCGCGTCCCGAAGACCCGCACCGGCACCCGCGTGCGGTACTGGGCCGACCGCCAGATCTTCCTCAAGGACGCCAAGCTCTCCCTGGAGACGCTGCACCAGCGCGCCCGCCAGACCGCCTTCCTCGTCCCCGGCCTGACCATCGTCGTCCGCGACGACCGCGACCTCGACGGCATCGGCAAGAGCCAGGAGATCTTCCACTTCGACGGCGGCATCAGCGAGTTCTGCGAGTTCCTCGCGCCCGACAAGCCCGTCTGCGACATCCTGCGCCTCACCGGCCAGGGCACGTTCAAGGAGACCGTCCCGGTCCTCGACGACCGCGGCCACATGACCCCCACCGAGGTCACCCGCGAGCTCGGCGTGGACGTGGCGCTGCGCTGGGGCACCGGCTACGAGACGACGCTCAGGTCCTTCGTCAACATCATCGCCACGCCCAAGGGCGGTACGCACGTCACCGGCTTCGAGCGGGCCATCACCAAGACGGTCAACGAGGTCCTGCGCGCCTCCAAGATGCTGCGCGTCGCCGAGGACGACATCGTCAAGGACGACGCCCTGGAGGGCCTCACCGCCGTCGTGACCGTCCGGCTGGCCGAGCCGCAGTTCGAGGGCCAGACGAAGGAGGTCCTGGGCACCTCCGCCGCCAACCGCATCGTCGCCAACGTGGTCGCCAAGGAGCTGAAGGCCTTCCTGACGTCCACCAAGCGGGACGCCAAGGCGCAGGCCCGAGCCGTGCTGGAGAAGGCCGTCGCCGCCGCCCGCACGCGCATCGCGGCCCGCCAGCACAAGGAGGCCCAGCGCCGCAAGACCGCGCTGGAGACCTCCACCCTGCCGGCCAAGCTGGCCGACTGCCGCAGCGACGACGTCGAGCGCAGCGAGCTGTTCATCGTCGAGGGCGACTCGGCGCTCGGCACGGCGAAGCTGGCCCGGAACAGCGAGTTCCAGGCCCTCCTGCCGATCCGGGGCAAGATCCTCAACGTCCAGAAGTCGTCCGTGTCGGACATGCTCAAGAACGCCGAGTGCGGCGCGATCATCCAGGTCATAGGGGCCGGTTCCGGCCGGACCTTCGACCTCGACGCCGCCCGGTACGGCAAGATCGTCCTGCTGGTCGACGCCGACGTCGACGGCGCGCACATCCGGTGCCTGCTGCTGACCCTGTTCCAGCGGTACATGCGCCCGATGGTCGAGGCCGGCCGGGTCTTCGCCGCCGTCCCGCCGCTGCACCGCATCGAGCTGGTCCAGCCCAAGCGCGGCCAGGACAAGTACGTGTACACGTACTCGGACAACGAGCTGCGGCAGACGCTGCTGGAGTTCCAGCGCAAGGGCGTCCGGTACAAGGACTCCATCCAGCGCTACAAGGGCCTCGGCGAGATGGACGCCGACCAGCTGGCCGAGACCACCATGGACCCGCGCCACCGCACGCTGCGCCGCATCAACATCGGCGACCTGGACGCCGCCGAGCAGGTCTTCGACCTGCTGATGGGCAACGACGTGGCGCCGCGCAAGGAGTTCATCACCAGCTCGGCGGCGACGCTGGACCGCTCGCGCATCGACGCCTGAGGCCGGCCGCCGCGCGGCGTCCCGCCGCTCCACCGGGCCCGCCGGCCGGACCCGTCTCCGGTCGGCGGGTTCCGGGGTCCCCGGCCGTCGCGCACGCGCCGGGGTGCCCTCGCGGCTCCTCCGGGGTGCCCGGAGGAGTGGGCGGAGTGCCCGGACCCCGGCCGCCCGGAGGGCCTGGCAGCGGCCGTCAGAGCCGTCCGGAAGGGGCGTGGCGACGGCGGGGGCCCGCGGGGCGGTCTCGGGGCCGGCCGGGCACCGGGGGCGGCCGCCTATCCTGAAGCCCGCCCGACCGCACACCGCCGACCCTCGACCGCCCGGCCCGCCGGCGAGAAAGGTGCCCCTTGAGCGCGCAGCAGATCCCCGTCGTCGTCCTCGCCGGATTCCTCGGGTCCGGCAAGACGACCCTGCTCAACCACCTCCTGCGCACCGCCCGCGGCACCCGCGTCGGCGTGATGGTCAACGACTTCGGGTCCATCGAGATCGACGCCATGACCGTCGCGGGGCAGGTCGGCTCGACGGTCTCCCTCGGCAACGGCTGCCTGTGCTGCGCCGTCGACGCGAGCGAGCTGGACACGTACCTGGAGACGCTGACCCGGCCCTCCGCGCGGCTCGACGTCATCGTCATCGAGGCCAGCGGGCTCGCCGAGCCGCAGGAGCTGGTGCGGATGCTCCTCGCCAGCGACAACGACCGGATCGTCTACGGCGGGCTCGTGGAGGTCGTCGACGCCGCCGAGTTCGACGCGACGCGCGTGCGTCACCCGGAGACCGACCGGCACCTGGGCATCGCCGACCTCGTCGTGGTCAACAAGGCCGACCGCGTCCAGGAGGACGAGCTGCGGCGCGTACGGGAGACCGTCGCCGCCCTCGCCGACCGGGCGGCCGTGGTCACCGCGGCGTACGGACGGGTCGACCCGGAGCTGCTGTTCGACCGCGCCGCCCGCACGGGCGACCCGGACGGGGCCCGGCAGCTGTCCTTCGAGGACCTGTACGCCGACGCGTACGAGCGTGAGCACCGGGACCATCCGCACGCGGCCTACGAGACGGTGTCGTTCACGGCCGGCGACCCCCTGCACCCGCGCCGCCTCATGGACTTCCTCGACTCGCGGCCCGAAGGGCTGTACCGCATCAAGGGGTTCGCGGACTTCGGCGCCGCCGACCCGGACCACCGGTACGTCACCCACGCCGTCGGCCGGTTCCTGCGGTTCTACCCGGAGCCCTGGCCGCCCGGAGAGCCGCGGCTCAGCCAGCTGGTGCTGATCGGCGCGGGCACGGACGGGCAGGCGCTGCTCCGGGCGCTGGACGGCTGCCGGGTGACGGGGGCGGCCGAGACGCCGGAGGAGCACGCCCTGTGGGGTGTGCTGCGGTACGTCCCCGAGCCCCGCGAGGACGGCGGGGCGGTGCCCGGCGCGGACGGGGCGGGGTCCGGGTACGGCGAGCCCGCCGAAGCGGACCCGCCGGCCCCGTACGAGACGGCGGCCCCCTACGACGAGGCCGCCCCCCACGACGAGACGGTGCCGTGCGACGACACCGTGCCGGACGACGAGCCCGACGACGACGATCCGTACGGCGACGCGTACGACGGCCGGTACGGCCCCGCACACGACGCCCCGTACGACGGCCGGTAGGGCGCGACCGCGGCCGGTCCCCGGGGTGGGGGCCGGCGGCGGTCCGCACCCCGCGGTCCGCACCCCGGACCGCGCGACGGCCACGCACACCGGACCGGCCCGGCCGGCGCGCCGGCCGCAGCCGACCCCGCGCCGGCCGGGACGCGCCGCGCTCCCGCGGGCGCCCCGGCCGGCCGCCGCCACCCGCGGCCGGCGACCGCTAGGACAGCGGCCCGGCCACCACCGCGACCGGCTTCAGCAGCGGCGTACCGGACCCGTCGCGGCGCGGGTCCAGGGCCGGCAGCTCCGCGGGCGTGCCGTTCTTCTGCGCCGCCCTGGCCGGGGCACCGCCCGCCCAGGCGAACACCAGCGCGTCCTCGCCCTTCAGGAACCGGTGGCAGCGCACGCCGCCGGTGGCCCGGCCCTTGCGCGGGTACTGGTCGAACGGCGTCAGCTTCGCCGACGTACCGGCGGTCCCGTCCAGCTGGCCGGTGGCCCCCGCCACCGTGAACACGACCGCGTCGGACGACGGGTCCACGGCGGTGAAGGAGAGCACCGCGGCGCCCGCCGCGAGCTTGACGCCCGCCATGCCGCCCGCGGGCCGGCCCTGCGGGCGCACCTGGGACGCCTGGAAGCGCAGCAGCTGCGCGTCGGAGGTGACGAAGACCAGGTCCTCCTCGCCCGTCCGCAGCTCCGCCGCCCCGACGATCCGGTCGCCCTCCTTGAGCGTGATGACCTCCAGCTCGTCCTTGTTCGCCGGGTAGTCGGGCACCACCCGCTTCACGACGCCCTGCAGGGTGCCCAGCGCGAGGCCCGGCGACGACTCGTCCAGGGTGGTCAGGCAGACGACCGTCTCGTCCTTCTCCAGCGTCACGAACTCCGACAGCGGCGCCCCGCCCGACAGGGTCGGTGCGGACGCCGTGTCCGGCAGCTGCGGCAGGTCGATCACGGACAGCCGCAGCAGCCGCCCGGAGGACGTCACCACGCCGATCGTGCCGCGCTGCGTCGCCGCCACCGCCGACACCACCACGTCGTGCTTGGCGCGCTTGCCGCCGCTCTCCGGCAGCGGCTCGCCGCTCGCCGTACGGGCCAGCAGACCCGTCGAGGAGAGCAGGACCCGGCACGGGTCGTCCGCCACCTCCAGCGGCACCGCGGCGGCCGCGGTGCCGGCCGACTCCAGCAGCACCGTGCGACGCTCCGTGGCGAACTTCTTCGCCACCGCCGCCAGCTCGGACGAGACGAGCTTGCGCAGCTCCGCGTCCGACTCCAGGATCCTGGTCAGCGCCTCGATCTCGCCGGTCAGCCGCTCCCGCTCGTCCTCCAGCTCCAGCCGGTCGAACTTGGTGAGCCGGCGCAGCGGCGTGTCCAGGATGTACTGGGTCTGCACGTCGCTCAGCGAGAACCGCTCGATGAGCCGCTCCCTGGCCTGCGCCGAGTTCTCACTGGAGCGGATCAGCCGGATGACCTCGTCGATGTCGACGAGCGCCACCAGCAGGCCCTCGACCAGGTGCAGCCGGTCCCGCTTCTTGCCCCGGCGGAACTCGCTGCGCCGCCGGACCACCTCGAAGCGGTGGTCGAGGTAGACCTCCAGCAGCTCCTTGAGGCCCAGCGTGACGGGCTGGCCGTCCACCAGCGCCACGTTGTTGATGCCGAAGGACTCCTCCATCGGCGTCAGCTTGTACAGCTGCTCCAGCACCGCCTCGGGCACGAAGCCGTTCTTGATCTCGATGACCAGGCGCAGCCCGTGCTCGCGGTCCGTGAGGTCCTTGACGTCCGCGATGCCCTGCAGCTTCTTCGCGCCGACCAGGTCCTTGATCTTGGCGATGACCTTCTCCGGGCCGACCGCGAACGGCAGCTCGGTGACGACCAGGCCCTTGCGGCGCGCCGTCACGTTCTCCACCGTCGCCGTCGCGCGGATCTTGAACGTGCCGCGGCCGGACTCGTACGCGTCCCGGATGCCGGACAGGCCGACGATCCTGCCGCCGGTCGGCAGGTCCGGGCCGGGGACGTACCGCATGAGGGTCTCGAGGTCGGCGTGCGGGTGCCGGATCAGGTGCCGCGCGGCGGCGATCACCTCGCCCAGGTTGTGCGGGGGCATGTTGGTCGCCATGCCGACCGCGATGCCGGAGGCGCCGTTGACCAGCAGGTTCGGGAAGGCGGCCGGGAGGGCGACCGGCTCGCGCTCCTGCCCGTCGTAGTTGGGCGCGAAGTCGACCGTGTCCTCGTCGATCGACTCCGTCATCAGCGAGGTCGCGTCCGCCATCCGGCACTCGGTGTACCGCATGGCGGCCGGCGGGTCGTCGTTGCCGAGCGAGCCGAAGTTGCCGTGGCCGTCGACCAGGGGCAGGCGCATCGAGAACGGCTGCGCCATGCGCACCAGCGCGTCGTAGATCGACGCGTCGCCGTGCGGGTGGAGCTTGCCCATCACCTCGCCGACGACGCGGGCGCACTTGACGAACCCGCGCTCGGGACGCAGGCCCATCTCGTTCATCTGGTAGACGATGCGGCGGTGCACCGGCTTCATGCCGTCGCGCGCGTCGGGCAGGGCTCGGGAGTAGATCACCGAGTACGCGTACTCGAGGAAGGAGCCCTGCATCTCGTCGACGACGTCGATGTCGAGGATCCGCTCCTCGAAGTCGTCGGGCGGCGGGGTCTTCGTGCTGCGGCGGGCCATCGCTGCTGCGGCTCCTTCACCAACAAGGTTGATCTGACGCCGACCATTGTGGACCGTCCCACTGACAGGACCGACCGCGACCCGGAAGAGGGACGTGTGGGCCTTCGGGAACTTCGCCGGGCGCCGGTGCGCTTGCATACAGTGGCAGGACTTTCCATGACGCGATCGAAGGGACGTACATGCCCATGGGTCACACGGCCACAGCCCAGGCCGGCTCCGGCGGGCTGAAAGCGACCAAGCACCGGCTGGCCAACGGCCTGCGCGTGGTGCTCTCGGAGGACCACCTGACCCCGGTCGCCGCGGTGTGCCTCTGGTACGACGTAGGCTCCCGCCACGAGGTCAAGGGCCGCACCGGCCTCGCCCACCTCTTCGAGCACCTGATGTTCCAGGGCTCCAAGCAGGTCCAGGGGAACGGCCACTTCGAGCTGGTGCAGGGCGCGGGCGGCTCGCTCAACGGCACCACCAGCTTCGAGCGCACCAACTACTTCGAGACCATGCCCGCCCACCAGCTGGAGCTCGCCCTCTGGCTGGAGGCCGACCGCATGGGCTCCCTCCTCGCCGCGCTGGACGAGGAGTCGATGGAGAACCAGCGGGACGTCGTCAAGAACGAGCGCCGCCAGCGCTACGACAACGTGCCCTACGGCACCGCCTTCGAGCGGCTGACCGCCCTCGTCTTCCCCGACGGCCACCCCTACCACCACACGCCGATCGGCTCCATGGCGGACCTGGACGCGGCCACGCTGGAGGACGCGCGCGCCTTCTTCCGCACCTACTACGCGCCGAACAACGCCGTCCTGTCCGTCGTCGGCGACATCGACCCGGAGCAGACCCTCGCCTGGATCGAGAAGTACTTCGGCTCCATCCCGTCCCACGACGGCAAGCCGGCCCCGCGCGACGGGCACCTCACCGACGTCATCGGCGAGGAGCTGCGCGAGGTCGTCGAGGAGGACGTCCCGGCCCGCGCCCTGATGGCCGCCTACCGCCTCCCCGCCGACGGCACGCGCCCGTGCGACGCCGCCGACCTCGCCCTCACCATCCTCGGCGGCGGCGAGTCGTCCCGCCTGCACAACCGGCTGGTGCGGCGCGACCGCACCGCCGTCGCCGCCGGCTTCGGCCTGCTGCGGCTGGCCGGAGCGCCCTCCATGGGCTGGCTGGACGTGAAGACCTCCGCCGGGGTGGAGGTGCCCGACATCGAGGCCGCCGTCGACGAGGAGCTGGCCCGCTTCGCCGCCGAGGGCCCCACCGCCGAGGAGATGGAGCGCGCCCAGGCCCAGCTGGAGCGCGAGTGGCTGGACCGGCTCGGCACGGTCGCGGGCCGCGCCGACGAACTGTGCCGCTTCGCCGTCCTGTTCGGCGACCCGCAGCTCGCCCTCACCGCCGTCCAGCGCGTGCTGGAGGTCACCGCCGACGAGGTGCGCGAGGTGGCCGCCCGGCATCTGCGCCCCGACAACCGCGGCGTGCTCGTCTACGAACCGACCAAGGGCGGCGCCGACGACCAGGCCGGCGGCGACCAGACCGACAGCGACGACGAGGAGGGGGCGGACCAGTGAGCGACGCCGCCGTGTCCCTGACCACCATGGAGTTCCACCCGCGGCCGGAGGGAGGCACGCCCCGCGTGTGGGCCTTCCCCGCCCCCGAGCGCGGCCGGCTCGGCAACGGCCTGACGGTGCTGCGCTGCCACCGTCCCGGCCAGCAGGTCGTCGCCGTCGAGATCGTCCTCGACGCCCCCCTCGACGCCGAGCCGGAGGGCCTGGACGGCGTCGCCACGATCATGGCGCGTGCCCTGTCCGAGGGCACGGACAAGCACACCGCCGAGGAGTTCGCCGCCGAGCTGGAGCGGTGCGGCGCCACCCTCGACGCGCACGCCGACCACCCCGGCGTGCGGGTCAGCCTCGAAGTGCCCGCCTCGCGGCTGCCCAAGGCGCTCGGGCTGCTCGCCGACGCGCTGCGCGCCCCGGCCTTCGCGGACGACGAGGTCGACCGCCTGGTCCGCAACCGCCTCGACGAGATCCCGCACGAGACGGCCAACCCGGCCCGCCGCGCCGCCAAGCAGCTCGCCGCCGAGCTGTTCCCGGCCGCCTCCCGCGTCTCCCGGCCCCGCCAGGGCACGGAGGAGACCGTCGCCCGGATCGACTCCGCCTCGGTACGGGCCTTCTACGAGGCCCACGTCCGCCCCGCCACGGCCACCGCGGTCGTGGTGGGCGACCTGACGGGCATCGACCTGGACGGCCTGCTCGCCGAGACGCTCGGCGTGTGGACCGGCGACGAGGCCCGCCCGGGCACGGCGTCGCCCATCACCGCCGACGACACCGGCCGCGTGGTGATCGTCGACCGGCCGGGCGCCGTGCAGACGCAGCTGCTGATCGGCCGCATCGGCCCGGACCGGCACGACAGCGTGTGGCCCGCGCAGGTCGTCGGCACCTACTGCCTGGGCGGCACGCTCACCTCCCGCCTGGACCGCGTCCTGCGCGAGGAGAAGGGCTACACGTACGGCGTCCGGGCCTTCGGCCAGGTCCTGCGGTCCCTGCCGGACGGGACGGGCGCGGCGATGCTCGCCATCAGCGGCTCCGTCGACACCCCCCACACCGGCCCCGCGCTGGACGACCTGTGGAAGGTGCTGCGCACCCTCGCGGCGGAGGGCCTGACCGACGCGGAGCGCGACGCCGCCGTGCACAACCTGGTGGGCGTGGCCCCGCTCCGGTACGAGACGGCGGCGTCCGTCGCCGACACGCTCGCCGACCAGGTCGAGCAGCACCTCCCGGACGACTTCCAGGCCCGGCTGTACCAGCGCCTGGACGCCACCGGCACGGTGGAGGCGACGGCGGCCGTCGTCAACGCCTTCCCGCCGGACCGCCTCGTCACGGTCCTCGTGGGCGACGCCGCCCGCATCAAGGATCCGGTCGAGGCGCTGGGCATCGGCGAAGTGACGGTCGTCACGGGCTGATTGACGGCCCTACGGCCACCGGGCGGCGCTCCACGCACGAAGCGGAACCCCGACATCCTCCGGATGTCGGGGTTCCGCTTTCATGTGGACGTATGTCCGTTTTGCTGAGGAGTCGTGTCGTCTGTTCTGTGGCGTGCGCTACAAAAAACCGTGTCCGTTTGGTGATTGAAAGATCAGCCGCTTAGCGTCTTATCCGCTGTCCGCCCCGCTGTACCGCCGCACCCGCGGCACCGGGCAGCGATCGCCGAATCCCCGTCAGGCGCGAGCCTGGGGAGCCGGGGACCCATGTCCCCTGGGGTGAATCGGACGCCTTCGCACCGCGCGGAGGGGCCCGTAGGAGACCTTCCTGCTCCGAACCCGTCAGCTAACCCGGTAGGCGAGAGGGAAGGAAAGGACACGTCCTCTTCATGGCGTTCACCCGTTCCACCGGGAAGCACCGTGCCCCGAGCCGTATGAGCCGCAGGAGCGCCCACGCCGCCGGCGCCGCCGCTCTCGCCACCTCCGGCGTCATCGGCACCCTCACCTCCCCGGCGTTCGCCGCGGACGCCGAGCGCGCCTCCTTCGAGGACGCCGGCGTGAAGCAGGCCATCGCCGGCTACGACCTGGCCGACCAGGTCGAGGACCAGGCCGCCGCCCAGGAGCTGGCCGCCGAGGTCGCCGAACGCCAGGCCATGGCCGAGATGGCCGCCGAGCGCCAGGCCGAGGCCCGTCTGGAGGCCGCCCGCGAGGCCGAGGAGCGCGCCTCCCGCGAGGCCGAGCGCAAGCGCCTCGACTCCTTCCAGTCGCCGGTGGCGGGCTCGTACGTCTCCACGTCCTACCGGTCGGGCGGCTCGCTGTGGTCCTCCGGCAGCCACTCGGGCGTCGACTTCCACGCCCCGTACGGCTCCTCCGTCGTCTCCGTGGGCCGCGGCACCGTCGTCGAGGCCGGCTGGGGCGGCGCGTACGGCAACAACGTGGTGATCCGGATGCACGACGGCACGTACACGCAGTACGGCCACCTCGCCTCGATCGGCGTCTCGGTCGGCCAGGAGGTCATGCCGGGCCAGCAGATCGGCGTCTCCGGCTCGACCGGCAACTCCACGGGCCCGCACCTCCACTTCGAGGCGCGCACCACCGCGGAGTACGGCTCCGACATCGACCCCGTCTCCTACCTCCGGGCGCGCGGCGTCAACGTCTGACCCGTCCCGTCCCGCTCCGCGAAGGCCCCGGCTCCCCGACCGAGCCGGGGCCTTCGCCGTGCCCGCGGCGCCGGCACCCCCGGCGCTCCGCGCCGGCCTCCGGGGCCGGTCGTCCGTCGCGAACCGGTCGGCCGAAAAGCATCATGAATTCCGGCCCGCTATCGGCAGAAACCCGTCACTGCAATAGAGTCACGGGAAACGGCGCCGGACAATTCGGCGACGCGGCGGAACAGCGCTTGCGGAACGGCGCGAGCGGGACTGTGGGCGGAGTGAATCGGAGGTTCGGTATGCGCGTACCCGCGCAGTCGGTGTGCACGGCGATCCGGGCGGACATCGTCTCCGGGGTGCTGGCGCGCGGCAGCCGCCTCACCGAGGAGCACCTGGCCCGCCGCTACGGGGTCTCCCGCGTCCCGGTCCGCGAGGCGCTGCGCACCCTGGAGTCGGAGGGCTTCGTCGTCTCGCGCCGCCACGTCGGCGCCTGCGTCGCCGAGCCGACCGAGCGGGACGCCGCCGATCTGCTGGAGATGCGGGCCCTGCTGGAGCCGCTGGGAGCCGCCCGCGCCGCGCAGCGCCGTACCGAGGCCCACCTCAAGGTGCTGCGCGGCCTCGTACGGCTCGGGCAGCAGCGGGCCCGCGGAGGCGGGGGCGAGGACCTGCGGTCCCTGGGCGAGTGGTTCCACGAGACGCTCGCCCAGGCTTCCGCCAGCCCCGACCTCACCGCGCTGCTCATCCGGCTCCGTCACAAGGTGGCCTGGATGTACGCGGTGGACGCGCCGGCCCGGCCCGCCGAGGTGTGGGCCGAGCACGGCGCCATCGTCGACGCCGTCGCGCGCGGCGACGCCGAGCGCGCCAGGGCGCTCACCTCCCGCCACGTCGAGCGGTGGCGCGGCTCCCACCGGCTGCGCCGCGCCGCGGACGGTGTGAGGAATCCGCAACACGCCGTCAACACCGCGGCGCCCCGGAATTAACGCGGGACCCGTAGAAAAGGGCGGATCGAATTGTCGTCGCCGGCCGTTCGCTCCGGATTTCCGGCCGGCCGTGTCCACGCCTCTTTCCCGGCCGGTATCTCTTTCCCGCCCGGCGGATGGCGGAAGCCCACCGAATTCGGCCGCCGGTCGCGGGTCGCCGGAAACCCGCGCGGTGCCGCTGCTGCGCGCCCGCCCGGTGAGGGCAGCGGCCCGCCCACGGGACGGCAGGGCCCGTCTACGCGAGGGAGCCGCACCCCCCGCGTACGGGTGGTGCGGCTCCGCGGTGCGACCCGGTGCCGTCAGACGGTCTCGGGAAGCTCCTCGAGTCCCTCGGCGACCAGCTTCGCCAGGCGGTCCAGCGCCGCGTCCGAGCCCTCGGCCTCGGAGGCGAGGACGATCTCCTCGCCGCCCTGCGCGCCCAGGCCGAGCACGGCGAGCATCGACGCGGCGTTGACCGGGGTGCCGTCGGCCTTGGCGATGGTCACGGGGACGCCGGACGCGGTGGCGGCACGGACGAAGATGGAGGCGGGGCGGGCGTGCAGGCCCTCGGCCCAACCCACGTTGACGCGGCGCTCAGCCATGGTGTTGCCCTTCAGGTGCTAGCGGTTGTCTAGACCAGTCTCTCATGTCCGGCGCGGTGCCGGAACGGCCCCGTACCCTTGGCCCATGCTGAACCCGTCCGAGCACTCGGCGCACGCCTACCCCGACCACTGGGAAGCCGACGTGGTGCTGCGCGACGGCGGCACCGCGCGGATCAGACCGATCACGACGGACGACGCCGGCCGTCTGGTCAGCTTCTACGAGCAGGTGTCGGACGAGTCGAAGTACTACAGGTTCTTCGCTCCCTATCCCCGGCTCTCCGCCAAGGACGTGCGCCATTTCACCCACCACGACTACGTGGACCGGGTGGGGCTCGCCGCCACCGTCGGAGGCGAGTTCATCGCGACCGTCCGCTACGACCGGATCGACGCGGCGGGGCGCCCCGCGAGCGCGCCCGCCGACGAGGCGGAGGTCGCGTTCCTCGTCCAGGACGCCCACCAGGGCCGCGGGGTCGCCTCCGCGCTGCTGGAGCACATCGCCGCCGTCGCCCGGGAGCGCGGCATCAGGCGGTTCGCGGCGGAGGTGCTGCCCGCCAACACCAAGATGATCAAGGTGTTCACGGACGCCGGGTACACCCAGAAGCGCCGCTTCGAGGACGGCGCGGTCCGCCTCCACCTCGACCTGGAGCCCACCGACCGCTCCCTGGCGGTGCAGCGCGCCCGCGAGCAGCGCGCCGAGGCGCGGTCCGTGCAGCGGCTCCTGGCCCCGGCCTCCGTCGCCGTCGTCGGCGCGGGCCGCGC
This sequence comes from Streptomyces fradiae ATCC 10745 = DSM 40063, assembly GCF_008704425.1. Classification (NCBI taxonomy): domain Bacteria; kingdom Bacillati; phylum Actinomycetota; class Actinomycetes; order Kitasatosporales; family Streptomycetaceae; genus Streptomyces; species Streptomyces fradiae. Next base: position 5,234,302 of record NZ_CP023696.1, read on the forward strand.
TCCGGGCGGGGTCGGCCGCACGGTCCTGCGCAACCTCGTCGGCTCCGGGTTCACCGGCCGGGTCTACGCCGTGAACCGGGCCCTCCCGGAGGGCACGGCCACCCTGGACGGCGTACCCGCGTACCGGTCGGTCGGGGAGATCGGCGCCCAGCCCGCCGCGCCCGGCCGTCCCGCCTCCGACCGCCCCGACCGTCCCCGTGGCCCCGCCGACCACGTCGGCCCCACCGGCCCCACCGGCCCCACCGGTCCCACCGGTCCTGGTGGGGCGGGACGCCGCGGCGAGCCCGTCGACCTGGCCGTCATCGCCGTGCCCGCCGAGCACGTCCCGGACGCCGTCGCGGACTGCGGCGAGCACGGCGTGCGCGGCCTCGTCGTCCTGTCGGCCGGGTACGCGGAGAGCGGCCCCGAGGGGCGGGAGCGCCAGCGTGCCCTGGTGCGGCAGGCCCGCTCGTACGGGATGCGCGTCATCGGCCCCAACGCCTTCGGCGTGATCAACACCGCGGAGGGCGTACGGCTCGACGCCTCCCTCGCCCCGCAACTGCCGGCCGCCGGGCGCATCGGCCTGTTCACCCAGTCCGGCGCCATCGGCATCGCCCTGCTGTCGGGGCTGCACCGGCGCGGTGCGGGCGTGTCGTCGTTCGTCTCGGCGGGCAACCGGGCCGACGTCTCCGGCAACGACATCCTCCAGTACTGGTACGAGGACCCCGCCACGGACGTGGTCCTGCTGTACCTGGAGTCCATCGGCAACCCCCGCAAGTTCACCCGGCTGGCCCGCCGCACGGCCGCCGTCAAGCCGGTCGTCGTCGTCAAGGGCGCCAAGCACAGCGGCAGCGCGCCCCCCGGCCACGCGGTGCCCGTCACCCGCATCCCGCACGCCACGGTCTCGGCGCTGCTCCGGCAGGCCGGCGTCATCCGCGTGGACACGGTCACCGAACTGGTCGACGTGGGCCTGCTGCTCGCCGGCCAGCCCCTGCCGCGGGGGCCGCGCGTCGCGATCCTCGGCAACTCCGAGTCGCTCGGCCTCCTCACCTACGACGCCTGCCTCACCGAGGGGCTGCGGCCGCTGCCGCCCCGCGACCTGACCACGGCCGCGACGCCCGAGGACTTCCGCGCCGCGCTCGCCGAGGCCCTGCGGGACGACGGGTGCGACGCGGTGGTCGTCACGGCGATCCCGTCCGTGGGTCCGCAGGGCGCGGTGGAGCCGGGCGGCGAGGGCGGGGTGCTCGCCGCGGCCCTGCGCGAGGCCTGCACCGCCTCCCCGGCGAAGCCGGTGGTGGTGGTCCACGTCGAACTGGGCGCCCTCGCGGACGCGCTGGCCGCCGCCACCAGCACGGCCCCCGGCCGCAGGCCCCCGAGCACACCGGACCGGCCCGGGGGCCCGGACGCTGCGGCCTCGGGCCCGCAGGGCCCCGGCCCGGCGGCAGCGGCCGAGCCCGCGTACGAGCCGAGCGGCGCCCGCCCCATCGGAGCAGCCCCCGCAGCCTCCGCGACCACGGGCGGGGCCTCCGGCGCGGACGCGCCCGCCACCACCGCGTACGCGCCCCCCGCCACCGCGGACGCGCCCCCGGGCACGCCCGCGCCCCCCGCCGCCCCGGCCCCCGCCACGGGGGTCCGCGCGCCCGATGGCGGCCACATCCCGGCCTACCCCGCCGCCGAGCGGGCCGTCCGGGCCCTTGCCGAGGCCGTCCGGTACGCCGAGTGGCGCCGCGAGGCCGCCGAACCCGGCCGCGTACCGGAGTACGAGGGCATCGACGAGCCCGGCGCGGCCACCCTGATCGGACGCCTCCTCGGCACGGCCGCCCCCGAGGCCCCGGACAGCCCCGCCCGCCCCGAGGCGTCCGGCCGCCGCCCCGCGGGAGCCGAGGGACCCGCACGAGCCGACGGCCCCGACCGATCCGGCCGCCCCGACGGCCCCGACCGATCCGGCCGCCCCGACGGCCCCGGCGGAACCGGCCGTCCCGACCGATCCGGCCGTCCCGTGGCGGTGCCCGAGCGGGGGATCACCCTCGCCCCGGACGACGCGCGCGAGCTGCTGGCCCGCTACGGCATCGCCGTACACCCCGTCCTCCCCGCCCCCGACCCCGACGCGGCCGTGCGCGCCGCCGCGCGGCTCGGCTACCCGGTCGCCCTCAAGACCACCGCGCCGCACCTGCGCCACCGCCCCGACCTCGGCGGCGTCCGGCTCGACCTCGCCACCGAGCAGCAGCTGCGCACCGCGTACGCCGAGCTCACCGAGGCGCTGGGCCGCCCCGCCGAGCTGCGGCCGGTCGTCCAGGCGATGGTGCCGCGCGGCGTGGACACCGTCGTCCGGGCGGCGCTCGACCCGGCGGTCGGCGCCGTGCTGTCCTTCGGCCTCGCGGGCGCCCCGTCCGAACTGCTCGGCGACACGGCGCACCGTCTCGTTCCGGCCACCGACCGCGACGTGGCCGAGCAGATCCGCGCCATCCGGACGGCGCCCCTGCTGTTCGGCTGGCGGGGCTCGGCCCCGGTCGACACCGCGGCCCTGGAGGAACTGCTGCTGCGGGTGTCACGCCTGGTCGACGACCACCCGGAGGTGGTCGCCGTCGCGCTGGAACCGGTCGTCGTCGCCCCGCGCGGCCTCGCGGTCCTCGACGCGACCGTACGGCTCGCCCCGCCGGCGGCCCGCACCGACCTGGGCCCCCGCCGCCTCCCCAGCTACTGACACGAGCCGGTGCGGGCCCCGCCCGCCCCGCGGGCCGCCGCCAGGCCCGCTCGGGCGCCGGGGCGCCGGCCGGCCCCGGTTTCCACAGCCGTCACCGGGGCTCCGGGCGCCCCGTAGGATGGAGTCCATGGCGAAGACCGGTACGACGACCCAGGGGCTGCGCGCGGCGATCGAGCGCAGCGGCTACTACCCGGCCCTCGTGGCCGAGGCGGTGGAGGCCGCCGTAGGCGGGGAGCCGATCGCGTCGTACCTCGTCCACCAGGAGACCACCTTCGACGCCAACGAGGTCCGGCGGCACGTGACGGTCCTCGTCCTCACCGCCACGCGCTTCATCGTCAGCCACACCGACGAGCAGAACGCCGACACGACCTCCCCGACGCCCTACGCGACCACGTCCACCGAGTCCGTGAAGCTCGGCCGGATCTCGTCGGTCGTCGTCAGCCGCGTCGTCGCGAACCCGGAGTCGTACCAGCCCGGCACGCTCCCGCGCGAGATCGTCCTCACGGTCGGCTGGGGCGCGGTCTCCCGCATCGACCTGGAGCCCGCCGCCTGCGGCGACCCGAACTGCGACGCCGACCACGGCTACACGGGCAACTCCACCGCCGACGATCTGAGCCTGCGCGTCAGCGAGGCCGGCGACGGCCCCGAGACGGTCCGCCAGGCCCTCCACTTCGCCCAGGCCCTCTCCGAGGCCACCGCGGCCACCCGCTGATGGCCCAGCCGACGACCACGGCCGCCGCCTGGCCCGACGAGCCCGAGCCGCTGTCCCTCGACACGGCTCCCGTCCCCGCCTACGGCTCGGGCTCCCTCGCCGACCTGCTGCCGACGCTCGCCGCCGGCCTCGGCGTGCCGGGTTTCGAGCCGCTGATCTCCGAGCTGGCCCCGGCCGACCGGATCTGCGTCTTCCTCATCGACGGCCTCGGCTGGGAGCAGGTCCGGGCGCACCCGGCGGAGGCCCCGTTCCTCGCCTCGCTCCTCGGCACCTCGCGCGGCGGCACGGGCCGGCCCCTCACGTCCGGCTTCCCCGCCACCACGGCGACCTCCCTCGCCTCGGTCGGCACGGGCCGGCCGCCCGGCGAGCACGGCCTGACCGGCTACACCGTCCGCGACCCGGACACCGGCCAGCTGATGAACCAGCTCCGCTGGCGCCCCTGGACACCGCCGCACGTGTGGCAGCCGTACCCCACGGTCTTCGAGCTGGCCGACGCGGCGGGCGTCCACACGGCGCAGGTGTCGTCCCCGGCGTTCCAGGACACGCCGCTCACCAAGGTCGCGCTCAGCGGCGGCACGTTCCACGGGCGGCTCTCCGGCGAGGAGCGCATGGACCTCGCCGCCCGCCGGCTCGCCGAAGCCGACCGCGCCCTGGTCTACACGTACTACAGCGAGGTCGACGGGGCGGGCCACCGCTTCGGCGTGGACTCCGACGCCTGGCGCGGCCAGCTCATGCACGCCGACCAGCTGGTCCAGCGCCTCGCCGAGCAGCTTCCGGCGCGTTCCGCGCTGTACGTGACGGCCGACCACGGCATGGTCGACATCCCGTTCGACGAGGAGTCGCGCATCGACTTCGACGAGGACTGGGAGCTGCGCGCCGGTGTCGCCCTGCTGGGCGGCGAGGGCCGGGCCCGCCACGTGTACGCCGTACCGGGCGCCGAGGCCGACGTGCTGGCCGTCTGGCGCGAGGTGCTGGGCGACCGCTTCTGGGTCGCGGGCCGCGAGGAGGCCGTGGCGGCCGGCTGGTTCGGGCCGCACATCGACGAGCGCGTGTACGGCCGGATCGGCGACGTGGTGGCCGCCGCGCACGACGACGTGGCCCTGACCGCGTCCCTCGCCGAGCCGCACGAGTCGGCGATGGCCGGGATGCACGGCTCCATGACGGCCGCCGAGCAGCTCGTCCCGCTGCTGGAAGTCCGCACGTAGCACGCCTGCCCCTCGCCCGTCCCGAAGCCCCGCCCGCGCCGTCAGGCCCCGTACGCACCACCTCCGCGGCCCGTGCCCCGCAGACCCGAAAGGCCCTCACTTCCCCATGCCCGAGCTGGTGTTCTTCTCCGGAACCATGGACTGCGGAAAGAGCACCCTCGCTCTGCAGATCGAGCACAACCGGTCGGCGCGCGGCCTCCAGGGCATGATCTTCACCCGCAACGACCGGGCCGGCGCGGGCAAGCTGTCCTCCCGCCTCGGGCTGGTGACGGAGGCGGTCGAGGCGGCCGCGGAGTTCGACTTCTACGCGTACCTGGTCGACCACCTGTCGCGCGGCGGCCGCTGCGACTACGTGATCGCGGACGAGGCGCAGTTCCTCGCCCCCGAGCAGATCGACCAGCTCGCGCGGGTGGTGGACGACCTGGAGCTGGACGTGTTCGCCTTCGGCATCACGACCGACTTCCGCTCCAAGCTGTTCCCGGGGTCCCAGCGGCTGGTGGAGCTGGCGGACCGGGTGGAGGTCCTCCAGGTCGAGGCGCTGTGCTGGTGCGGCGCGCGAGCCACGCACAACGCCCGCACGGTCGGCGGTGTGATGGTGGTCGAAGGCGCCCAGGTCGTCGTCGGGGACGTCAACGCGGGCAGCGAGGTGGGGTACGAGGTGCTGTGCAGGCGCCACCACCGGCGGAGGATGACGGCCGCCACCGCCCGCGCGGCCGCCCTGTCCCCGGACGTCCTGCCCGTGGAGCCGCCCGAGCCGCCGGCTCCCGTCCGCACCCGTCCTGCCGGGTCCGGGGCCGCCCCGGCCTCCACGGCGCACACCGCCCCGGCCACCCGGTAACCACCCGGCCCGGCACACCCGTGCGGCGTCCACCGCGCCCGCACCCGCCTGCCGCGCCCGGTCCGCCGGGCACCGCGCCCCCGAGGGACCGCGCCCCCGGGCATCGCGTCCGCGGACACCGCATCCTCGGGCGACCGCGCCCTCCGGGCATCGCGCCCCGGCGGACCGCGCCCTCCGGGCATCGCGCCCCGGGGGACCGCGCCCTCCGGGCAACGCGTCCCAGGGGACCGCGCTCTCGGGGGACGCATCCTCCGGGCACGCACCCTCGGGCATCGAGCCCTGCGGGCACCGCGCCCCCGGCGCCCGGGGCCCGCCCGCGGCCACCGCGCCCCGGCCGCCCGCCGCACCCCGCACGCCCCGGCCCCGCACGCCCCGGCCCCGCGTGCCCCGCCCGACCCGGCGGCCACCGCCGGCGACCGCAGCGCCCGGCGGGCCGCCGCTCAGCGCCCGCTCGACCGCACGACCGTGAAGACGGCCCCCTCCGGGTCGGCCAGCGTCGCCCGCCGTCCCCCCGCACCGTCGCGGGGCGTGTCCAGCACGCGCCCGCCCAGTTCCGCCGCGCGGCGCGCGGCCGCGTCCGGGTCGGCCACCTCGAACCACGTCGTCCAGTGCGCCCCCCGGTCGCGCGGCAGGTCCCTGCCGAGGCCGCGCACCGACAGGGCGGGCCGCCCCGCCGCCGTCAGCACGACATGGTCCGGACCGTCCGAGGCGTCCGGCTCCGGCTCGTAGCCGAAGAGCGTCCGGTAGAACTTCACGGCCGGCTCGGCCTCGTACGTGAGCAGCTCGTACCAGACGGGTGTGCCCGGCCCGCCCGCCGCCGAGGTCCCGGCGAAGGCGGCGGCCTGCCACACCCCGAAGACCGCGCCCGACGGGTCGGAGCAGATCACCAGCCGCCCGGCGGCGCCCGCGTCGAGCGGGCCCACGGCGACCGTCCCGCCCGCGCAGCGGACCGACTCGGCCGTGCCGTCGGCGTCGTCGGAGGCCAGGTACACCGTCCAGGAGCCCGGCAGGCCGCGGTCGGCGGGCAGCAGGCCGATCCCCGCGACCTCCCGGCCGTCGAGCAGGGCGCGCGCGTACGGGCCGAGCCGCGGCGGGCCGGGCGCGAACTCCCAGCCGAACAGCTCCCCGTAGAACTCGCGCGTCGCGTCAAGGCCGTGCACCATCAAGCTCACCCAGCAGGGTGAACCCGGCTCGCGCCGGGTCGCCTCGGTCATCGTCACATTCTCCTCGGACCATCGTCGTGGCCGTGCGGGGGACCGGGCGCGGACCCGCGTCGGCGCCGCGGCCCCACGCCTCGTCAGATGCTGGCACCGCAGCTCGGGCGGTACGCCCCGGCCGCGCCGTGGATTGGCGCGATCCCGCAGGAGGATGCCCGAAAATTCCGCGTCCCATCCCGGCATTTCGCCGTGAGTCCTCCCGGCAGGGCCGGTGTCTGCGCGAGGATGGCACGTATGAACCGCAGCACAAGCACCGACTCGCACCCCCTGGTCTCCGCCGAGGAGCTCGCCGCCGAGCTCGCCGCCCCGGCGGCCGGCCGGGCGGCACCCGTCCTGCTGGACGTCCGCTACGAGATGGGCGGCCCGCCCGGGCGTCCCGCGTACGAGGCGGGGCACATCCCCGGCGCCGTGTACGTGGACCTCGACACGGAGCTGGCCGGGCCGCCCGGGGACGGGGGCCGCCACCCGCTGCCGGACCTCGGCGTGTTCGGCGCGGCGATGCGCGCGGCCGGCGTGTCGTCCGGGTCGCGGGTCGTCGTGTACGACGGCGGTCAGGGCTGGGCGTCGGCGCGGGCGTGGTGGCTGCTGCGCTGGGCGGGGCACCGGGAGGTGCGGGTGCTGGACGGCGGGCTGGCGGCGTGGCGGGGCGCGCTGTCGACGGCGGTGGTGGAGCCGGTGCCGGGCGACTTCGCCCCCGTACCGGGCGGGATGCCGCTGCTGGACGCGGACGGGGCGGCGGCGCTGGCCCGCGACGGGCTGCTGCTGGACGCGCGGGCGGGGGAGCGGTACCGGGGCGAGGTGGAGCCGATCGACGCGGTGGCCGGGCACATCCCGGGCGCGGTGTCGGCGCCGACGGCGGGGAACGTGACGGAGGACGGCCGGTTCCTGGCGCCGGAGGCGCTGGCGGCGCGGTTCAAGGAGCTGGGGGTCTGGGACGCCCCGCAGGTGGGGGTCTACTGCGGTTCGGGCGTGTCGGCGGCCCACGAGGTGCTGGCGCTGGAGGCGGCGGGCGTACGGGCGGCGCTGTACGCGGGCTCGTGGTCGGAGTGGACGCTGGACCCGTCCCGCCCCGTGGCCACGGGCCCCGACCGGGGCTGACCCGGCGGCCGACCTCCCTGGGCGGCTGCTCGGGCGCGGGCGAGGCGGAGGCGGCAGCGCGTGTCCCCGCCGCCGCCCGTCCCGGCGTGAGCGTCCTCGCGGCGGAGAGGCGCCCGGTCTGATGCGGGCGCCCGGTCAGAATCACGCCGACAGCCGACAGCCGACAGCCGACAGCCGACAGCCGACAGCCGACAGCCGACAGCCGACAGCCGACAGCCGGGAACGAGCCGTGAAGGGGCCCGGCCCCTCCTCCCGGCCCGGCCTCGGCTACTCCTGCTGCTTCTTGCGTCGCGTGCCGAAGACGATCTCGTCCCAGCTGGGGACCGCCGCCCGGCGCCCCGGACGGACGCCGTCGGCCTCCGCCTGGCGGTCCGTCGTGCCGACCAGCCGGTCCCGGTGCCCGCTCACCGAGCGGGGCATCAGCACGTCCGCGTACGCCGACCCGGCGCCGGCCGAGGCGGCGGGGGCCGGGGGCTCCTCCGCGTCCGGCTCGCCGTCGGGCTCGGCCGCCGCCGAGGCGCCGTCCGTCCCGGTCGCCCGGTCGGGGACGACCATGTCGCCCCGGAAGTTCGGCACGGCCTCCAGGAGGCTGGTCAGCGAGTCCCGCTCGGACTCCTCCGCGGGCTCGGCGCTCGGCGGGGGCGGCGCGGCGCGGTCCGCGGTGCGCTCGCGCGGCAGCCGCGCGATGCGCGGGACGAACGGGAAGCTCGGCTCCGGCACGGCCACCGCGTCGTCGGTCTCGCCGATCAGCGCGCGGGCCTCCGCGTCCACGGCCTGCACCAGGCGGCGCGGCGGGTCGTACGTCCAGCTCGCCGTGTGCACCTCGCCGGCGACCCGGTAGACGAGCAGCACCTCCCAGGTGCCGTCGTCGCGCCGCCACGAGTCCCACGCCACCGTGTCCTTCTCGGCGCCGCGCAGCAGCAGACGCTCCTGCACGGCCTCGCCGAGCTGCGGGCCGGCGTTCTCGCCGGGCCTGCGGACGGGGGTCTTCCGGGCCCGCTCCGCCATGAAGGCGCGCTCCGCGAGCACGGGTCCCTCGAAGCGGCGGACGCGCTCGACGGGGATGCCCGCGAGCTGGGCGACCTCCTCGGCGGAGGCACCGGCCCGTATGCGTGCCTGGATGTCGCGCGGCCGGAGGTGGCTCTCCACCTCGATCTCGATCTGGCCGAGCCGGGGGCGGTCGTTGCGGACGGCGGCGCGCAGCCGCTCGTCGATCGGAAGGGTGTACTCCGTGTTGTCCGCAGCCTTCAGCACCAGTCGTGTGCCGTCGTTGGAGACGGCCACGACACGCAGTTCGGGCATGGGGACCTCCCGGGTGGTGCCTGCCGACGTCACGTGCGTCGCTGCTTCCGCTAGTCGAGTGTGGCCTGCCCGGGTGCAGCCTGCCACAACCTTGCCGTGTTGACCGGCGTGTCGGGCATGGGCCCTGGAGCGCCGTCATGGCACGGTAACCTATTCCACGACTCGACGTGACCGTCGATCACGCTCCGTCGCAGGCCCCCGTGCGGTATGGCGGCACCGCCGGATCGAGTGCCATTTCCGGCCCCTCCCGTTGATCCCGGGCACCCGTAAGGGACCGGTGCCCAGGGTTCGTCACAGTACTCCATTCGGGCCATGTCGGTGCACCGGCGCGCCGTCGGACTTCGTGCGGTGCCCGGCGGTTGACGCTCCGGCAGGGCGCGCGCCGCGGGGGCGGCCGCGGGAGAAAACGGCTGGAACCGGTACGAGTCGCGGCCCCTCCCGGCGCCGGCACCGCCCGTGATCCGCACCAGCGCCGGCGTCGCGGACCGGCCCCGGCGCGGGAACCGGCCCCGGTATCGGCCGCGCGCCGGAACCGGCCCGGCGAACGGGCCGGTTCCGCGTCAGTCGCCCAGCACCCGCCGCAGGTACGGGTTGGCGAAGACCCGGTCGGGGTCCAGCCGGTCGCGCAGCGCCGTGAACTCGCCGAACCGGGGATACACCTGGGCGAGGTACGCCGCGTCGCGCGTGTGCACCTTCCCCCAGTGCGGCCGGCCCGCGTGCGCGGTCATGATCCGCTCCGTGGCGGTGAAGTACGCCCGATAGGGGGTGCCGCGGTACATGTGGACCGCGATGTACGCGGTGTCCCGGCCCGACGCCGTGGACAGCGTGATGTCGTCCGCCGGGGCCGTCCGCACCTCCACCGGGAAGCTCACCCGCAGCGGTGACCGGTCCACCATCGCCCTCAGCTCGCGCAGCGCCGCCACCGCCGCCTCCCTCGGGACGGCGTACTCCATCTCCATGAACCGCACCCGCCGCGGACTGGTGAAGACCTTGTACGGGATGTCCGTGTACGTGCGCGGCGACAGCGCCCGACTGGAGAGCCGCGCGATCGCCGGGACGGCGGCGGGCAGCGCCCGGCCGACCGAGTTGGCCACCTGGAAGACGCCGTTGGACAGGAACTCGTCCTCGAACCAGCCGCTCACCGCCCCCGGCGGATCCACGGGGCCCTGGCTGCGGTTGTTGCGCTTGGTGCTGCAGTTGCCGGTGTGCGGGAACCAGTAGAACTCGAAGTGCTCGTTCTCCGCGTACAGCTCGTCGAACTCGGCCGTCACCCGGTCGAAGCCCATCGGCTCCTCGCGCGCGGTCAGCAGGAACATCGGCTCCACCGCGAAGGTCACCGCCGAGACCACGCCCAGCGCGCCCAGACCGATCCGGGCCGCCGCGAAGACGTCCGGGTTCTCCTTCTCGGAGCAGGTCGTCACCCGGCCGTCCGCCGTCACCAGCTCCAGCTCCCGGACCTGCGCGGCGACCGACGCCGAGTCGCGGCCCGTCCCGTGCGTCCCGGTGCTGATCGCGCCCGCGACCGTCTGCTCCATGATGTCGCCCATGTTGGCGAGCGACAGGCCCTCGCGCGCCAGCGCCGCGTTCAGCCGCTTGAGCGGGGTCCCCGACTCCACGGTCACGGTCATCGCCGTACGGTCGATCCGGCGGATGCCCGTCAGCAGGTCGGGGCGGATCAGCAGCCCGTCGGTCGCGGCGATCGACGTGAACGAGTGGCCCGTCCCCACCGTCTTCACCCGCAGGCCGTCGTCCGCCGCGCCGCGGACCGCCTCCGCCAGCTCCTCCACGGACGCCGGGAAGGCCTCCCGCGCGGGGCGGACGGAGACGTTCCCCGCCCAGTTACGCCAGGTGGCCGCTCCGCTCCGGCCGCTCGCCCCGCCCGGACGCCCCGGACCGTTCAGGCCCGTCGTACCGCTCCGGCCGCTCCAGCCCCTCCGGCCGCTCCAGCTCCTCAGACTGCTCAGGGTCCTGCTGCGCACGCTGCCCCTCCCGCCTCGGCACCGGCCTGGTCAGCCGGCGGTACCCCAGGAACGCCACCAGAGCCGCGAGCACCCCGGCCACGCCGGGCACCACGTACCCCGCGCGGGCCCCGTGCACGGCGACCACCCAACCGGAGACCGACGTGCCGAGCGCCACACCCACCGCGAGCCCGGTCCCGGTCCAGGTCATGCCCTCGGTCAGCTTGCCGCGCGGTACGTGCTCCTCCACCAGGGCCATGGTGGTCACCATCGTCGGTGCGATGGCGAGGCCCGCGACGAAGAGCGCCACGGCCAGCAACGTGAGGTTCCCGGCCAGTTGGAGGGGGATCATACTCACGGCCATCGCCAGCACGCCCACGACCCAGCGCCGCGCGGGAGCGCCCTTCAGCCGCAGCATCCCGAACACCGCCCCGGCCAGGCACGAACCGCCCGCGTAGACGGCCAGCACCAGGCTCGACGCCGTCTTGTGGCCCCGCTCCTCCGCGAACGCCACGGTCACCACGTCCACCGCGCCGAAGATCGCGCCCGTCGCGACGAACGCCACCACCAGCACCTGCAGGCCCGGCGAGCGCAGCGCGCTCGTCCGCGCCGCCCCGTGCCGCTCCACCGGGTGCGGGGCGGGCTCCGTCGCCCGCTGCGCGGTCAGCCACCACACGCCCGCCAGCAGGAACGCCCCCGCCAGCACCGGGCCCGCCGCGGGGAACCAGACCGTCGACAGCCCGATCGATATCGGCGGGCCCATGATGAAGCACAGCTCGTCGACGATGGACTCCAGCGAGTACGCCGTGTGCAGGTCGTGCGGCCGGCCCCGGAGGATCTCCGCCCACCGCGCGCGCGTCATCGCCCCGAGGCTCGGCACGCACCCCGCGGCCGCCGCGCTCACGAACAGCGTCCAGTCCGGCAGCCCCGCCTGCGCGCACAGCACCAGCGCGCCCGCGGCGGCCGCCGACACCAGCGCCGCCGGGCGCAGCACGCGGCGCTGCCCGTACCGGTCGACCAGCCGCGACACCTGAGGGCCCAGCAGGGCGGCGGACAGCGCCAGCGTGCCGGTCAGCAGCCCGGCGAGCCCGTACCGGCCCGTCAGCTCGGTGATCATGGTCAGTACGCCCACGCCCATCATGGCCAGGGGCATCCGGCCGATGAGGCCGGCGGCGGAGAACCCCAGGGTGCCGGGGGCGGCGAAGATCGCACGGTAGGGACTGGGCAAGGGGCACTCCGGGGCGGGGGCGTGGCGGGTGGCGCGGCCGGCGGGGACGGCCGGCGGGGTAAGGCGCATGGGCAGCCTTCACAGATTACGGGCAGGCGGCGGGACGCGCACCACCGGTTTTCCGCTGTCAGCGCCGGGTGGCAGGATCGGAGCCATGTCCGATCAGCGTGTGTCCGACCAGCCCGACCCCTCTCCGTACGACGCGTTGCTGCTGCTCTCCTTCGGCGGTCCCGAGGGCCCCGACGAGGTGGTCCCGTTCCTGGAGAACGTGACGCGGGGCCGGGGCATCCCCAAGGAGCGCCTCAAGGAGGTCGGGCAGCACTACTTCCTGTTCGGCGGCGTCAGCCCCATCAACGACCAGTGCCGGGAGCTGCTCGCCGCGCTCCGCGAGGACTTCGCGGCGGCCGGTCTCGACCTGCCGGTCTACTGGGGCAACCGCAACTGGGCGCCGTACCTCACGGACACGCTGCGCGAGATGGTCCGCGACGGGCGGCGCCGCATCGCCGTCCTCGCCACCAGCGCGTACGCCTCCTACTCCGGCTGCCGCCAGTACCGGGAGAACCTGGCCGACGCGCTCGCCGCGCTGGAGGCGGAGGGGCTGCCCCTGCCGAAGGTCGACAAGCTGCGGCACTACTTCAACCACCCCGGCTTCGTCGAGCCCGTGGTGGAGGGCGTCCTGCGCTCCCTCGGCGAGCTGGACGAGCGGGTCCGCGACGGCGCCCACCTCGCCTTCACCACCCACTCCATCCCCGACTCCGCCGCCGACACCTCGGGCCCGGTGGAGGCCCACGGCGACGGCGGGGCGTACGTGGCGCAGCATCTCGACGTCGCCCGCCTGGTCGCCGGCGCCGTGCGGGAGCGCACCGGAGTCGACCACCCCTGGCGCCTCGTCTACCAGTCCCGCAGCGGCGCCCCGCACATCCCGTGGCTGGAGCCCGACATCTGCGACCACCTGGAGGCGCTCCACGAGGAGGGCGCCCCGGCCGCCGTGATGGTGCCCATCGGGTTCGTCTCGGACCACATGGAGGTCCTGTACGACCTCGACACGGAGGCCGCCGCGAAGGCCGCCGAGCTGGGCCTGCCCGTGCGCCGCTCGGCCACCGTCGGCGCCGACCCGCGCTTCGCCGCGGCCATCCGCGACCTGCTCCTGGAGCGGGCCGCCACCGAGCGCGGCGCCTCCGTCGAGCGGTGCGCCCTCGGCGCGCTGGGGCCCTCGCACGACGTGTGCCCCGTCGGCTGCTGCCCCGCCCGTGCCGAGCGGCCCGCCGCGGCCGGCGCCGACAGCCCGTACGCCTGAGGAGGCCCCGTGACCGATCAGCCGCCGCCCACCCCGGGCCCTGCGGGCGAGCCGCCGCTGGAGGAACTGCTCTCCGTCGCCCTGGAGGCCGCCCGGCGCGCCGGCGCCCTGCTGCGCGACGGCCGCCCGGTGGACCTGGGCGTCGCCGCGACCAAGTCGAGCCCCATCGACGTGGTCACCGAGATGGACATCGCCGCCGAGAAGCTGATCACCGACCACCTGGCGGAGCACCGGCCCCACGACGGCCTGCTCGGCGAGGAGGGCGGCGCCTCCGAGGGCACCAGCGGCATCCGCTGGGTGGTCGACCCCCTGGACGGCACGGTGAACTACCTGTACGGCCTGCCGACCTGGGCGGTGTCCATCGCCGCCGAGCGGGACGGCGAGGCGCTCGTCGGCGTCGTGGAGGTCCCCCTGCGCGGCGAGACGTTCCAGGCCGTACGGGGGCGGGGGGCCTGGCTGGGGGAGCGGCGGCTGCGCTGCCGCCCGGCCCCGCAGCTGGACCGGGCGCTCATCGCGACCGGGTTCAACTACGTCACCACCGTCCGCGCCCACCAGGCCGAGGTGGCCCACCGGCTGCTGCCGCTGGTGCGGGACGTACGCCGGAGCGGGTCGGCCGCCGTCGACCTGGCCGACGTGGCCGCCGGCCGGCTGGACGGCTACTACGAGCGGGGCCTGCGCCCCTGGGACCGGGCGGCCGGGGCGCTCATCGCGCGCGAGGCGGGCGCCCTGACCGGCGGCCGTCCCGGCGGGCGGGAGGACGACGCCCTGACCGTGGCCGCCCCGCCCGGCGTGTTCGAACCGCTCCAGGCCCTCCTGGAGGACTTCGGGGCCTGGCACGACTGACGGGGTCCGCCGTTCACCCGCGCGGGCGGTGGATGGCGCCTCACGGCCCTCACGGGGTCACGGAGGCGCGCGCCGCACCACCCTGCCAGGGGCGGCGGCGCGGGCGGCACCGTCCGCCGCTCAGGAGTCGCCGCCACGGGAGGCCGTACAGGCCGTACCAGAGCCCCGCCCGGCGGCGCGAGAGCCCTGCGGCCCGCGCTCCCGGGCCGTGCGGTCCGCCGCGCCCTGACCGTAGGTCCCGTCTTCGGGACCTTCGGTCCCGCGCGGACCGTTGGCGGGCGATCGGCCCCGGCGGGCGCCCGGGGCCGGACCCGGCTCCCGCGCCAGGGCCGCAAGGGCCTAGGTGTTCTGTCCCGGGAGGTTGTGGACGGGTGATGCAGGTCTCGGCTGAGGGATCTTGAAATGGGTGAGGGCCTTCTGGCCTGGTGTGGATTGCGACATCTGCACCGGCGACCAGAAAGGCCCTCGTGCCCCACCGTAATGCACCCCTGACCGAGACCGGACGGCTGCGCCTGGCCCGCTGCGTGGTCAAGGACGGCTGGCCGCTTCGGCGGGCCGCCGAACGTTTCCAGGTCTCACCCACCACCGCCCATCGATGGGCTGCCCGCTACCGGGCCATGGGCGAGGCCGGGATGGGCGACCGTTCCTCCCGTCCGCACGCAAGCCCGCGCCGGACCCCGACCCGCACCGAACGCCGGATCATCAAGGTCCGCCTCATCCGCCGGTGGGGGCCGGCCCGCATCGCCCACCTCCTGGACCTGGTGCCCTCCACGGTCCACCGCGTGCTGACCCGCTTCGGGCTGGCCCGCCTGACCTCCCTGGACCGGGCCACCGGCCGTGTCATACGACGCTACGAACGCGACCGGCCCGGCGAACTCGTGCACGTCGACATCAAGAAACTCGGCAACATCCCCGACGGCGGCGGCCACAAGACCCTCGGCCGCCAAGCCGGCCGCAAGACGAAGTCCGGCGTCGGCTACAGCTACATCCACACCGCCGTCGACGACCACTCCCGTCTCGCCTACAGCGAGATCCTGGCCGACGAGAAGAGGGAGACCGCCACCACCTTCTGGCAGCGGGCCCACGCCTACTTCGCCTCATGCGGGATCACGGTGCAGCGGGTCCTGACCGACAACGGCTCGTGCTACAGATCCCACGCCTGGCGCGACGCGCTGGCGGCGGCCGGGATCACCCACAAGCGAACCCGGCCCTACCGGCCCCAGACCAACGGCAAGGTCGAACGCTTCAACCGCACCCTGCTCGACGAATGGGCCTACGCCCGCCCCTACCGCTCAGAGCAGGAACGACGCGATGCCTTCCCCGACTGGCTGCATACCTACAATCACCACCGCGGACACACCGCGCTCGCAGGCAAACCACCCGCCAGCCGCGTCCCCAACCTCACAGGGCAATACACCTAGGCCAGGGCCCCACGGCCCTTGCGGGCGGTCGCCGGAGAGGCCCGTGGGCATGCGAAGGCCCCGGAGTCCCGAGGGACGCCGGGGCCTTCGAGGGCGGTCCGTCAGACGGAGACCGGGGAGATGGAGGAGACCTCCACGCCGTGCTCCGCCGCGAGGCGCCGGAGGTCGTCCAGCTCCGCCTGCTCGACGTCGGCCAGGAAGTCGTCTCCGGTCTCCCGCGCCCGCGTCAGGTCGGTTTCCGTCGCCCTTATGCGCTGCAGCAGTCCTGCGGTGAAAGCGTCCATGATGCGCCCCCTCGTCATGGGTCGGTGGTGGCACGGGGGTGTGCCGAGGGTGGGGTCCGGACCACGCACAGCGCCTCTGGGGGACAGAGCGGCTCGTGGCCGTGCCACATACACGGCGTGATCTCGGGTGTGCAGTCGTCCTCCCCAGACGCGACCTCAGGGAAACCTCAAGGGCCGGGGAGTCTCGCGAACATGTCCGGTCGCGCACCCTCCCGCACAGTCGGCCGTCCGGTCGCCTTACAGCCGGTTTACGCGCGTAAGGGGCAGGATGGCCAGGACAGCGGCACCCCCGCCGCTGTCCAGGATCTGCCCGCTTCCGGGCTCGGAGGAAGGATCAGCGCCGTGCGCGTACTCGTCGTCGAGGACGAGCAGCTGCTCGCCGATGCGGTGGCCACCGGACTGCGCCGGGAGGCCATGGCCGTCGACGTCGTGTACGACGGGGCCGCGGCCCTGGAGCGCGTCGGCGTCAACGACTACGACGTCGTCGTCCTCGACCGCGACCTGCCCCTCGTCCACGGGGACGACGTCTGCCGCAGGATCGTCGAGCTGGGCATGGCGACCCGCGTCCTGATGCTCACCGCCTCCGGCGACGTCAGCGACCGCGTCGAGGGCCTGGAGCTGGGCGCCGACGACTACCTGCCCAAGCCGTTCGCGTTCAGCGAGCTGACCGCCCGCGTCCGGGCGCTCGGACGGCGGACGACCACCGCGCTGCCGCCCGTCCTGGAGCGGGCCGGCATCAGGCTGGACCCCAACCGCCGCGAGGTCTTCCGCGACGGCCGGGAGGTCCAGCTGGCCCCCAAGGAGTTCGCCGTGCTGGAGGTGCTGATGCGCAGCGAGGGCGCCGTCGTCTCCGCCGAGCAGCTGCTGGAGAAGGCCTGGGACGAGAACACCGACCCGTTCACCAACGTCGTCCGCGTCACGGTCATGACCCTCCGCCGCAAGCTCGGCGAGCCTCCGGTCATCATCACCGTGCCCGGCTCCGGCTACCGGATCTGACCGTGGCGGACACACCCACACCGCGCGCGGCCCCGCCCAAACCGACCTGGGACCCGCGGGCCCCCGCGCGCCCGCTGCTGCGGCCGACCATCCGGATACGGCTCACCCTGCTGTACGGCGGGATGTTCCTCATCGCCGGGGTCCTGCTGCTGTCGATCATCTACCTGCTCACCCGGCAGGCCCTCTACATCAGCACCGACGACCTGCCCTTCAAGCTGCTCAAGGGCGAGGTCGACCCCAACTTCGACTGGTGCCGGCTGCCCGCCGAGGGGGTGACGGCGGAGCAGTTCAACGACGCCATGGCCGGATGCCTCCAGCACCAGCGGGACCTGGCCCTGGACGACCTGCTGCGGCGCTCGCTCTTCGCCCTGCTGGGCCTGAGCATCATCGCGTTCGCCTTCGGGTACGCCATGGCGGGCCGGGTGCTCTCGCCGCTCGGCCGGATCACCCGCACCGCCCGCCAGGTCGCCGGCTCGGACCTGAGCCGCCGCATCAAGCTGGTCGGCCCGGACGACGAGCTCAAGGAGCTGGCGGACACCTTCGACGAGATGCTGGACCGGCTGGAGCGCGCCTTCACGGCCCAGCAGCGCTTCGTCGCCAACGCCTCGCACGAGCTGCGCACCCCGCTGGCGATCAACCGCACGCTCCTGGAGGTCCACCTCTCCGACCCCGCCGCCCCCGTGGAGATGAGGGAGCTGGGCAAGGCGCTGCTGGCCACCAACGAGCGCAGCGAGCAGCTGGTGGAGGGCCTGCTGCTGCTGGCCCGCAGCGAGAACCAGATCGTGGAGCGCAAGCCCGTCGACATCGCCGAGGTGGCGTCCCGCGCCATCGACCAGGTGCGCGGCGAGGCCGAGGAGCGGGGCGTGGAGTTCCGCGGCGAGCGCGCGCCGGCGGTCGTCCAGGGCAACGGCGTGCTGCTGGAGCGCATCGCCCTGAACCTGGTCCAGAACGCCGTGCGCTACAACGTCCCCGAGGACGGCTGGGTGGAGGTCACCACGGCCGTGGAGGGCGGCCAGGCGGTGCTGGTGGTGTCGAACACGGGCCCGGTCGTCCCCGCCTACGAGATCGACAACCTCTTCGAGCCGTTCCGGCGGCTGCGGGAGGAGCGGACCGGCAGCGACCGGGGCGTCGGCCTCGGCCTGTCGATCGTCCGGTCGGTGGCGCGCGCCCACGGCGGGCGGATCACCGCGGTGCCGCGCGAGGGCGGCGGGCTTGTGATGCGTGTCACTTTTCCGCGCTGACGTCTTCACGCCGTCGCCTTCGTTGTTCGCTGTACGCGGAATTCCCGCAGGTGGGCGACGTCTGCACGCTGTGTGATCGATCACAGGTGCAGACCTTTCGGTCATCACCCTCTGTGAGGGGAATTGCCTCTGGAAAACCATGGATTGTCCTGGTTTCCGGCCACCTGCATCACGGGAAGTACACGGGGTGGTGCCTGCGAGGCGGGCCCTCCCGACCGTGTACGGTCCCGTTCGCCACCCAAACCCGATTACTCGCGAGGGGTCCGGTTGGGTGTCGATTGAGTAACAGACCTTGATGTGAGGCAAAATCTCCGCCTCAGGTCGGGCACAAGTCCGGCCTCTCACGCGTTACGTGCGCTGGAGACACCGCAAACACCCAGAGGGGGAGAGTGACATGGCTACGGACTACGACACCCCACGCAAGACCGACGACGACGTCGACCAGGACAGTCTCGAGGAGCTGAAGGCCCGGCGGAACGACAAGTCGACCTCGGCGGTCGACGTGGACGAGTTCGAGGCCGCCGAGGGCCTCGAACTGCCGGGGGCCGACCTCTCCAACGAGGAGCTGGCCGTCCGGGTCCTGCCGAAGCAGGCGGACGAGTTCACGTGCATGAGCTGCTTCCTCGTGCACCACCGCAGTCAGCTGGCTCGGGAGAAGAACGGCCAGCCGATCTGCCGAGACTGCGACTGAGGACCGGTCGGTCGTGGCAGGCGAAAGCCGGTTCAGGAAGAGGCTCCGCTTCCCCGGGAAGCCGGAGGCCGCCGAGGACGGCCCGGGGTCGGCGGACGGCTCCCGGTCGTCGGCCGAGCCCTCCGTCCACCTGCCCTCCCCCGACGCGCGTGACGACGGGCGAGGCCACTCGGCCTCGCTCGAACCCGCGGGCGGCGACGCGGGGCACCGCCGCCCCCTGGCCGCTGCCGGGGCGCGCGGGGTGGACCTGGTGAAGCGCGGCGCGCTCCGGAGCGCCGCGGGCGCCCGGACCGCCCTCGCGTACGTGGCCGAGCGGATCATCGAGAACGCCCCGCGGGTCCCCGTACGGGACCTCGCGACGCTGCGCCGGCAGTTCCCGGGCCTCGGGCCCGAGCAGCTCGCCGACAAGCTGGTCGCGGGAGCCGCGTCGGCCTCGGCCACGGTCGGCGCGGGAGTCGGCGCCGCCGCCATGCTGCCCGTGCCGCCGGCGATGCCCGCCGAACTGGCGGCCGAGATCACCGGCGTCGCCGCCATCGAGATGAAGCTCATCGCCGAGCTGCACGAGGTCTACGGCCAGCGGCCGCCCGGCGATCTCAGGGAGCGCGCCATGGCCTACCTGGCGGCGTGGACCGAGGAGCGCGGCATCGACCTCACCAAGCCGACCACGGTGAACGCCGCGCTCGGCGGCCGGATGAAGCGCGAACTGCGCCAGCAGATCGTCAAGCGCACGATGCGCAACCTGCCCAACCTGCTCCCGTTCATGATCGGCGCCACCGTCGGCGCCGTGCTGAACCGCCGCGACACGAAGAAGGTCGCCGAGAAGGTGCGCAACGACCTGCGGACCCGCCAGGTCCCCTGGGACGCCCTCCCCGACCTGCCCCCGCTGGAGCAGCCGGAGAACCCCAAGCAGCTCGGCTTCTAGGCCCCGGCCGGCCCCGCCGACTCCGGGCGCCCGTCAGCCGCGCCCCACCCGCCCCCGGCACCCCACCCCGCGCGGTTGGGCCGCCTTCTGCGGGCCCGCCCCCTCGGGTCCCGAGCCGGACGCGCGGGCGCGTCCGAGGTGCGGCCACTGCCGGACGGCGCCCCCGCCAGACCGATCCGGCGTTCCGCTACCGCGTACGTCCTCGCCGGGCTCCCCGGGCTCCCCGGGCGTCCTCAGGCCGGCGCCCCGTCGAACGAACGCCCCCGCCGGACGCCCCGGCCAGGCACCCCCGCCGCCGGACGCCCCCGCCGGGGACGCCCCGCCGGCGCCCCGTTCAGTCCCCCTGCCGGGCGGCCTCGCGGGCCTCGCGGATGGCGGCGGCCAGCCCCTCCGGGTCGCGGGTGGAGACGTACACGTACGGCGTCGGGTCCCGCGGGTCGGTGACCTCCACGCGCACCGCGCCGGTGATGTACCCCCGCAGCAGCAGGAACGCGCGCGGGTCCGCCTTGTACGTGCGCCAGGCCCGCGCCTCCTCGCCCTCCAGGGCCTCCGGCTCGCCCAGCGCCTCCACCGGGATCCGCGCGTCGCCCGCGACCAGCGAACCGGCCACGACGCGCACCCGCGCCGAGCCGTACGAGCTGACGGCGATCGACGCGAGCGCCCCCGCCAGGATGAGCCCGCCCAGCATCGGCACCGCGCCCAGCGGCAGCGCCACCAGGCCGCCGGAGACCCCCAGCAGGGCGGCGATCAGCCACCACGTTCCGGGGGCGGTGAGGCGTTCGTCGTACCCGGGGGCGTGCTCGGGAGCGTGCGCGGGAGCCGAAGGGCGGTCGGAAGGCTGCATACACCCAAGCTTGGCACGGTGCGCCCGCCGCCCCGCCGCGCGGGTAAGGTCTGCGGCTGTGACCACTGCACTGACCCCTCCCGCCGGCGCCCGGCCGCCGAAGCGGCATCCCGAGGCGCCCGCACCGGGCGAACCGCTCGGGGCGCACTACGCGAACTGCTTCGGCTGCGGCGGCGGCCAGCCCCACGGACTGCACCTGGAGGCCAGGGCCGGCGAGGGCGTCTCCGTCACCGCCGAGTTCACCGTCACCCCCGACCACCAGGGCGCGCCCGGTCTCGCCCACGGCGGCGTCCTCGCCACCGCGCTGGACGAGACGCTGGGCTCCCTCGGCTGGCTGCTGCGGGTGATCGCCGTGACCGGACGGCTGGAGACCGACTACGCCCTGCCCGTGCCCGTCGGCACCGTCCTCCACCTCCAGGCCGAGGTCACCGCCGTCCACGGCCGGAAGATCTACTCCACGGCCACCGGCCGGATCGGCGGGCCCGACGGCCCGGTCGCCGTCCGCGCCGACGCCCTCTTCATCGAGGTCAAGGTCGACCACTTCATCGACAACGGCCGCCCGGAGGAGATCCAGGCGGCCATGGCCGACCCCGACCAGGTCCGGCGCGCCCGCGCCTTCGAGGTGAACCCCTGATGACCGCTCCCGTCGACGTACTCATCCGCCGCCTCGACCCCGAGGTGCCCCTCCCCTCGTACGGGCACCCCGGCGACGCCGGCGCCGACCTCGTCACCACCCGCGCCGCCGAGCTCGCCCCTGGCGAGCGCGCGGTCCTCCCCACCGGGGTGTCGATCGCCCTCCCCGACGGGTACGCCGCCTTCGTGCACCCCCGGTCCGGGCTGGCCGCCCGGCTGGGCATCGCGCTGGTGAATGCCCCGGGGACGGTCGATGCCGGGTACCGTGGAGAGATCAAGGTGATCGTGGTCAATCTGGATCCGCGCGAGAGCGTCCGGTTCGAACGGTTCGACCGGATCGCCCAGCTTGTCGTCCAGCAGGTCGAGAAGGTCCGCTTCCACGAGGTGGCGGAGCTTCCCGGCTCGGCACGGGGCGAGGGGGGCTTCGGGTCCACGGGCGGCCACGCCGCCGTGGACGGCTGGACGGGTGGGAATCCATACGCAGCGGTCGTAACCGACCGGGAAGGACAGTGACGTGTTCGGACGTCGCAAGAAGGCCAGTGCCGCCGAGAACGCGGCGGGCGAGGCCGAGCAGGTCGTCGACGAGGTCGGCACCGACGAGGCGGCGGAGGAGGACGGCCCCCGCCGGGTGAACCTCCCGCCCGCGCCCCGGCCCGACGGCCCCTGGGACATCTCCGAGGTGTCCCGGCCCGAGGACGGCCGCGTCGACCTGGGCGGGCTCTTCGTCCCCGGCGTCGAGGGCATGGAGCTGCGCGTCGAGGTCGCCGGGGACGCGATCGTCGCGGCGACGGTCGTCCTGCGGGACAGCGCGATCCAGCTCCAGGGCTTCGCCGCCCCCAAGAAGGAGGGCATCTGGGGCGAGGTGCGCGAGGAGATCGCCTCCGGCATCACCCAGCAGGGCGGTGTCATCGACGAGGTCGAGGGGCCCCTCGGCTGGGAGCTGCGCGCCCAGGTGCCGGTGCAGCTGCCCGACGGCACGGGCGGCGTGCAGCTCGTGCGGTTCGTCGGCGTCGACGGCCCCCGCTGGTTCCTGCGCGGTGTCATCTCCGGGCAGGGCGCCGTGCAGCCCGAGGCCGCGGGCCTGCTGGAGCAGATCTTCCGTGACACCGTCGTCGTGCGCGGCGACGGCCCCATGGCGCCCCGCGACCCGATCGTCCTGAAGCTGCCGAACGACGCGCAGATGGTGCCCGAGAGCACCCAGGCCGAGGGCCAGCCCGCCGGCTCCCGCTTCTCCGGCGACATGGGACAGCTCCAGCGCGGCCCGGAGATCACCGAGGTCCGCTGACCCGCCGCGAGGGGGCGGGCCGCCGGCAGACGGGTGTCAGAATCCTGTCAAGACCTTCCGGTTCCACCGCCCCTCGCCCGGCCCCGCTCCACGCCGCGCCGTAAGGTCGACGCTGCGCGGACGACGGCCCGCACCCCCGCGGGCGCCGCGGCCGCGCACGGGTGCGCCGTACCGTCGTACCCGGAAGAGGATGGGGCGATGGGACGCGGCAGGCTCAGGATCTACCTCGGCGCGGCACCGGGCGTCGGCAAGACGTACGCGATGCTCGCCGAGGCGCACCGGCGCGTGGAGCGCGGCACGGACTGCGTCGTCGGCCACGCCGAGTCCCACGGGCGGCCCCGCACCGAGGCCCTCCTCGCCGGGCTGGAGCAGGTCCCGCCCCGCACCGTCGAGCACCTGGGCACCGTCCGCGCCGAGATGGACGTCGACGCCGTCCTGGCCCGGCGCCCCGCCGTGGCCCTCGTCGACGAGCTCGCCCACGCCAACGCGCCCGGCTCCCGCAACACCAAGCGCTGGCAGGACGTCGAGGACCTCCTCGCCGCCGGGATCGACGTCGTCTCCACCGTCAACATCCAGCACCTGGAATCGCTCGGCGACGTCGTCGAGGCGATCACCGGCGTGCGGCAGCGGGACACCGTCCCCGACGAGCTCGTCCGCCGCGCCGACCAGATCGAGCTGGTCGACATGTCGCCCGAGGCGCTGCGCCGC
Organism: Streptomyces fradiae ATCC 10745 = DSM 40063; assembly: GCF_008704425.1. Lineage (NCBI taxonomy): Bacteria > Bacillati > Actinomycetota > Actinomycetes > Kitasatosporales > Streptomycetaceae > Streptomyces > Streptomyces fradiae. Next base: position 5,257,708 of record NZ_CP023696.1, read on the forward strand.
CGCCTGGCCCACGGCAACATCCACGCCCCCGACGAGGTCGACGCCGCCCTCGCCGACTACTTCCGCCCCGGCAACCTCACCGCCCTGCGCGAACTGGCCCTGCTGTGGACCGCCGACCGGGTGGACGAGCGCCTCCAGCAGTACCGCCGCGACCACAGCGTCTCCGCCATCTGGGGCTCCCGCGAGCGCATCGTCGTCGGCCTGACCGGAGGCCCCGAGGGCCGCACCCTCATCCGCCGCGCCGCCCGCCTCGCCGAGAAGGGCGCGGGCGGCGAGGTCCTCGCCGTGTACGTGGCGCGCGGCGACGGGCTGACCTCCGCCTCACCGAAGGAGCTCGCCCTCCAGCGCACCCTCGTCGAAGACCTCGGCGGCACCTTCCACCACGTCATCGGCGACGACGCCGCGGCCGCGCTGCTGGAGTTCGCCCGCGCCCACAACGCCACGCAGATAGTCCTCGGTGCGAGCCGCCGCAAGAGGTGGCAGTACGTGTTCGGGCCCGGCGTCGGCGGGACCGTCGCCCGCGACTCCGGACCCGACCTCGACGTCCACATCGTCACCCACGACGCCGCCGGCCGGGGCCGCGACCGGGGCCTCCCGGCCGCCCGCCGGGCCCGCCTCGGGCGCGTCCGCATCGCCTGGGGCTGGGGCGTCGGCGTCCTCGGCCCGGCCCTGCTGACCTGGACGGTCTGCGGGCTGGAGGCGGGCCCCGGACTCGGGATCGGCCTCGGCGCCGCCTCGGGCCTCGCCAACGACATGCTGCTGTTCCTGACCTTCACCGTCGCGGCGGCCCTCCTCGGCGGCCTGCTGCCCGCCCTCGCCTCCGCCACGGCCGGCTCCCTCCTCCTGAACTGGTACTTCACCCCGCCGACGCGCACCTGGACCATCGCGGACCCGGAGAACATCGTCGCCATCGCCGTGTTCTTCGCGGTCGCCGTCTCCGTCGCCTCCGTCGTCGACGTCGCCGCCCGCCGCACCCACCAGGCGGCCCGGCTGCGGGCCGAGTCGGAGATCCTGTCCTTCCTCGCCGGGAGCGTGCTGCGCGGCGACACCACCCTCGACGGGCTCCTGCGCAACGTCCGCGAGACCTTCGCCATGGCGTCCGTGGCCCTCCTCGAACGCCCCGACGAACGCGCCCCCTGGACCTGCGCCGCCCATGTCGGGCCCGGCCGGCCGCCCGCCCGGCCCGAGGACGCCGACGTCGACATGCCCGTCGGCGACCGGGCGGCGCTCGCCCTGACCGGCCGCGTCCTGCCCGCCGAGGACCGCCGCGTCCTCGGCGCGTTCGCCGCGCAGGCGGTCGTCGTCCTCGACCGGCAGCGCCTGGTGGGCCAGGCGGAGGAGGCCCGCCGCCTCGCCGAGGGCGACAAGATCCGTACGGCGCTGCTCGCCGCCGTCTCCCACGATCTGCGCACCCCGCTCGCCGCGATCAAGGCCGCCGTCTCCTCCCTCCGCTCCGACGACGTCGAGTGGTCCGACGAGGACCGCGCCGACCTCCTCGAAGGCATCGAGGACGGGGCCGACCGCCTCGACCACCTCGTCGGCAACCTCCTCGACATGTCCCGCCTCCAGACCGGCACCGTGACGCCGCTGCTGCGCGTCACCGACCTCGACGAGGTCGTGCCGATGGCGCTCGGCGGCGTCCCCGAGGGCAGCGCCGACCTGGACATCCCCGAGTCCCTGCCGATGGTCACCGTCGACCGGGGCCTGCTGGAGCGGGCCGTCGCCAACCTCGTCGAGAACGCCGTGAAGTACGCCCCCGCGGGCAGCCGCGTCCTCGTCACCGCCAGCGCCCACGCCGACCGCGTCGAGCTGCGGGTGGTCGATCGGGGCCCCGGCGTCCCGGACGAGGCGAAGGAGCGGATCTTCGCCCCGTTCCAGCGGTACGGGGACGCTCCGCGCGGCACCGGGGTCGGGCTGGGCCTGGCCGTCGCCCGCGGCTTCACCGAGGCCATGCACGGCACCCTCGCCGCCGAGGACACGCCGGGCGGCGGGCTCACGATGGTCCTCACCCTCCCCGCGGCGCGGGCCCACACCCCGGAGCCCCCGCCCGAGTCCCCGCCCGAGTCTCCACCCGGGCCCGCGCCCGGGCCCTCGGCCGAGGTGCCGCCGCCCGCGGCCGCCCCCGCGCCCCGCGCGCGTCCCCGCACGGGGCCGGTCCCCGACGCCCCCCGTCCCCTACAGAAAGCAGGCCCCTCATGACGCGGGTGCTCGTGGTCGACGACGAGCCGCAGATCGTACGCGCCCTCGTGATCAACCTGAGGGCGCGCGCGTACGAGGTCGACTCCGCCCCCGACGGCGCGACCGCCCTCGCCCTGGCCGCCCAGCGCCAGCCCGACGTGGTCGTCCTCGACCTGGGCCTGCCCGACATGGACGGCGTGGAGGTCATCAGGGGCCTGCGCGGCTGGACCCGCGTGCCGATCCTCGTGCTGTCCGCCCGCCAGACCTCCGACGAGAAGGTCGGCGCGCTCGACGCCGGGGCCGACGACTACGTCACCAAGCCGTTCGGCATGGACGAGCTGCTGGCCCGGCTGCGGGCCGCGGTGCGGCGCGCCGAGCCGGTCCGCGGCGACGCGGAGGTGGTGGTCGTGGAGACCGACGACTTCACCGTCGACCTGGCCGCGAAGAAGGTCCACCGGGGCGGCAGGGACGTCCGCCTCACCCCGACCGAGTGGCACCTGCTGGAGGTCCTCGTCCGCGACGCCGGCCGGCTCGTCAGCCAGAAGCGCCTCCTCCAGGAGGTCTGGGGCCCCTCGTACGGCACCGAGACGAACTACCTGCGGGTCTACATGGCGCAGCTGCGGCGCAAGCTGGAGGCCGACCCGTCGCACCCGAGGCACTTCATCACCGAGCCCGGCATGGGCTACCGCTTCGAGCGCTGAGCGGCCGGGCGGCGAGGCCCGGCCTCGGACGGAACGTCCCGGTAGGCTTTTCCCCATGAGTGCTGCACCGCGTACCGGGAAGCCCGGAGGCCGCTTCCGCCGCATGCTGGACCGCCTGTCCAGCTCGCAGGGCGAGCTGGAGTCCGCCGAGCTCCAGGAGGACGCCGAGGCCGCGGGCTGCACCCGTATCTGCGACTGCGGTGACCGCCAGGTCGTGAAGGTGACTGGTACGTTGCGGACGGTCACCCTGCGCCCGAGGGCCGGGGTGCCGGCCCTGGAGGCCGAGCTGTTCGACGGCACGGCCCCGCTGGACGTGGTGTGGCTGGGACGGCGGTCCATCGTGGGCATAGAACCGGGCCGCAAGCTCATAGCCTCCGGCCGCGTCTCGATGAGCCAGGGGCGCAGGGTCCTGTTCAATCCGAAATACGAGCTGCGACCGCTCGGACAGGAGTAGCCGGTGACGTCACTCGACAAGCCGACCACCGACGCAGGCGGCCCTTCGGGCCACGACGGCCACACCCCCGGCACGGGGCCCGGCGTCCCCGGAACCGACGGGCCGGAGGCCCCCGGCACCGGGTACGGAGCCCCCGGTCGGGCCCCCGGCGGCCATGACGCCGGCGCCGCCCCGGACGGCGGCCCCGGCGCGCGGGGCGACGGTGCGAGCGCCCCCGGCGCGGGCCAGGCCACCGGCCAGGACCCCGACCGCGACGTGAAGGCCGTCACCGAGGCCGCGCTGTTCGAGGCGTTCGGCGGGATGCGCGGCATGGTGGAGACCGTCCTGCCCGGCCTCCTCTTCGTGACGATCTACACCGTCAACAAGGACCTGCACGTCTCCGCCCTCGCGGCGCTCGCCGTGTCCCTGCTGCTCGTCGTCGTCCGGCTCGCCCGCCGCGACACGGTCAAGCACGCGTTCAGCGGTGTCTTCGGCGTCGGCTTCGGTGTCGTCTTCGCGATGATGACCGGCAACGCCAAGGACTTCTACCTGCCCGGCATGCTCTACACGCTGGGCCTCGGCCTCGCGTACGTCGTGACGAGCCTCGCGGGCGTCCCGCTGATCGGGCTGGTGCTCGGCCCGGTCTTCAAGGAGAACCTCTCCTGGCGCACCCGCAACCCCGGCCGCAAGAAGGCGTACACGAAGGCCAGCTACGCCTGGGGCTTCATCCTGCTCGGCAAGTGCGCCATCCTCTTCCCCCTCTACTGGTGGGCGGACACCGCGCAGCTCGGCTGGGTGCTCGTCGCCCTGAAGATCCCGCCGTTCCTGCTCGCCGTCTACCTGACGTGGGTCTTCCTCGCGAAGGCGCCGCCGCCGATCGACGTGTTCGCGGAGATGGAGGAGGCCGAGCGCGCCGAGAAGGAGCGCGGGGCCAGGGCCTGAGCCCGCGGCGCCGGGCGCCGGTGCCGATGCGCACGACGGAGGCCGGGGACCAGTGGATCGGTCCCCGGCCTCCGTCGTGCACGGCTCGGACACGCCGCGGTGGGCGGGGCGGCCGGCAGCACGCCCGCCCGGCCGCGGTCAGCCGTACCGCCCGCCCGCCGCCGGTGCTACGCCCGCACCGCGCCCCCGGCCCCGCTCAGTCCAGCTCAGTCCTCGGCGGAGTCCTCCCGGCGGACCGACAGCAGGTCCTCCAGCTGCTCCTCCCGCGCCTGCGCCGCCACGAACAGCAGCTCGTCGCCGGCCTCCAGCGTCTCCTCCGGGCCCGGCGTCAGCACCCGCGAGCCGCGGATGATGGTCACCAGCGACGTGTCCTGGGGCCAGGCGATGTCCCCGACGCGCGTGCCGGCCATCGCCGACTCCGGCGGCAGCGTCAGCTCCACCAGGTTCGCGTCGCCGTGGCTGAAGCGCAGCAGCCGGACCAGGTCGCCGACGCTCACCGCCTCCTCCACCAGGGCCGACATCAGCCGCGGCGTCGACACGGCGACGTCCACGCCCCACGCCTCGGTGAACAGCCACTCGTTCTTCGGGTTGTTGACCCGCGCGACGACGCGCGGCACCCCGTACTCGGTCTTCGCGAGCAGGGACACGACGAGGTTCACCTTGTCGTCGCCCGTCGCCGCGATCACCACATGGCAGCGCTGCAGCGCCGCCTCGTCCAGGGACGTGATCTCGCAGGCGTCGGCCAGCAGCCACTCCGCCTGCGGCACCCGCTCCACCGAGATGGCGGTGGGCGCCTTGTCGATCAGGAGCACCTCGTGCCCGTTCTCCAGCAGCTCGCCCGCGATGGAACGACCCACCGCGCCGGCGCCCGCGATGGCGACCCGCATCAGTGACCGCTCCCCTCTGGGCCGTGGGCGAACGCCGCCTCGACCTGTTCGACCTCGTCCGTCCGCATCATCACGTGCACCAGGTCCCCGTCCTGGAGGACCGTCTGCGACGTGGGCAGGACGGCCTCGCCGAGGCGGGTCAGGAACGCCACGCGGACGCCCGTCTCCTCCTGGATCGTGCTGACCTTGTGACCGATCCACGCCGGGGAGATGTGCACCTCCGCCAGCTGGACACCGCCGCTGGGGTCACGCCACAGCTCCTCGGCACCCGACGGCAGCAGCCGCCGCAGCATCTGGTCGGCCGTCCACCGCACGGTGGCCACCGTGGGGATGCCCAGCCGCTGGTACACCTCCGCCCGCCGCGGGTCGTAGATACGGGCGGCGACGTGCTCCACGCCGAACATCTCGCGCGCCACCCGCGCCGCGATGATGTTGGAGTTGTCGCCGCTGCTGACCGCGGCGAACGCCCCGGCCTCCTCGATGCCCGCCTCGCGCAGGGTGTCCTGGTCGAAGCCGATGCCGGTGACGCGCCGCCCGCCGAAGCCGGAGCCGAGACGCCGGAAGGCCGTGGGGTCCTGGTCGACGACGGCGACCGTGTGACCCTGCCGCTCCAGGGCCTGCGCCAGCTCGGCGCCGACACGACCGCAGCCCATGATCACGATATGCACGTCCGCCTACCCCGCACTCCTGGTCACCCTGCTGACGACCTGCGAAAACACCCTGCTCACTCTTCTCTCTCGGCCTGCGCGCGGTGCTGTACCGGACGAGCTTATGCCCCGACCGGTCAGTAACCCGCATCCGGCGTACCGGGTACGGCGGCCGCGTCAAGCATGCGTCAACGCGCCACCCGCGGGTGCGTCCGGCCCGATTCCACCCCTTACGATCCTCTGCGTGTCCAAACTGACCGACGTGCCCAAACGGATCCTGATCGGCCGGGCCCTGCGCAGCGACAGGCTCGGGGAGACGCTCCTCCCCAAGCGCATCGCGCTCCCCGTCTTCGCCTCCGACCCGCTCTCCTCCGTGGCGTACGCGCCGGGCGAAGTCCTGCTGGTCCTGTCCATCGCGGGCGCGTCGGCGTACGCGTTCAGCCCCTGGATCGCGGCCGCCGTCGTGGTCCTGATGTTCACGGTCGTGGCGTCGTACCGCCAGAACGTCCGCGCCTACCCGAGCGGCGGCGGCGACTACGAGGTCGCCCAGACCAACCTCGGCCCGCGCGCCGGACTCGGGGTCGCCAGCGCCCTCCTCGTCGACTACGTGCTCACCGTCGCCGTGTCGATCTCCTCCGGCGTGGAGAACCTCGGCTCCGCCATCCCGTTCGTCGTGGAGCACAAGACCCTCTCCGCCATCGCGATCATCGTGCTCCTCACGCTGATGAACCTGCGCGGTGTCAAGGAGTCCGGGCGCCTCTTCGCGATCCCGACGTACGTCTTCGTCACCGGCGTCTTCGCGCTCGTCCTCTGGGGGGCCTTCCGCGGCCTCGTCCTCGGCGACACGATGCGGGCGCCCACCGCCGACCTGGAGATCCAGGCGGAGCAGCCCGGCCTCGCCGGGTTCGCGCTGTTCTTCCTGCTGCTGCGCGCCTTCTCCTCCGGCTGCGCCGCGCTCACCGGCGTCGAGGCCATCAGCAACGGCGTCCCCGCCTTCCGCAAGCCCAAGAGCCGCAACGCCGCGGCCACCCTCGCGCTCATGGGCGGCCTCGCCGTCACCATGTTCTGCGGGATCATCGCCCTCGCGCTCGCCACCGACGTCAAGATGGCCGAGAACCCGGCCCACGACCTCCTGCGCGACGGCACCCCGGTCGGGTCCGACTACACCCAGGAACCGGTGATCTCGCAGGTGTCCGCCGCCGTCTTCGGCGACGGCAGCCTCCCCTTCCTCCTGCTGGCCGCCGCGACCGCGCTCGTCCTCTTCCTCGCCGCGAACACCGCGTACAACGGCTTCCCGCTCCTCGGCTCGATCCTCGCCCAGGACCGCTACCTGCCGCGCCAGCTCCACACCCGCGGCGACCGGCTCGCCTTCTCCAACGGCATCGTGCTGCTCGCCGCGGCCGCCGCCGTCCTCGTCTACCTGTACGACGCCGAGGTCACCCGGCTCATCCAGCTCTACATCGTCGGCGTCTTCGTCTCCTTCACGCTCAGCCAGACCGGCATGGTCCGCCACTGGAACCGCCTGCTGGCCACCGAGACCGACCCGGCCGCGCGCCGCCGCATGCTCCGCTCCCGCGCCATCAACGCCTTCGGCGCGTTCTTCACCGGCCTCGTGCTGATCGTCGTCCTCGTCACCAAGTTCACCCACGGCGCCTGGGTCGCCCTGCTCGGCATGGCGATCTTCTACGTGACGATGACCTCGATCCGCCGCCACTACGACCGCGTCGCCGAGGAGCTGGCCGCGCCGGACGAGCCCGGCGAGGACAGCGTCCGCCCGGCCCGCGTCCACTCCATCGTGCTGGTCTCCAAGATCCACCGCCCGACGCTGCGCGCCGTCGCGTACGCCAAGCTGATGCGCTCCGACAGGCTGGAGGCGCTCAGCATCAACGTCGACCCGGCCGAGACCAAGGCCCTCACCGAGGACTGGGAGCGCCGCGGCCTGGACGTCCCCCTCAAGATCCTCGACTCCCCGTACCGGGAGATCACCCGGCCCGTCGTCGAGTACGTCAAGAGCCTGCGCCGCGAGAGCCCCCGCGACGTCATCAGCGTGATCATCCCCGAGTACGTCGTCGGCCACTGGTACGAGCAGCTCCTGCACAACCAGAGCGCCCTGCGGCTCAAGGGCCGCCTGCTGTTCACTCCCGGCGTCATGGTGACCTCCGTCCCCTACCAGCTGCGCTCCTCCGAGGCCGCCAAGCAGCGGGCCCGGAAGAACCAGGAGTGGAGCGCCCCCGGCTCGGTCCGCCGCGGCCTGGTCGAACCGGGCCCGAAGCGGCCCGCGGGGCGGACCGGATCGAACGGCGGGGAGTGACGGCGCGGGGACGTAGACTGGTGGGTCGGACGTCGGGCGGCACGGCCACCCGCCCCCGCACCGGCGCCCCGGCCCTTTCCCGCGCTTTCCCCACGCCCCCTTCTCCTGGAGTCGCCCCGCCATGCCGAAGAACGCACCCGAGTCCCCGTCGCTGGTCGGTGCGGAGTACGAGGTCGAGATCGGCCCCGTCGCGCATGGCGGCCACTGCATCGCCCGCACCGACGAGGGCCGCGTCCTGTTCGTCCGGCACGCGCTGCCGGGCGAGCGGGTCGTCGCCCGCGTCACCGAGGGCGACGAGACCTCCCGCTTCCTGCGGGCCGACGCGGTGACGGTCCTGGACGCCTCGAAGGACCGCATCCCGGCGCCCTGCCCGTACGCCGGACCGGGCCGCTGCGGCGGCTGCGACTGGCAGCACGCCAAGCCGGGCGCCCAGCGCCGGCTGAAGGGCGAGGTCGTCGCGGAGCAGCTGCACCGCCTCGCCGGGCTCACCCCCGAGGAGGCCGGCTGGGACGGCACGGTCGTCCCCGCCGAGGGCGACAAGCTGCCGGCCGGCGAGGTCCCGCGGTGGCGCACCCGCGTCCAGTACGCCGTGGACGCCTCCGGCCGGGCCGGGCTGCGCCGCCACCGCTCCCACGAGGTCGAGCCGATCGACCACTGCATGATCGCCGCCGAGGGCGTCAGCGAACTGGGCGTCGAGAAGCGCGAGTGGCCGGGCATGGCCTCCGTGGAGGCGATCGCCGCGACCGGCTCCCAGGACCGCCAGGTCATCCTGACCCCGCGCCCCGGCGCCCGGCTGCCGCTCGTCGAGCTGGACAAGCCGGTGTCGGTGCTGCGGGTGGAGGAGAAGGACGGCGGCGTCCACCGCGTCCACGGCCGTCCCTTCGTCCGGGAGCGCGCCGACGACCGCACGTACCGGGTCGGCAACGGCGGCTTCTGGCAGGTCCACCCGAAGGCCGCCGACACCCTGGTCCGCGCCGTCATGCAGGGCCTGCTGCCCCGCAAGGGCGACACCGCCCTGGACCTGTACTGCGGGGTCGGCCTCTTCGCCGGGGCCCTCGCGGACCGCGTCGGCGACAAGGGCGCCGTCCTCGGCATCGAGTCGGGCAAGCGCGCCGTCGAGGACGCCCGCCACAACCTGCAGGGCTTCGACCGGGTCCGGATCGAGCAGGGCAAGGTCGACCAGGTCCTGCCGCGCACGGGCATCACGGAGGTCGACCTCATCGTCCTGGACCCGCCCCGCGCGGGCGCAGGCAAGCAGGTCGTCCACCACCTCGCCGCCCTGGGCGCCCGCCGCATCGCCTACGTCGCCTGCGACCCGGCCGCCCTCGCCCGCGACCTCGCCTACTTCCGCGAGTCCGGCTACAAGCCGCGCACCCTGCGCGCGTTCGACCTGTTCCCGATGACGCACCACGTGGAGTGCGTGGCGATTCTGGAGCCTGCAGCAAAGGGTGTCTGACCTGGTGATTCTCTGATTCCCCAGGTTGCGGGCGGGTCGCGCCGACATGTTTCCGTAGGTTCACCGCGTGGAGCATGCCGCAGGTTCCCGCCACGTGTCTCACCTTCGATTTCGCGGCGGGGGCGTGGGTCCGGAAAGCTCTGCCTCAGCTCCGTAAGGGACGGGTTCGGGGAATGTCTTGACGCTCGTTCGACGCCATTCCTGACGGTGCGTCAGGTGGTGGTCCTGGATCAGATGACGCGGTTCAGCCGACTTGTCGGGCGCAACCCGTCGAGCATCGCGTCAGCCCTCGAAGTTTCATGACGGTCCGCCGACGAAGTCGGTGGACCGTTTTCGTGTCGTGGGTTGAGCGTGTGCAGGCCGAAGATCCGAGTGTCGCCTCGGGGCGGCGCCGGGTTCCACGCGTCCGGTGGTGAGGTGCTGTCCAAGGGACGAGGAATTGGCTGGTCAGCATGGGGCGGGCACGTGGGTGAGCAGGTCGAGGGCTGTGGTGATGTGACCGGTCCAGGGCCAGTGCCCGGCCAGGCGGAGGATTCACCGACGGCCGGTGGTGACGAGTTGTCCGGCCGTGGTCAGCAGGCGGAGCCGCAGTCGGCGGGGCTCTCGGGGTGGCGGCGATGTGCGAGGACGGATTTCCCGGTGCCGGTCTCGCCGAGTGCGGCGCGGGGGCCATGGACCTGTTCGGCGGCTGGCTACCGTTCCAGGAATTCGAGCGCCCGCGGGACGAATCTGTCGTGGTGCTGGAAGATCCCTCCGTGTCCGCGTCGGGGTAGAGGGGTTCGAGTTCGCCCTGGGGCAGCCGGGCCGCCAGGTCGACGGTGTTGATGCTCGGGACCATGCGATCGCTCTCGCCGTTGGCCGCCAGGACCGGTTGGTGGCGCGAAAGATCGGCCGGTGCCTGGCGGCCCCAGCGGTGGATGGCCTTCAGCTGGGCGCGGAACGATGAGAGCGAGATGGCTTTGTCGCGGTCGTTCGTGCGCTCCTTCAGCCGGTCCAGGAAGGCGTGGGCTGCCCGGCGGCCACCGGCGGTGTCGGTGAAGAAGAGGTACTGCTTGGGGTCTTTGCGGGTCAGGACGGCCTTGACGGTGTCCTTGATGGTGAGGCTTGTGACCTTGTCGATTCCGGGGCCTCCGGCGGGTCCCGTGCCCGCGAGGATGAGCTTGCGTACAAGGTCGGGTTCTTCTGCCGCGATGACCTGGGCGATGAAGCCGCCCATCGACAGGCCGAGCAGGTCGACCCTGTCGTATCCGAGGGCCAGATGAAGAGCACGGTGTCGCGAGCCATCGCCTCGATCGTGTCGGGTGTGGAGCCGCCGGACGCGCCGACGCCGCGGTTGTCGATGGTGATCACGGGGCGCCGGGCGGCGAGTCCGTCGACGACGCGGGGACCCCAGTTGTCCAGGACTGCGGACAGGTGGTTGAGGAGGATCAGGGGTATGCCGTCGTCCGGGCCGAGCCGCCGGTAGGCGAAGGTCACGCCACGCACGGACACGGAGCGGTTCGGCGTGTTCTTGTACGACATCGGGGCGGGTGAACTGGACGGTGTGCTCATGGCCGGGTCCTGAGGTGGTGTGGCGGGGGAGTGGGGTGTGCAGGGTCTTGTCGCTGTCGGAGGTGACTGGCGCCTCGGACTCGTTTCCGCCCTTACGTCATCGCGGCGACGACTTTGCCGGCCTTTGCTCGTCCCCTCTCGACGTATTCCATGGCCTGGAGGGTTTCTTCGAACGGGAAGACGCGGTCGACGACGGGGCGGATCTTCCCGGTGTCGATGAGGGGGGCGTTCGCGGAGTTGGGCGCCGCTGGCCTTCATGAACAGGAAGGCGTAGGTGACGCCAAGGCGCTTGGCCTGGCGCCGGGTCTTGGCCCTGAGGGCGGTGACGGCCAGGCGCAGGACCGGGTTCGAGCCGAGCTCGCGGGCGCTGGCCGGGTCGGGCGGGCCCACGACGGAGATGGCCTGGCCGCCGGGCTTGAGGACGCGCAGGGACTTGGCAAGGTTCTCGCCGCCGAGGGAGTCCAGGACGACGTCGTAGTCGTGGAGGACTTCGGTGAAGTCCTGTGTGCGGTAGTCGATGACTTCGTCTGCGCCGAGTTCCTTGACCAGGTCGACCTTGGCGGTGCTCGCGGTGGTGGCCACGTACGCGCCCAGTGCCTTGGCCAGCTGGACGGCGATGGAGCCGAGGCCGCCGGCGCCCGCGTGGATGAAGACCTTCTGGCCCGGCTGTACGTGGGCCCGCTCGATCAGGGCCTGCCAGGCGGTCAGCGCGACCAGGGGGAGGGAGGCGGCCTCGGTCATGGTGAGCGTGGCGGACTGGGGGCGAGGTCGTCCTGGTGGACGGCGAGGAGTTCGGCGAAGGTGTGCGGTCCTTGTCAGGCCGCGCGTAGACCTCGTCGCCCACGGCGAAGCGGTCGATGGACGATCCGACCCGGACGACGGTCCCGGCGAGGTCGTTGCCCAGGACGAGCGGGAGACGGTAGGGCACGATCGCCTTGAGGTCACCTTTGCGGATCTACATGTCCAGCGGGTTGAGACGCCCGCCGCGTGGATCTTGACCAGGACGTCGTCGGCGCTCACCTGAGGGTCAGGAATCTCGGCGGCGCGCATCCCGGCCGCATCACCGTACTTCTCGACCATGAAGGCCTTCATCGTCATCTCCGTTCGTGTGGTCTCCCGTCCAAGCGGGAGAGGTGTTCTGTCCGTGAGGGGTTTCTCTCGGCACGAGACGGTTTGTGGTGTTCTTCTAGTCCGCGCGCGCCGCGTCGGCACGGCAGTGGCCAGTGCCTGCGCGGAGAGCTCTGCGTCGGCCGTGTTTCCGGGCTCAGGCCACCGGCACGACCCGGGTGATGATGCTGCTCGCGTCGCCGCCCTGGAGGTGTCTTAGCGAGCCCGCGATGCCCTCGTGCGGTACGCCGAGCGGCACGGCGCTGACCTTGTCGAGTCGCGCGTACTGCTCGTCGGTCAGCTGGACATCGAGGGCTGCGAGGTAGCTGTCGAGCTGGGGGAGATTGCGCGGGCCGATGATCGGGACCAGCGTGGCCGTGGAGCGGGCGGCGCGCTCGCGGACCCGGGCCACCGCCACCTGGGGCGGGCGTCGCACCGGTCTCCTGGGCGATGGCCAGGGCGGTGTCGACGACGGCGGTCTTCTGGCCGATGCTCTCGGTGTGGATGACCGCGCCCAGGTCGCTCAGCCGCCCCTCGGCGGAGCTGCGGTACTTGCCGGTGAGCAGTCCGACGCCGAGCGGGGACCACAGGGCTGCGACGAGCCCGAGGCTCTCGGCCATGGGCAGGAGCTCACGGTCGGCGGTGCGCTCGACGAGGCTGTACTCGTGCTGGATGCCCACGATCGGGGCCCAGTTCTTCAGGTCCGCGAGGGTTGCCGCGCGCGAGACGCGCCGGGCGGGGAAGTTGGACAGCGCGGCGTGGTGGATCTTGCCGGCGCTAGCCAGGTCGTCGAGCCCGCGCAGGAGTTCCTCCATCGGAGTGAGCTTGTCGGGGAAGTGCACCCCCAACAGGTCGATGTAGTCGGTCCCCAGGCGCTTCATGCCGGCCTCGACCGAGGCGACCATGTTCTTGCGGCTGTTGCCGGTCTTGGAGATGTTCGGCTGCGGGGCGGCGCCGAGGGTGAACTTCGTGGCCAGGACGAAGTGGTCGCGGTAGGCGGAGGCACTCGTCGACGAGGCCACCGCCCACGCCTTCGCCGAACTCGCCCAGCGCTGCAGCGCCGGGCGTGAGCGGCACGACGGGCAGCGCGCCGCCGCCCAGCAGGCGCGATCGACGACTACCTCTCCGTCGAGCACCGCGGCGCCCCGGCGGGCGGCTGCCCGGTCGCCGCGCTCGCCACCGACATCGCGCGCGAGGACGGGGGGCGCGAGGCCCGTCGCGTCTACGCCGAGGGGGTGGCCGACTTCGCCGGTTTCCTGGCCAGTGACGACCAGGACGGCATCGTCCGCCTGTGTACCCTGTTCGGTGCGCTGGTCCTGTCCCGGGCCACCAAGGGCTCCCCGCTCTCCGGGGAGATCCTCGCCGCCGCGCACACAGCCTTGACTGAAACGGGCTGATCACGGGCGCGGTGGCCGCGTCGTGGCAGCCGTCCGGTCCCCGGCGAAGTGGCGAGCCGGTCGTCATGACGCTCGTTTGACGCTCTGTGCGCGTAGAGAGGGGGCGGAGAGCCGACATGGCGCTCTGACCTGGTATTTCACAGCGTCTCCTCAGGTCGACATTTCCGATGACTCATCATGTGGAGTGCGTGGCGGTTCTGGAGCCTGCGGCGAAGGGGTTCTGACCTGCAGTCTCAGGGAAGTGGTGATCACTTCGACGTGGTTGCTGCGTAACATCATGTGAGCTGGGGCGAAGGTTCTTGAGAGCCGCGCGACCAGCTGCTTCTTGCAACACGGGGTGATGAGGAGCAGGCGCGTGTCGCGTGTTGTCGGCCTGTGACCGACCGTCCTGACGTTCGTTCGGCGCTGGTACTGACGATCAATCAGATGCGTCAGGTAGTGTCTGCAGGGCCGTCCGTACGGCTTGGAAGAGGTGGACAGGCAGGGGTCACAAGTTGCCTGACCTGCTCCTGGCCCCGCGTTGGGCACGTCCTTGGGACGTTGCCCTGTGATACCTGATGCATGACGTCGGCCTCACATGGGTGACGCGGGGGGCTCGTTTCTGGAGCGCGTCGAGTCGGATCGTTGCTGACGGGGCTTTGGGAGAACTCGCGAAGCGGCTGGTGCCGCTGTCGAAAGTGTGGCCACAAGGCGGTGAACCGCGGAAGGGCACACCTGGGTTCCTGCGTGCCACTCGACATGGAATTCGCCAGAAACCATGCCCTTGATTCGGTTGGATGGTGTCACCAGGTCTGGCTTCTGGCAGGCACAGGCACCGGGCTGTGCACGAACGAGGGAGGAACAGCCATTCCATCGATGTGGGGTGCCGCGGAGGGCGACGGATTCCGGGCGGCGGTGAGCGCCCTGACCCGGCGGCGAGTCGAAATCTACAGGGACGCCGGCGAGACATGGCGATTCGCTGAGAGTCTGAAGTCCGTCAGTGAGGACACCGCCCAAGAGTATGAGGGCCGCACGATCCTCGAACTCGTCCAGAACGGCCACGACGCACTGGGTGACGCCGCCCCGGGAAGGATCGCGGTTCTGGCGGTCTCTCTGGAGGGCGGCGGCGTCCTCTACATCGCCAACGAGGGGGCGGTGTTCGCCGAGGAGAACTTCCGGGCCATCACCGAGCTGGCCCTGTCGAGCAAGGCGGCGGGTGAGGGGATCGGCAACAAGGGCCTCGGTTTCCGCAGTGTGCTGCAACTGACGGACTGGCCGGAGATCTACTCGAAGTCCGCACCCGACTCCCAGACTTACGACGGTTATTGCTTCCGCTTCGCCAGGCCCGAGGACGTGCGCACCCTGGTGGACGACTCGGCACTCGCGGCCCGGGTGATCGAGGACATCTCCCCGCTGGCACTACCGGTACCGGCCGACGTCACCGACCCCGTACTCAAGGAACTCGCCGAGGACGGGTACTCCACGGTCGTACGGCTGCCGCTGCGCGACCGGCACGCCTGGGGACTCGCCGTGGCACAGGCACAGAACATGGTGAACGGAGAGGCGCCGCTCCTGCTCTTCCTCGACCGGGTGGCCGAACTCCTCGTCGAGGTGCGGGACGGCTCCGACACCGCTTTCCGGCAGGCACTCTCGCGTACCGAGCGCACATCGGACCTGGTCACCGCAGGCGAGAACGACTGGGTACGAGAGGTCGATCTCGCAGGGGCGGGCCGCTACCTGCTGGCGCGCCGCACTCTCGATCCCGAGGCCCTGAGCGGAGCGGTCAGCCGCAGCGTCCAGGCGCGTGAGATCGACGCCGCCTGGGAGAACTGGGACGCCGAGGCATGGGTGGCGGTCGCGCTGCGCCTTGACGCACCGCTCCCCAACGGTCGCATGTACACCTTCCTGCCGATGGCCGAGGGCGTCCACGCCCCGTTCCCCGGCCACGCCCATGCCCCGTTCTTCACCAAACTGGCTCGGCTCGACATCAGTGAGACGGTGAGCCTGAACGCCTTTCTCCTCGATCAGCTGGCCGTACTGACAGTGGAACTGAGCAGGCGCATCCGCTCAGAGACCCCGCACCTTCTCGCCGCGGACCTCGTGCTCGACCTCACGTGCTGGGACGTACCCGACCGGTTGGACGCGGCCCTCGACGGGGGGCTCACCGCTGAACCGATCGTGCCGCTGCACGGCAGCCAGGCGTGGGGCTCGTTGCGGGACTCCTACGGTTGGCCCGACGGCAAGCGCTCCTGGCGCGTCCTCACCATCGAGGCACTCACCGGGGTCGGAGCCGATTTGCTGACCCCGTCCGTCGGTACTGCCCGCCACACACGTCTGGACAAGCTGTGCAGGGTCGTCCTCTCCAGGCCCTTCCGGCCTCCGGCGCTTCTGGCCGCCGAGTGGACCGAAGCCGTGGCCCGGTCACTGCTCGGCGGTACGGAACCGGCAGGACAGGTATGGGCGGACTTCTACAGCGACGTGTCCCATGCGTTCGCCCGGGACCAGGGCGTGTTGCGGGGCCGGCGCATCATTCTCGACCAGGACATGCGGCTCAGAAGCGCTCTCGGCGGCCGGACCGAGTCCGGCAGGCAGGACGCGACCGTCTTCTTCCACCCCGAGCCCGACGACATCGCGGACGGCGACGCCGCCACCCGGGTGCCGGGCGAGCTCAGGGCACTGAGGCGCCGTATCTCATTCACCCATCCGGCGATCGCCTGGGACAGCGCCGGGCGCGGATTCCTTGAGCGCAACGAACTGGTGCGCCCCTACCAACTGGACCGTGTCTTCGACGCACTGGACGACCTGCTCTGCGGCCACCCATCGGAGGCGCTCGGCCGCGACGCCCTCACCTTCGCCTTCCGGCAGTACCCACTGCTCAGCAACGCCCAGCGCAGACGGCTGGCCCGCATCCCCTTCCGGCTGCCGCTGGCCGACACCGATCGGTGGGGCAGGGCCGCACGCTGCTCCTTCTCACCGGCCTGGGGCACCGAGGGGGCGCGGCGACTGGAGCGGTTCCTCGCCGAGGGAGGATCCCGGATCCCGGCCTTGGTCGCGCAGCGGGATCAGTGGATCAGCGGCCCCGACGACTGGCCCGCGCCGGTACAGGACCGGGCGGCCTACACCGAGTTCCTGGAGGCCCTCGGCGTATGCGACGGCCTGAGGCCTGGAGTCGTCGGGGAACGACTCGGAGCCCGCCAGGGACACGAACTGCGGCTCGCGGGACTCGCCGCGGGCTTCGGGCTGGGGGACCCGCTCGCCGATACCTGGTGTGCCGATGTCAGAAGCGGATGGACCAAATTCCAGCATCCCTACACGCTCTACGAGTTCATGCACCCGCCTGCCCATCTGGCGGGAGCGACCGAGGTGGCCGGCCTCGGTCCCGTCGCCCGACGCGAGTTCGCCGAGCTGTTGATGCACGGGCTGCGAACCTGGGGCGAGGAGGTCTTCACAGTCACCGTGCATAGGCCCACCTACACCTTCAAGGACGCGCACACCTGGCCCACTCCTCTGGCCTCCTACCTCCGAGGCATGGCCTGGCTGCCGGTAGACGACCCGGACAGCCCGTCCTTCGTCGAGCCCCGTCGTGCCTGGTTCACCGCCGACGGTGAACTCCCGGCTTTCGTCCCCGCGCTGCCCCTGTCGACGCGACGCCTGCTCACCCACAAGAGCGTCGTCGAACGGATGCTCAAACTCGGCCTCCGCAGGTGGGACGCTCCGCAGCACGCCGGGGCGGCGGTGAAACAGCTCGCCGACCTGCTCGACAAGGGCTACGTGCCCGAGTACCTCAGCGTCTCCTTCAAACGGCACTACGAACGGGCGTGGTCGAACATCGCACGGACTGGCCGATGGCCCTGGGCACAGGGCGAGGAAGCCCGCCTCGTGGTCAGCCGCACCCACGAGCTCGGCACCTTCACCCCGTCGGCCGACGAAGCACCAGTCATCGTCTGCGACGAGGCGGATCCCCTGAAGGAAGCGCTCATCGAGCCGGCGGGGCATCCCGTCCTCGTCGCCACGGCGGAGTCCGGTGACGCCCTCGTCCGCCTGGCCGAGGGGAATGGGCTGAGAGTGCAGCGTACGTCGGTCACCCAAGTGCAGGTACGTCATCGTGACGGTGCCCCCATCAAGCCGTCGGGTCAGGCGGCGGTGTTCATCCGCGAACGGGAGTGGCTGGTCACCGTGCTCGCCCTCGCCATGGAACTCAAGTCCGGGGCCTTCGTGCGCCCCAGCGAGCGCGGTGTCCGGGCCGCGCTCGAACGGCTCCGCGCCATCCGCGTCGTACTGGCCGACGACGTGGAGATCACCGTTTCCGGTACGCCGGCCAAACCGCCGTCCTCGACACGAGCCCTGCCGCTGCCGGACGACGAGCACCCCACGGTGGTCGTCTGGAGGAGCGACGAGGGCTGGGACGAGCTACAGGCGGCGACGCCCGCCGTCGCACAGCTGCTGGGCAGGCCGTGGCTGCAGGACGCGCTGGAACTGGTCCTCGTCAAACTGGAGCGGAGCTTCGGCGGCAGCAGCCCGACGCTCGTCGACGACAGCACCCTTGCGGCGGCGCTGGACACGACCGAGGCCAGGGTCGCCGAGATCCGGCGCAACCTCACCGGTGACGTGCAGGACACGGTGAGACTGCTCCGCCCGGTGCTGGCATGCCTGGCCGCCGACGCCTGGAACGAGGAGGCCGCCCACCTACTCGGCCGTGCGGCCGGCGAGCGCGAACTCGTCGCGATCGTGGACCGGCTCGCCCCCGGTTTGCCGTTGCCACCGGCGGAGCTGGTGGCCCTCGCCCGCTCCTGCACGAGGTGGGCAGAGCTCAGGGACGAACTCGCACTCGACTTTGAGCAGTTCAACGTCGCATTGGTAGCTCTCGGGTACCCCCCGGAGTACTACCCCGACCGCCACGAACAGGTCTTCGGTGACTTTGTACGTGCTCGCTCCGGAATCATCCTCGACCGGCTTCGGGAGCGATACGCCGTCGCCGCGCAGCAGGGTGAGGACATCGCGGGCTACTCCGTGGCCCGCGGTCTCCACGACCTCCAGCCGGACCCGGACTGGCTTCCCCGCTTCATCACCCCACCCGAAGAGGCAATGCGTGACAGGGTGCGGGAATGGCTCCGGGCGCACGGAGCCGACGACGACCTCGAACGGCCCACCGAACTCGAGCCCGTCGATCGGCTCCGGGCACGCAACACGGCCGCACTGGACGCGCTCGTGCCGACGCTGACCCCACTGGTGACTGCCTGGTGCCACCGGCACGGTGTACAGGTGCCCGGGGGGTGGCACGGGGCGGTGCTGCTGGAATGCAAGAGCTTCATCGACGGAACCGGGCTGGGCGACCTGTTGCCGCTGAGCGAGGGCCGTCTGCTCGACGCGGTGGGACACGCCGTGGGATGGCCCGCCGGGATGCCGCCCGCCGCGGAGGCTGCGGCGCTTGGCCTCACGGACAGGGACCTCACGCAGACGGCGACACGGGCCCGGGATTCCGGTGCCTCCACCATCGTCGCTCCGCGCACGATCACCATCGGGGATGCCGAGGTCAGAGTCGGAAGCGACCAGCTCTCCACCATCGCGGACATCGCATCGAGAACCATTGACGAGGCATTCCTCGTCCAGTCGGGCCGGGTGCGCCTGGACACCGTGACCGGTGTGCCCCGGCCACGGAGCGGAGGCGGACCCATCGCCAAGCCGCGCATCGTCGTCGCGAAGACGAAGCGGACCAACGAGGACCAGCGGTCCGCCATCGGCCTGGTCGGGGAGGTGGCCGCGCGCGCCTGGCTGCAGCGCCACTACCCCGACGTGCGGTGGGTCTCGGGGTACGCGGCCGTCGTCAATGGCGACGACGCGGCGTCCGACTCCCTGGGCTACGACTTCGAGGTCACCTGGCGTGACACCACCCGGCTGTACGAGGTGAAGGCACTGAGCGACCCGTCCGCCGAGCGGGTGGAATTCGAACTCGGAGCGTCCGAGGTGGACGCCGCCCGCCGCCATGCTCGGGGCAACCGCTACCGCATCCTGCTGATCACCTCGGCCCTCGCCCCGGAGGACCGCCGCGTCTTCGACCTGCCGAACCCGTTCTCGGCTCAGGGGCGCGACCGCTTCAGGATGGTCAGCCGGGGGGTTCGCTATCAGTGCTCGCCGTTGGGGAAGGGGTAGCACGCGGGCCAGCACCGGTAAGGGACAGTCGGCCGGCGAACGGCCGCGGCATCGAGGAATGGACGCATCGCCTCCATTCCTCGATCCCGAAAGTCTGTTTCTGCGCGCCCGTGGAGGGCAGTGGTTCCAGAGTACTTCCCCCGGTCGCAAGTGGTCGTCGGTGGCGGGACGGGGCTGAAGTGCATCGCTCTGCCGTGAAGCCGGCGACGGCCCGAATCGCTGCAACTGGCAGATCCGTTCGCGTAGGTGGGCATGGCATTCAGGACTCGGCGGTGGACCCTCAGCATAGCCAGGATCGGTCTGCATCGATCCCTGGCCGACGAAGCGCCGTCTAACGCATCCCGATGCTAGGCGCCTGGGACAGCGGGTTTCAGCCCGCAAGAATGTGATGTAACGTCAAGTTGTAGGCGCCGGAGCAAAACATGCCTTGGTGCAATGCCTTGTCCGCGAAGACGCGAGGGTGGGGAACGGGGCAAGTGGCAGGGCTGGACAGCGTCAATCTCAAGACGCTTCTGGGTGACGTCGCCTCGGGAAGGCTTCAACTGCCTCGTTTCCAGAGGGATTGGAAGTGGGACGACGACCGCATTAGACGTCGTTTCTTATGGCGTGATCGTTCGTCGAACCGCGCATCACGGATCTGGTTGAGCGGCTGGTGCCGGACGAGTTGTGGGTGCTGTTTCGGCGGGTGGTGCCGCCGACGGAGGTCATACGTCCGCAAGGTGGCGGCCGCCGTCGGGCGGGTGACCGTGAGGCCCTGGCAGCGATCATCTTCGTGGCTGCCTCGGGCTGCACCTGGAGGCAGCTGCCACCGGTGTTCGGTCCGAGCTGGCAGACGGTCTACCGGCGCTTCGCCCAATGGACCCGAGCCCGCGTCTGGGCCCGGCTCTACCGTGTCGTTCTCGACGAACTCGGTTCCCGCGGCGAGCTGGACTGGTCGCGGTGCGCTATCGACTCCGTCAGCATCCAGGCCGCAAGGGGGGCCTCTGACAGGACCGAATCCGACCGACCGTGGCAAGTTGGGATCGAAGACCCACCTGATCACGGACCGGAACGGACTTCCTCTGTCACTGGGCATCTCCGGCGCCAACATGCATGACAGCCAGGGCCTCGAACCGCTCGTGCGGGGTATCCCGCCGATTCGTTCCCGACGCGGACCACGACGGCGGCGCCCGGCGAAACTACATGCGGACAAAGGCTACGACTACGACCACCTGCGCAGATGGCTCCGCAAGCGCGGCATCCGGCACCGCATCGCCCGCAGAGGAATCGAGTCCTCACAGCGGCTCGGTCGGCATCGATGGGTAGTCGAGAGGACGGTGTCCTGGCTGGCCGGCTGCCGTCGGCTCCACCGCCGCTGCGAACGCAAGCCGGAACACTTCCTGGCCGTCGTCGGCATAGCCGCAACCCTCATCTGCCACCGGCGTCCGGGCAAGACGTAACGCTGACGACGGCAATGATCCAGCTGGATACGCTGGCCTGTCATGATCAGCTGAAAGGTTCCGCGATGAGTCAGTACTTCGACATGGGCAACGAGACACTGTGGAACCCATCCAACGGGGTCTCCCGCATGTTCCAGCGCCAGGTAGCGGTCTTCGAAGCAGAGCTGGATCTCCCATCGGGCATAGGGTCGATGGAGAACGACGAGTGTCAGATCAGCCCCGATACCTTCGAAACCTTCGTCAATGCCCTCCTGGCGAAGCACCGGAGCGCGAGCCCCTCCGTCTGGCTTGCGCTCTCCGAAGGTTTCACTGCCACAGTGCTCGTTCTTGCAGAACGCGCCGCGATCAAGGTGGACTGGGCACGACACGGAGCCGCCCCGGAAGGCCCGCTCCAAGACGTGCAGGTTTCCACCGTCACCGGGATGTCCGCCCCTGCGGAGGGCGCAGCCTGGGCTGCGGGCCTGCGCGAGAAGGCACAGGAGCTGGGACGGCGCATGCCCCGCTGACCAGAGCAGCGGGTGCGCGCCCGGGTATGGCGCTTCACGAGATCGGCCTCCTCCTCAGTTACATCATGAGCGGCCAGGGAAAAGGGCCGCTCGGAGTTGAGTGCTCCGCCCTCGACTCCAGCGCGGGCCACATCCAGCGCTTCGTCAGTGAGTGCACCGGGCTCGGCGTGATGGCCGCCGCCAGCGCGGCACTGTTCGACTGGAAGCCCGGCGCCAGCGGACTGAGCAGCTTCGACGTGCTTCCGGGCAAACTCTCTGGGGTCTACGCCAAGACGGGTGTGCGGCCCGATCTGCTGTACGACCTGGCCGCGGGGCCGGTTGCCGGAGGCGCGAGGGCGGCGACGGCGCGCCAGGAGATGTTCCCGCCGGGCAAGGGCACCCCGGAGCAGAGGAAGCGATTGGAGAAGCTCGCGCAGTGGTCCGTTGACCACGGTGATCATGCCTACTTCATGAGCTGGGTCTGGCTCGGCGCGGGCGGTGTCTACGTCGATGTCTTCCTGCCCTACGGCTCCGCCGCCCTGACGGGTCTCAAGACCGGATGGATCGACGTGCCCGGAGGCGCGAAGCCTTGGCAATTCCGTGCTTCCCGGCCCGATCCCCGCCGAGTGGTGAACATGGCGCAGCAACACGGGCACATGGTCGACCTTCCGCAACCGGAGATCAGCGGTGAGGGGGCTGCCAGCCGGGAGGTGATCAGCCGGGTGGGACCGAAGGCCGAGGAGGCGATGGACCGAGCCTTCAGCCGCGAGGAGCACCAGCTTGGCACACTCCACGGCGTACCGGTCCGAGGACGGTGGATCCGTGGTGACATCCTCGGCGAGGCGCGTCACGAGGTGCTGCTCGGAGTTCTGGGCGAACGAATAGAGGTGAACCGCCGTGCTCAACGCGAGCGGCTGGCCACCCTGGCCAGCGATCGGCTCGATACGTTCCTCGACGGCCGCCGGCTCACAGCCGTACGCCCGGTCGATGGCCCCCACCGAGCTGGGGCCGGATCAGCGCGGAGCTGCTGGAGCAGACCTGAGGCCCGTACCTCGCATGTCGCTGGCGGGCCAACTGAAATGCGCGAACAGCGGCGTTAGAGAGGCGCGGTCGTGACGCTCAAAATGACGCTCCGGCCCGGGGCAGGCCGTTCCGGTGCCGGAGAAAGGCCGCCTCACCTGCGGTTTTCTCCGGCTGAAGAATGCGGACATGTTTCCGATGACGCACCACGTGGAGTGCGTGGCGATCCTTGAGCCTGCGGGCAAGGGGGCCTGACCAGCACTTCGGTGGTCGAGGGGGTTTGGGGGGTTGCTCGGCCTGTCCCCGTCGTGCGGCGGTTCGACGCGGGCTGTGCGTCAGCGGTCCGGGAAGACCAGGGGGCGGGTGGTGGCGGGCTTGTCCGTCTTGCACACGGTGCCGTCGGCGGGGTGGGTGCCGTGGATGAGGGCGGCGTCGACAGCGCTGTCGACGCACCTGTTCGTGCCGTAGGAGCCGTGTCCGACCCCCTCACGCGTCAGCAGGACCGCGGAGTCCAGGGTTCGGGTCATGGTCTCGGCCCAGTGGTGGGGGGTGACCGGGTCCAGTCGGCCGGCGACCACCAGGGCCGGCGGCGCACCGGCGCCCGTGAGCGGCTTGGTGACGCGGTCCTTGTTCGGCGCGGGCCACCGGGCGCAGTTCAGGGTGGAGTAGGCGGCCCGGGTCCCGACCCGCCGGGCCTCGGTGACGGCCTTGCGGGCCGCGGCCTTGTGCGCGGCGATGCCGGTCGGGGTCCGCCAGTCCGCGCAACGCACTGCGGTGTGGGTCTCGAACATCGCGGTGGGGACGGGGAAGGGCGATACCGTGACGCTGCTCCACAGGGTGTACAGGGGGGCGCCGTTGCCGTCCTGGGCCGCCAGTAGCGCCGAGGTCAGCAACGGCCAGGTGTTCTGGTCGCCGGCCAGGGCCCGGGTGGCCTCCAGGGCCATGGCGCCGTCGAGCCGGCCGCCCGGGGTGACGCCCTTGACGGGTGCGATCCTCAGCGGCTTCGCCTCCAGCCTGTCGATCAGCGCGTCGAACGCCGCCTGCGGGTCTCCCGCGCCGAACGGGCACACCGCGGTCCCTTCGGTGCGGCAGGTCTCGAACCAGGCGTTGAGCGTCCGCTCGCCGGCCAGGGCGACGTCGTGCTGGAGGGGGAGGGAGTCGCCGAACCACTGGTTGGTGTCGACGGGCGCGTCGAGCACCATCTGCCGGACGCGGTGAGGGAACAGGGTGGCGTACATCGGGCCGACCACGGTGCCGTAGGACAGGCCGTAGTACGTGATCCTGTCCTCGCCGAGCGCGGCGCGGACCCGGTCGATGTCGCGGGCCACGTTGTCGGTGGAGAGGCTGGCCAGGAACCCCTTGCTCTGGTGCTCGACGCACCCGTCGGTGAACGCGGCGGCGTCGGTCAGCAGCCGCGGCAGGGGCTTGCCCCCGGGGACGGCCGGGTCGAAGGCGGTTTCGGCGGCGTCGGCTCGCTGCTCGTCGGTCAGGCAGCGAACCGCCTGCGATCCGCCGACGCCGCGCGGGTCCATGGCGATGATGTCGAACCTGGCGAGGACCGCGGGCGAGAAGGTGCCGGGAGTACCGGCTGTTTTGGGCAGATTGCGCAGTGCTTCGGTGGCGGGGACCCCGGGCCCGCCCGGGTTGAAGACCAGGCTGCCGATGCGGTTACCGGCATCGGTGGCCCGGTGCCGCATGAGCGCGAGCGGGATCTGCGCGCCATCGGGCTCGGTGTACTCCTGCGGCACCTTGATCGTGGCGCATTCGAGGTTCTTCCCGCACGCGCTCCAGGTGAGCGGGTCCGGGGAGGGGGCCGAGCCCGACGCGCCCACCGCGGACGTGTCGCGCGGCCCCGGGACGCCGGACGAACACCCGGTCAGGACCATGACGGCTGCGGCGAACGCCGCCCCGTAGCGGGCGGCGGGCCTCGGCCTCGAACGGATCATGATGATGTCCCTTTCGTCGTACTCGTGCCATCCCCGCGTGGTCGGGCCGTGCCGGTCGCGCGGGAGGCCGGTGGAAGAGGGGTGGCGTGGGCGTGCCCTCCTCGCTTCGAGGAGTCGGTGGCCCGCCGCGTCGTGCAGGGGGAGTGCCGCGGGTGGGCGCTTCGTGCTCGCCGGAACGGCCGCGCTGCCCCGTGCGAGGTTCTGCCGGAGCGGCGGGCGTACCGGGACTCGAACGGTCCGACCTGCTGTTGATGTCCCCGTCCCTCCCCGCGCGCGTCGGCCGCAGCCTCACTGGTACAGCGTGCTAGAGCGACGCTAACACACTGTACTAGTACGGCGTGCTAGTACGGCGTGCCAGTACAGTGGGGGCCGGGGGAAGTGAAGAGGAGCGAGTGGAGCATGGGAACACGCGAGAAGATCCTCCAGGCCGCTGCGGAGATGATCGCCGAGGACATGACGGCGAAGCTGAGCGTGCGAGCGGTCGCGGCGCGCGCGGGAGTGAGCACCGGTTCGCTGAGGTTCCACTTCCCCACCCAGCGCGCCCTGCAGGACAGCGTGCTCGCGCGGATCTACGAAGGCATGCTGCCCGGCGACCCGATCCGGGACCGGACGCTGCCGCCCCGCGAACGGCTGCTGAACTGCCTGCGGCAGGTTCTCGCGCCGCTCGGTACCGACGAGGACGCGCGGACCGCGTGGGGCGCGGTGTACCGGGCCTTCATCGAACCCGAGCCGACCGAACAGGTGCGCGCCGCGTACCTCGGCCTTGAGCGGGAGGCGCGGCGCCGGGTCGAGCACTGGCTGACCGTGCTCGCCGAGGAGGGCGTGCTGCCTCCGGGAGACCACACCCGTAACGTCAGGTTCCTTCTCACCGTCCTCAACGGACTCTCGGTCGAACGCGCCCTGCCCACCGGCGAATCCGTCCTCATCGCCGAGACGGAGACCCTCAACGCCGCTGTCGACCACGTCCTCTCCACCGGCCCCGCACCACCCGCCGGAGCGACGCGGCCGTGAACCAGGCCAACCGCCCCCGCGGCGGTTCCCTCCGGCGAGCCTGAGCGCCGCCCGGCGCGCCCCGCGCTTCCCGACGCGTCGCGCACCGGCCGGAACGGTATCTGTAACGGCGAACTGAGATTTCAGCGGAGTATGCCGGCAGGTTTTCTGCCGCGATTTACGGACTGGGATTCTTCCCCGCACGCAGGTCGCTGCGGCGTGCTACTGTCCATACCAGTTGCAGTTGTGGTTCCCGAAACTTCGAGTGCCTCCGGATCGGCCCCTGTGCCGCGGAAGCACTTTTGTGTAGCCGGTCTTTTCCGGGCGGGGTGATCATCGCGGCGATGCGGTGTCCGCGCTGTGCGGGCACCGAGGTACTGCCCCGAAGGAGAATGTGACATGGCTGCTGGTACGGTGAAGTGGTTCAACGCGGAAAAGGGCTTCGGTTTCATCGAGCAGGACGGTGGCGGCGCCGACGTGTTCGCCCACTACTCGAACATCGCCGCCCAGGGCTTCCGTGAGCTGCTCGAGGGGCAGAAGGTGACCTTCGACATCGCGCAGGGCCAGAAGGGCCCGACGGCTGAGAACATCGTTCTCGCCTGACATCACGCGTATCTCGTGGCTGGGACCCGCATCCTTTGGGGTGCGGGTCCCAGTCGCTTGCCGTTTCCGCAGCCGATTCTCCGGGGCGGCGGCCAGGAAGACCGTGTGCTCGCCGCATGCGAGGCACCCTCCGGGGGTGCGTGCAACCCGTATTGCTTCATCGCCATGGGCGTCCGGACATTGCGTCCGCGGAGCGCCACTCATTTCCGTGACTGTGCGCGTGCGGATTTCCGTCCGTCAAAGGTGCCGTCGCGTTCCATCGGCCCGTTCTTGCGATTCTCCGTGTCGCCCTTTGCTGCGGGAATTCCTTGAGATGTGCCACATCGAGGAAGGTTCCGCATGAACCGCACACGTACGAACGACCGTTTCGCCCGTACCCGTAACGGCGGTGCCGACGCCGGCCGGGGCGGCAGCCGCTTCGGTGCGCCGCGCCCGAACCGGTCGGGCGCATCGAGCCGTCCCGGCGGTCACGGCCGCCGACCCGCCGCGGTCCAGGGGGAGTTCGCGTTGCCCGAGACGCTCACTCCCGCCCTCTCCGCCGTGGCGGCCTTCGCCGATCTCGACATGCCGAGGGAACTCCTGGCCGCGCTGGGGGCGCAGGGCGTGACCGTGCCGTTCCCGATCCAGGCCGCGACCCTGCCGAACTCCCTCGCCGGGCGGGACGTCCTCGGCCGTGGCCGCACCGGCTCCGGCAAGACCCTCGCTTTCGGCCTGGCACTGCTGGCCCGTACGGCCGGGCAGCGCGCCGAGGCCCGGCAGCCGCTGGGACTGGTCCTCGTACCGACGCGTGAGCTGGCGCAACAGGTCACCGACGCGCTCACCCCGTACGCCCGCTCCGTCAGGCTGCGGCTGGCCACCGTGGTGGGCGGCATGCCGATCGGCAGGCAGGCGAGCGCGCTGCGCGGCGGCGCCGAGATCGTCGTCGCCACGCCGGGACGCCTCAAGGACCTCATCGAGCGCGGCGACTGCCGGCTGGACCAGGTGCGCGTCACCGTCCTGGACGAAGCCGACCAGATGGCCGACATGGGCTTCATGCCGCAGGTCACCGCCCTGGTCGACCAGGTCCGCCCCGAGGGCCAGCGCATGCTGTTCTCCGCCACCCTCGACCGCAACGTCGACCTGCTCGTGCGCCGCTACCTCAGCGACCCGGTCGTGCACTCCGTCGACCCCTCGGCCGGCGCGGTCACGACGATGGAGCACCACGTGCTGCACGTCCATGGCGCCGACAAGCACACGACCACCACCGAGATCGCCGCGCGCGACGGCCGCGTGATCATGTTCCTCGACACCAAGCACGCCGTCGACCGCCTCACCGAGCACCTCCTGAACAGCGGGGTGAGGGCCGCCGCCCTGCACGGCGGGAAGTCGCAGCCGCAGCGCACCCGCACACTGACGCAGTTCAAGACCGGGCACGTCAACGTGCTGGTGGCGACCAACGTCGTGGCGCGCGGCATCCACGTCGACCGCCTCGACCTCGTCGTCAACGTCGATCCGCCCACCGACCACAAGGACTACCTCCACCGCGGCGGCCGCACGGCCCGCGCCGGCGAGTCCGGCAGCGTCGTCACCCTGGTCACCCCGAGCCAGCGCCGCTCCATGACCCGCCTCCTGACAGCGGCCGGCATCGTCCCGCAGACCACTCAGGTCCGCGCCGGCGGGGAAGCCCTGCACCGCATCACCGGAGCCCAGGCACCCTCCGGCGTCCCGGTCGTCATCACCGCACCGGTGGCCGAACGCACCGGGAAGCGCGGCGCGGCCTCACGCGGCCGGCGCCGCCCCGCTTCGGCCTCCCGCCGCGCGTCCGGACGGCAGTCGACCGTCGTCGGTACGGCGGCATAGACCCCTCGTGACCGGAAAGCCGGCCCATCTCCGCAGGAGGCACTCTTTGACGCTGGTCCAGACGCGGTTTCGCCCGGAGCGTGCCCATCGCGTGCACGGCACGGTGGCCGACACCATGGAAGCGGCCGGACCGCAGGTCTGGGGGGACATGACCGTGGAGGTGGCGCTGTCCGTGATGACCGCCGCCCGCGCGGGCCATCTGGTCGTCTGCGACGACGACGGACTGTGCACCGGACTGGTCACCGAGGCCCGGCTCACGGCCGTCCGTGACGGCTCCGGGTACACGGACCGGATCCGCCTGCGGGACATCCCCGACGTCATCGCTCCCTTCGTCTCCCCGCTGACCGCGAGGACCGAAGCCGAGCGTGCGCCGCGGCGGCGCCGGCCCGGCGTCCTGCCCGTGGTCGACGAACGGGGCAACGCTCTGGGCGTCCTCGCCCTCTCCCGCTGAACCGCTGAACCGCTGTGCCGCTGTGTCGCTGTGCCGCTGTGCCGCTGTGCCGCTGCATGGCCGCGCGGCGGTCGGCCCCGTCTCTCCTTCTCCCCGTGAGGCATCATGCGCTGTGTCATCGCTCGTTACCCGTTCGACCTGACCAAGAGCGACGTCGTGGAATCGATGAGAGGCGTCAAGCCCGAACCGATCACCGGCGAGTCCGTGATCATCGGACGACGCCACTACCCCGCCAAGCAGGTCGGCGAGGTCGTCACCCGCCAGGACCGCCGCGACTTCAGCGCCGGGGAGGTCATGCGGGCCATGCTCCGGCTCGGCTTCACCTGTCGCGCCGCCCTTCCCGAGGCCGCGACCGTGCGCGTGGACAGCCCGATGCAGCGGGCCTCCGCCATGCTCGGCGCCCCCTCGCCCGAGTACTTCGGCGACATCCACGGCGGGGGGTTTCGTGCCGGCGAAGTCCCGCCCGGCCGCCCGCACACCTCCGGAGGCGCCGACTCGGGCGCGAACGCCGCATAGACGGCACCACACCGCGGGGCGCGTCCGGTGAGCCCGCGGTGGCGGTGGAGCACTCGGCTGTGCGGCCTCGGAGGGTTCGGTCCCGTCGCGGTGGTCGACCTCATCCGGGTCGGCCAGCGCCTGGACCGTCTCCGCCCGCCGGCTGAGGGCGTCCGCGCGGGCTTCGGCCACCACCGCCGAGGTGGCGCGGCCGCAAGGAAGGAGCCGGGCCGTCCCGACGGAGGACGGCCCGGCTCGTTCTCATCGGCGGCGGCAGGACGCCGCACGGCACCGCGGCTCAGGGGGCCGGCGACTGCGTCGCTCAGGGGAAGCCGTCCCGCCATGCCCCGGCACATCTGCGGGGAACGGTGGGGCGTTCGGTTCCGGCTCACCTGCGGCGGGCCGCGCGCGAGGCCGGGGCGGCGGGGATCCGACACACGGGTTCCCGCGCCGGGCCCGATACCGGGAACCGTCGGCCAGGGCTTCCGGGGAGCATGGCCGTCCCGGCCCGACGGGCGCCCGGCACCGCGGGCCCCGCGGGCGTCGGCCGCGTGCGGCGGGAGAGCGGGGACGGGTCCCCGGCGGCGACGCGCGGTGCACCGACCCGGGCGGGGGCGCCTCCGCCGGGGGTCCCGCACGACCACTCCAGGACATCCTCCGCAGTGGGCGGCGTGCCGGGCCGTTCCGGAAATCGCTCCCTCCGGCACGCCTCCGGACGGGGCTGCGGCAGCTCTTCGTACCTGTCCGTAGCGAAGCGCTGACGTGCAGTTTTCGGTTGGGGGTGGTGGATCTTGAGATCGCCGACGGTATAGGTGAGTCTGTGACGCGAAGTCCGGCTGACCCTACTGAAACGAGTAGAGCCAGCCATCCCAATCGCGCCGACCGGCCCACCAGGCCGCGGCACTCTCGAACGGGGGTACGAGAGAGATCATGGACGCTGATGTCCTCTCCGGCATAGTCCAAGGGCTGATCCGGGAGCACCGGATCCCCGGAGCCCAGCTGGCCCTGTACGAAGGCGGCGCGCTGCGGGAGGTCTGCGCCGGTGTCGAGCGGACCGGATCCGGCGCACCGGTGTCCCCCCGCTCCCGCTTCGCCTACGGCTCCGTGAGCAAGGTCTTCACGGCGGCGCTCGTCATGCAGCTCGTCGAGGAGGGCGAGGCCGAGCTCGACGCGCCGGTGATGGAGACCCTCGCGGACCTCGCGGGGCACACGGCGGTGCCCGCGGACCACCCGATGCACCAGGTGACACTGCGTCAGCTGCTCAGCCACACCGCCGGTCTCGTCTCCGACCACGAGGGCGCGCCGCTGCGTTCGCCGTCCCTGCGCCGCTACTTCGAGTCGGTCGTGCGCCACGGGCACTTCGGCGTGCCGGGCAGCGCGTTCTCGTACTCCAACACCGGCTATGCCGTGGCCGCGTACGTCATAGAGGTGATCACCGGGCAGAGCTGGTGGGACTCGCTGGAGTCCTACGTGGTGCGCCCGGCCGGACTCGACCTCGCGTTCGTCGAGGACCCCCGTATCGGCCGCGCCCCGGGCGCCACCGTGAGCGGCCACGCCGTGGACGCGCGGACCGGCCGCGTCGAACCCGTCGACTTCTACTGCGAGGGCACCCTCGCAGCGGCCGGCGGCATCGCGGGCAGCGCCACCGACCTGGTCCGCTTCGGCCGGGCGTTCCTGGGCGAGGGCCAGGAGGCCCTGGACGCCGACATCGCCGACCCCGAGGCACTCGCCGCGATGGGACGGGCCGTGCCGGCGGCCGACCCCTTCGGACTGGCCGCCGGGTGGGGCGCGGGCTGGGGCCTCTACCCGGGCGGGGACACCCTGTGGCTCGGCCACGACGGCACCCTCGACGGCGGTTCCTGCAACGTCCGCGTGGACCCGGCGAGCGGCACCGTGCTCGCCTTCACCACCAACTCCACCACCGGCCTTTCGGCCTGGCTCGACCTCGTCGGCGAGCTGGACCGCCTCGGTCTGAGCGTCGGCCACTACGAGCAGCCCGCCCCCGCCGACCGCCCCTACGACGAGGCCGCCGCGCTCGCCGGGGAGTTCGTCAACGGGGAACTCGCCATCCGCGTGTCCCACGAGGGGGCCGGCGGCGGCACGCTGCGCCTGGACGCGGACAACGGCGTCTCCGGGGTGCTCACCGTCGGAGCCGACCTCGTCTTCAGCGTGCGCGCCGCGGACCAGGGCGACGTGCTGTTCAGCGGCCGGTTCCTCAGCTCCGCGCAGGGCCGCCCGGCCGACCTCATGCAGTACAACGGCCGGACCCTCCGCAGGGCCGGCGTCCCCGCCCGCCAGGCCGCCTGACCTGCGGTTCCCCGCCCGTCCCCGCACGTCCTCAAACGTCCCCGCACGTCCCCAAACGTCCCCGCACGTCCCCGCCCCGCTTCGCCGCGCTGCCGCCGCCCCCTCGGCGGCAGCGCCCTGCCCTTTCCCCGTACGTGGAGCCGCACCGGCGTGCGGCTTGCCTCGCGCCAGGCCGACGCGGCGGCGCGCACCGCTCTCGAAGGAGTAGCAACCGTGGCTTTCGCCCAGCATGCGGAGAACCGGACGCTGCCGGCGCTGTTCGGCGCACAGGTGGCCCGCCGGCCCGACGCGATCGCGCTGATGGCCGAATCCGGCTCCATGTGCTACGCCGAACTGGACGCGCGGGTGGCGAGAGCGGCCGCCGTGCTGCACGGCCGGGGGGTGCGCCGCGGGACGCTGGTCGGGGTGTGCCTGGAGCGCGGCACCGCGCTCATCGTGTCGATGCTCGCCGTCATGCGCGCGGGCGGGGTGTACGTACCGCTGGACCCGGCGCACCCGGAGGAGCGGCTGCGCTACATGGCCGACGACTCCGGCCTCGGCCTGGTGGTCACCCAGCCGTCCGTGGCCGGCCGGTTGCCGGACCGGGTGCGCCGGGTACTCCTGACGGACCTGGACGACGCGGCGGCGGCCGACGCGCCCGCACCGGAGCTGGGCCCCGACGACGCCGCGTACATGATCTACACCTCGGGTTCCACCGGCCGCCCCAAGGGCGTCGTCGTCACCCACCGCGGCATCGCCGACCTGTCCCGCACCCAGCGGGAGCGCATGGAGGTCCTGCCCGGTTCGCGGGTGCTCCAGTTCGCCTCGCCCAGCTTCGACGCGTCCGTCTTCGAGGTCACCAAGTCGCTGCTGAACGGCGCCACGTTCGTCGTCCTCGACCGCGGCGGACTCGCCGGTGCCGAGCTGACCCGGGTGCTGCGCGACTTCCGCGTCACCCACGCGACGCTGCCGCCCGCCGTGCTGCCCACCATGAACCCCGACGACGTGCCCGGCCTCACCGCCCTGATGGTCGCCGGTGAGGCGTGCCCGGGCGAGCTGGTCGACCTGTGGTCGCGGGGCCGCCGCGTGTACAACGGCTACGGGCCCACCGAGGCCACGGTGTGCGCCACCATGAGCGCCCCCTTGGGCGGCAGCGGCACCCCGCCGCTCGGCGTCCCAGTCGAGGGCACCCGGGTGTACGTCCTGGACGACACGCTGCGGCCGGTCCCGGCGGGCGCGACCGGCGAGCTCTACATCGCGGGCGAGGGCCTGGCCCGCGGCTACTTCGGCCGCCCCGACCTCACGGCGGAACGCTTCGTCGCCGACCCGTACGGCCCCGCGGGCACCCGCATGTACCGCACCGGCGACCTCGTGCGCCGCACCGACGGCGGTGAGCTGGAGTTCGCGGGCCGCGCCGACGACCAGGTGAAGCTGCGCGGCTTCCGCATCGAACCGGGCGAGATCGAGGCCGCCGCCATGCGGCAGCCGGGCGTCGCCCACGCCGTCGCCCAGGTGCGCGAGGACCGCACCGGCCACCGCCGCCTGGTCGCGTACGCCGTCCCCGGCACCGGGGCGCCCACCCCCACGCCCGCCGCGATCCGCGCCGCCCTCGGACGCGAACTGCCCGCCTACATGGTCCCGCAGGCGGTCGTCGTGCTGGACGCGCTGCCGCTCACCGTCAACGGCAAGATCGACCGCGCGGCGCTGCCCGAGCCGTCCCCCTCCCAGCTGGTCGGCGAGTACGTCGCCCCGCGCGACGCCACCGAGGAGGCCGTCGCCGAGGTGTTCGCCGAGCTCCTCGGCGTCGACCGGGTCGGCGTCCACGACGACTTCTTCGACCTCGGCGGCGACTCCATCCGCGCCGTCCAGGCCCTGTCGCGCATCGAGGCCCGGCTGGGCGTGCACGCCGGACGGCGCGCGCTGTTCGCCCACCCCACCGTCGCCGAACTCGTCGCCGGCGGCCTGACCGCCGCCGCGGGCGACGGCATCCCGCGCGCCGACCGCGACCGGCCGCTGCCGCTGTCGTCGGCCCAGCGCCGCCTGTGGTTCCTCGACCAGTACGAGGGGGGCTCCACCGAGTACTACACCGGCAGCGCCTACCGGCTGCGCGGCGCGCTCGACGTGCCCGCGCTGCGGACGGCCCTGCGCGGGCTGCTCGCCCGGCACGAGTCGCTGCGCACCACCTTCCACGAGGAGGGCGGCCACCCCGTCCAGCGGGTCCGCGCCGCGGCCGACGTCCCGCTCGCGCTCGACGAGCGGGACCTGTCGGGCCTGCCCGGCGCCGACCGCGAGGAGGCGCTGTCCGCGCTGCTGCTCGCCGAGGTGGAGACGCCGTTCGACCTGACGACCGGCCCGCTGCTGCGGACGGTACTGGTGCGGCTCGCCGACGACGAGCACGTCCTGGTGCTGAGCACCCACCACATCGTCAGCGACGGCTGGTCCCTGGACGTCCTCACCAGGGACCTCACGGCGCTCTACCGGGCCGCCACCGACCCGCAGGCCGCCCCGCCCGCCGAACTGCGCCTGCAGTACGCGGACTTCGCCGCCTGGGAGCACGGCAGCCGGGACCGCGCGGCCGCCGCCGGCCGGCTCGCCTACTGGGAGCGGCAGCTGGACGAGGTGCGGCCCCTCGCGCTGCCCACCGACCGGCCGCGCCCCGAGGTCCGCACCACCCGGGGGGCGGTGCACCGCTTCGAGCTGACCCCCGCCGAGACGGACGCGCTGAAGGAGCTGGGCCGCGGCCGCGGCGCGACGCTCTTCATGACGCTGACCGCGATGACCCAGCTGCTGCTGGCGACCGCGTCCGGCAGCAGCGACGTCACCCTGGGCGTCGCCTCCGCGGGCCGGGACCACCGGCAGACCGACGACCTGGTCGGCTTCTTCGTCAACCCGGTCGTCATCCGTTCCAGGCCCCGCACCACGGACACCGTGGTGTCGTTCATCGACGGCGTACGCACCACCGTGATGGAGGCCCTCGACCACGAACTGCCCTTCGACCGGCTGGTCGAGGAGCTGGTCACCGAACGCGACCCGGCCCGCACCCCGCTGTTCCAGGCGATGATGGTGCTGCAGAACACCCTGCCCCGGCAGGTCGTCCTGCCCGGTCTCGACGTCGCCGAGGTGCTGCTGCCGCGCACCCGCTCCCTGTTCGACCTGGTGGTGGAGTACGAGGAGCGCGACGGCGGCCTCCGGGTGGCCATCGAGTACAACACCGGCCTCTTCGACGAGGCGTCCGCCCACCGGCTCGGCGAGCGGCTGCGCCGCCTCGTCGCCACGGCCGTCGCCCGGCCCCGCCTGCCGCTCGCCGCCCTGGACCTGCTGTCGGACGACGAGCGGCGGCAGCTCGCGGGGTGGTCCGGCCGCGCCCCGCAGAGCCCCGTGCCGACCGTCCCCGAGCTGTTCGCGGACGTCGCCGCGAGGGTGCCCGACCAGACCGCCGTGATCGGCACCGGCGAACGGCTGACGTACGCGGAACTCCGCTCCCGAGCCGAGGACCTGGCGCGCCGCCTGCGCGCCGCCGGGGTGCGCGCCGAGACGCCCGTCGTGCTCGTCCTGGAACGCGGCGTACAGGTCGTCGTCTCCATGCTCGCCGTGCTGCGCGCGGGCGGCGCCTACGTCCCGGCCCACGCCGGGCATCCGCTGGACCGGGTCCGCGGGCTGATCCGGCAGACCGGGGCGGTCTGCGTGATCGCCGACGAGGCGTCGAAGGACCGGGTCCCGCACGACACCGGGCTGCCCCTGATCGTCCTCGACGCGTCCGGCCGGCCCACGGACGACGGCCCGAGCGCACCGCTCACGGCAGCCGCGCACCACCCCGACCAGCTCGCCTACGTCATGTTCACCTCGGGCTCCACCGGCACCCCGAAGGGCGTCGGCGTCACCCACGACGCCGTCACCCGGCTCGCCGTGGACGGCCGCTGGCGCGACGGCCGCCACCGGCGGACGCTGTTCCACTCCGCGCACGCGTTCGACGCGGCGACCTTCGAGATCTGGGTGCCGCTGCTGAACGGCGGCAGCGTCGTCGTCGCCCCACCGCAGCAGCTCGACGCGGAGGCGTTCGGCGCGCTGGTCGAGGAGCACGGCGTCCACTCGACCTTCGTCACCACCTCGCTGTTCAACCTGTACGCCAACCAGATGCCGGAGTGCTTCTCCGGCATGCGTGCGGTGATCACCGGTGGCGAGGCGGCGAACGCTCAGGCCGTCCGCAAGGTCGCCGAGGCCTGTCCCGGCCTGCTGGTCCTCAACGGCTACGGGCCCACCGAGACCACCACCTTCGCCACCGCCCACGCCTGCGCGCCGCACGGGGCCGAGGCGTCGACGCTGCCCATCGGCACCGCCCTCGACGACACCCGGCTGCTGGTCCTCGACGGACTCCTGCGCCCGGTGCCGCAAGGCGTCACCGGCGAGCTGTACATCGGCGGCGCCGGTCTCGCCCGCGGCTACTGGGGGCGGCCCGACCTGACCGCCGAGCGGTTCGTCGCCCACCCGACCGCGCCCGGCGAGCGCCTCTACCGCACCGGCGACCTGGTGCGCCGGACGGCCGACGGCGCCCTGGAGTACGTGGGCCGCGCCGACGCCCAGGTGAAGATCCGCGGATTCCGCGTCGAACTGGGCGAGATCGAGGCCGCGCTGCTGCGGCTGCCCGAGGTCGGCGAGGCGGCGGTCGTGGTGCACGACACCGGGACCGGGTCGAAGCGGATCATCGGATACGTGGTCGCCGAGCGCGGCGTGGACGCCCCGCTCGACCGCGACGGCATCCGGGCCCGGCTGGGCGAACGGCTCCCCGAGTACATGGTCCCGGCGACCCTCGTCCCGCTCGACGCCCTGCCGCTGAACAGCAACGGCAAGGTGGACCGGCGTGCCCTGCCCGCCCCCGACCCGGCCTGGGCCGCGGACGAGGCCGTGTACGTGGCGCCGCGCGACGAGGTCGAGCGGGTGCTCGCGGAGGTGTTCGCGTCGGTGCTGGGTGTGGAGCGGGTCGGTGTGCACGACAACTTCTTCGATCTGGGCGGTGACTCGATCCTGAGCATCCAGGTCGTCTCCCGGGCCCGCCGCGCGGGACTGCGGCTCACCTCGAAGGACGTCTTCGTCCGGCAGACCGTCGCGGGCCTGGCGGCCGTGGCCGTCCCCGACGGCGGCGAGGGCACCCCCACCGCACACGAGCAGGGTGTGGTGTCGGGTGGGGTGGCGGTGACGCCGATCGTGGGCTGGTTCCTGGGGCGGCATGTGCGGGCGCCGCATCACTTCAACATGGCGGTGCTGCTGGAGCCGGGTGGGGGTTTCGAGGCGGGGGTGCTGCCGGAGGCGGTGGGGGTGCTGCTGGCGCACCACGACATGCTGCGGTTGCGGGTGGTGGAGGGGGAGCTGTCGGTCGCCACGTCGGAGGATGTGGGCCGGGTTCTTGAGACCGTGGATGTGCGCGGTCTGTCGGGGGCGGGGCTGGACGCTGTGGTGCGGGAGCACTCGGTGCGGGTGCAGTCGGCGCTGGATCTGGCGGAGGGTCCGCTGGTGCGGGTGGTGCTGTTCGACGGTGGTGCGTCGGGTGGTTCGCGGTTGCTGCTGGCGGCGCATCACCTGGTGGTGGACGGTGTGTCGTGGCGGGTCCTCCTGGAGGACCTGGAGACGGCGTGCCGACGCAAGCCGCTGGGCGCGAAGACCACCTCCTTCCCGCACTGGGCGCGGCTGCTCACGACCGCCGCCGCGGAAGGCCGCTTCGACGCGGAGACGTCGTACTGGACCGAGGCCACCGCGGGAGCCGGGGCGGAGATCCCCGTGGACGCCGACGGGGCGAACCTGATGGGCACTCAGGCCACGGTGCGGTGTGAGCTTCCCGAGGGGCTGACGCGGCGGTTGCTGCAGGAGGTGCCGGGGGTCTACCGGACGCAGGTCAACGATGTGCTGCTGGCGGCTCTGGCCCGGGTGCTGTGCGGCTGGTCGGGTCGGGAGCGGCTGCTGATCGACCTTGAGGGCCACGGCCGCGAGGAGTTGTTCGAGGGGGTGGACCTGTCCCGGACGGTGGGCTGGTTCACGACGATGTTCCCGGTGGTGCTGCGGTCGTACGACGGGTGGGACGCGCAGATCAAGCACACCAAGGAGGCCCTGCGGGCCGTCCCCGGCCGCGGCATCGGCTTCGGTGCCCTGCGCCACCTCCGCGGCGAGCTGGAGGCGGTCCCCGCGCCGCGCGTCAGCTTCAACTACCTCGGCCGGTTCGACCCGCGCGGCGAAGACGGCCTGTACGAGTCGATCACGCTCAACCCCGGTGGCGAGTACGCGCCGGAGGAGGAGCGCGCACACCTGCTGGACGTGGTCGGTCAGGTGGTGGACGGGCGGTTGGTCTTCGACTGGGCGTTCTCGACGGCGGTGCACGACGAGGCGACGGTGGCGGGTCTGGCCGAGCGGTTCGCGGCGGAGCTGACGGAGCTGGTCGGGCATTGCCTCACGGACGGTGCCGGCGGGGCGACCCCGTCGGACTTCCCGCTGGTGTCGCTGTCGCAGGCGGAGGTGGACCGGCTGGTCGGGGACGGGCGGGACGTGGAGGACGTGTACCCGCTGACCCCGATGCAGCAGGGCATGCTCTTCCACACCCTCCTCGAACCCGACTCCCCCTCCTACTTCGAACAGCTGATGTTCGTCCTCGACGGGGTCACCGACATCCAGGGCCTCGCCCGCGCCTGGCAGCGGGTCGCCGACGCCACGCCCGTCCTGCGCACCTCCCTCGCCTGGGAGGGCCTGGACGAGCCGGTCCAGCGGGTGCACCGCTCGGCCCCCTTCCCCGTCACGGTGGGGGACTGGAGCGGTCTGCCGGAGGAGGGGCAGCGGGCGGCGCTGGAGGAGTTCACGGCGGCGGACGAGCGGGCCGGGATCGATCTGTCCGTGGCTCCGCTGTCGCGGGTGGCGCTGTTCCGGCTGTCGGAGACGCGGGTGCAGGTCGTGTGGACCTTCCACCACATCCTGCTGGACGGCTGGAGCCTGCCGCTGGTGATGGCGGACCTGTTCACCGCCTACCGCGGCGGCGCCCTGCCGGCCCGCCCCGCGTTCCGCGACTACCACGCCTGGCTCAGCGAGCAGGACACCGAGGCGGCCCACGCCTACTGGCGCGACGTCCTCGCCGGATACGACACCCCCGTCCCCCTGCCCTACGACCGGGCCCCCGACGACGTGCGCTCCACCCGCTCCACCGCACGGCTGGTCGACGACCTGCCCGCCGGACCGACCACCGCCGTACACGACTTCGCCAAGCGCCACCGGATCACCGTCAACGCCATGGTGCAGGCGGCCTGGGCGCTGCTGCTGTCGGCGTATTCCGGCCAGACGGACGTCGTGTTCGGCGCGACGACCTCCGGCCGCCCCACCGACCTGCCGGACGTCGAGTCCACCGTCGGCATCTTCATCAACACCCTGCCGGTACGCGTCCGCCTCGACCCGGCCCGGCCCGTCGCCGACTGGCTGCGCGGCATCCAGCTCCAGCAGACCGAGGCGCGCGGCCACGACTACCTGCCGCTCGCGCGCGTCCAGGCGGAGGCGGGGCTGCCCGCGGACACCACCCTCTTCGACAGCCTCGTCGTCTTCGAGAACTACCCCGTCGACGAGGACAGCGCCCGCGCCCACGGCCTGACCGTCCGGGACATCAGCGCCAACGAGGCCACCAACTATCCACTGATGCTGGCCGCCTACGACGGCGACCGGATCGGCTTCCACCTGCGCTACGACCCGCACCACTTCGACGCGGACACCGCCCGTCGCCTGCTCGACCGGCTCGTCCACCTGCTGACCGCGCTCGTCGCCGAGCCCGACCGCAGGCTGGCCGCCGTGCCGCTGCTCGCCCCCGGCGAACAGCGGGCCGTCCTGGGCGGGCCCGCGCGGCGCGGGGACACCGACGGCACCATGATCTCGCTCTTCACCGACCAGGCCGCGCGGCACCCGGACCGCCTCGCGCTCATCGGCGAGGACGAGCGGCTGACCTTCGCGGAGCTGGACGCCCGCTCCGACCGGGTCGCCCGCGCGCTGAGCGCCCGGGGCGTGGGGCGCGGGGCGTTCGTCGGCGTCTGCCTGGAGCGCGGCCCCGCGCAGACCGTGGCGTACCTGGGCGTGCTGAAGGCCGGCGCGGCCTATCTGCCGATGGACCCGGCGTACCCGCTCGACCGCCTCCAGTACATGGTCGACGACTCCGGCATCCGCATGGTCGTCACCCAGCGCTCCCTGGCCGGGGCCGTCCCCGCGACCGAGCGGCAGCTGATCCTCGACGAACCGGCCGACGACGGCACGGAGCCGGCCGCGCCGATGCCGGAGGTCGGCCTCGACGACGCCGCGTACATGATCTACACCTCCGGATCGACCGGACGCCCCAAGGGCGTGGTGGTCAGCCACCGGGGCGTGGCCGAGCTCGCGCGCACCCTGCGCGACCGGATGCGGATCACCCCGGACTCGCGCACCCTGCAGTTCTCCTCGCCCAGCTTCGACGCGGCGGTCTTCGAGAGGGCCGCGTCCCTCCTCAACGGCGCCGCGCTGGTCACCCCGTCCCGCGACAAGCTCGCCGGTGACGAACTCGCCGACGTCATCCGGGACTTCGGTGTCACCCACGCGCTCCTGCCGCCCGCCGTCCTGCCCACCATGGACCCGCGGGAGCTGCCCGGACTCGCCGTCCTGGCGGCCGGGGGCGAGGCGCTGCCCGGCGAACTCGTCGACCGGTGGTCGCGGGACCGCTGCCTGGTCAACGCCTACGGGCCGACCGAGACCACCGTGTGCGCCACCCTGAGCGGGCCGCTGTCCGGCGGCGCCACCCCGCCGATCGGCACCCGCGTCGAGGGCAGCACCGTCCACGTCCTGGACGCGTTCCTGCGGCCCGTGCCGGACGGCGTCGCGGGCGAGCTGTACATCGGCGGGGAGAGCCTGTCCCGCGGGTACTGGGGCCGCCCCGGGCTGACCGCGGAGAGGTTCGTCGCCGACCCGTTCGGCGCGCCCGGCGCACGGATGTACCGCACCGGCGACGTGGTCCGGCGCCGTGCCGACGGCCAGCTGGAGTACGTCGGCCGCGTCGACCACCAGGTCAAGATCCGCGGATTCCGCATCGAACTGGGCGAGATCGAGGCCGCGCTCCTCGCCCGGCCGGGCGTCAGGCAGGCCGTGGTCGCCGTCCGCGAGGACCGCCCCGGCTCCAAGCGGCTCGTCGGGTACGTCATCCCCGAGGACGGCACGACTCCGGACCCCGCCGCGCTGCGCGCCGCCGTCGCCGAGGTGCTGCCCGCGCACATGGTCCCGGCGGCCGTGGTGCCGCTGGACGCGCTGCCGCTCACCGTCAACGGCAAGACCGACACCAAGGCGCTGCCCGACCCGGACTGGGCGCCGGACGACGCCGCCCATGTCGCGCCGCGCAACGAGGTCGAGCGGGTGCTGGCGGGGGTGTTCGCGTCGGTGCTGGGTGTGGAGCGGGTCGGTGTGCACGACAACTTCTTCGACCTGGGCGGTGACTCGATCCTGAGCATCCAGGTCGTCTCCCGGGCCCGCCGCGCGAACGTCCACGTCACCTCGAAGGACGTCTTCGCCCACCAGACCGTCGCCGGACTCGCCGAGGCCGCCGCGCCCGGCCGGGGCGCCGCGCCGACGGCCGAGCAGGGTGTGGTGTCGGGTGGAGTGGCGGTGACGCCGATCGTGGGCTGGTTCCTGGGGCGGCATGTGCGGGCGCCGCATCACTTCAACATGGCGGTGCTCCTGGAGCCGGGTGGGGGTTTCGAGGCGGGGGTGCTGCCGGAGGCGGTGGGGGTGCTGCTGGGGCATCACGACATGCTGCGGTTGCGGGTGGTGGAGGGGGAGCTGTCGGTCGCCACGTCGGAGGATGTGGGCCGGGTCTTCGAGACCGTGGATGTGCGCGGTCTGTCGGGGGCGGACCGAGACGCTGTGGTGCGGGAGCACTCGGTGCGGGTGCAGTCGGCTCTGGATCTGGCGGAGGGCCCGCTGGTGCGGGTGGTGCTGTTCGACGGTGGTCGGGCGGGCGGTTCGCGGTTGCTGCTGGCGGCGCATCACCTGGTGGTGGACGGTGTGTCGTGGCGGGTCCTGCTGGAGGACCTGGAGACGGCGTGCCGGCGGATGCCGCTGGGCGCGAAGACCACCTCCTTCCCGCACTGGGCGGCACGCCTCGCCGACCACACCGAGCAGGGCGGCTTCGACGCCGAACTGCCCTACTGGACGGCGCTCACCGACGGCGTCCCCTCCGACGTCCCCGTGGACTCCGACGGGGCGAACCTGATGGGTACCCAGGAGGTGGTGCGGTGGGGGCTTCCGGAGGGGGTGACGCGGCG
Source organism: Streptomyces fradiae ATCC 10745 = DSM 40063 (assembly GCF_008704425.1). NCBI lineage: Bacteria > Bacillati > Actinomycetota > Actinomycetes > Kitasatosporales > Streptomycetaceae > Streptomyces > Streptomyces fradiae. The sequence continues at coordinate 5,299,296 of NZ_CP023696.1, forward strand.
GTTGCTGCAGGAGGTGCCGGGGGTCTACCGGACGCAGGTCAACGATGTGCTGCTGGCGGCTCTGGCGCGGGTGCTGTGTGGCTGGTCGGGTCGGGAGCGGCTGCTGATCGACCTTGAGGGTCATGGGCGTGAGGAGTTGTTCGAGGGGGTGGACCTGTCCCGGACGGTGGGCTGGTTCACGACGATGTTCCCGGTGGTGCTGCGGTCGTACGACGGGTGGGACGCGCAGATCAAGCACACCAAGGAGGCCCTGCGCGGCATCCCGAACCGGGGGCTGGGCTTCGGTGCCCTGCGCCACCTCCGCGGTGAACTCGGCTCGCTCCCCGAACGGCGCGTCGGCTTCAACTACCTCGGCCAGTTCGACGCGCCGGCCGGTGAGGACGGCCTCTTCACCCCCTCGGACCTCCACCCCGGCGGCGAGTACGCCCCGCTGGACGAGCGGCCGCATCTGCTGGACGTGGTCGGCCGTGTCGTGGACGGGCGGTTGGTCTTCGACTGGGCGTTCTCGACGGCGGTGCACGACGAGGCGACGGTGGCGGGTCTGGCCGAGCGGTTCGCGGCGGAGCTGACGGAGCTGGTCGGGCACTGCCTCACGGACGGCGCCGGCGGGGCGACCCCGTCGGACTTCCCGCTGGTGTCGCTGTCGCAGGCGGAGGTGGACAGGCTCGTCGGTGACGGGCGGGACGTGGAGGACGTGTACCCGCTGACCCCGATGCAGCAGGGCATGCTCTTCCACACCCTCCTTGAACCCGACTCCCCCTCCTACTTCGAGCAGACGCTCCTGGTGCTGGACGGCGTCACCGACATCGAGGCGCTCGCCCGCGCCTGGCAGCGGGTCGTGGACGCCACGCCCGTCCTGCGGACGACGATCGCCCGGCAGGGCATCGAGCAGCCCGTGCAGATCGTCCGGCGCGAAGCCGTCCTGCCCGTCACGGTGGGGGACTGGAGCGGTCTGCCGGAGGAGGGGCAGCGGGCGGCGCTGGAGGAGTTCACGGCGGCGGACGAGCGGGCCGGGATCGATCTGTCCGTGGCTCCGCTGTCGCGGGTGGCGCTGTTCCGGCTGTCGGAGACGCGGGTGCAGGTCGTGTGGACCTTCCACCACATCCTGCTGGACGGCTGGAGCCTGCCGCTGGTGATGGCGGACCTGTTCACCGCCTACCGCGGCGGGGCCCTGCCGGCCCGCCCCGCGTTCCGCGACTACCACGCCTGGCTCAGCGAGCAGGACACCGAGGCGGCCCACGCCTACTGGCGCGACGTCCTCGCCGGATACGACACCCCCGTCCCCCTGCCCTACGACCGGGCCCCCGACGACGTCCGTGCCGCTCGGGCCACCGAGCGCCAGGAGCTGGACGTCCCGGACGGGCTGTCCGACGCGGTGCTGGACTTCGCCAAGCGCCACCGCCTGACCGTCAACACGGTCGTCCAGGGCGCCTGGGCGCTGCTGCTGTCGGCGTACTCCGGTCAGACGGACATCGTGTTCGGCGCGACGACCTCCGGCCGCCCCACCGACCTGCCGGACGTCGAGTCCACCGTCGGCATCTTCATCAACACCCTGCCGGTGCGTATCCGCCTCGACCCGGCCCGGCCCGTCGCCGACTGGCTGCGCGGCATCCAGCTCCAGCAGACCGAGTCCCGTCGCCACGACTACCTCTCGCTGGCCCGGGTCCAGGCGGAGGCGGGGCTGCCCGCGGACACCACCCTCTTCGACAGCCTCGTCGTCTTCGAGAACTACCCCGTCGACGAGGACAGCGCCCGCGCCCACGGCCTCACCGTGGAGGACGTCACCGCCAACGAGGCCACCAACTACCCGCTCACCCTCAGCGCGTACTCCGGTGACCGGGTCCGGCTGGTCCTCGGATACGAGCCGAAGCACTTCGACGAGCCGACCGTGCGCGGCCTGCTGGACCACCTCGGCGACATCCTCAGGGCCATCACCGAGGGCGCCGACGTGCCGCTCGGCCGGATGCCGGGCCGCCGGGACCCGGCCCTGGCCGCCTTCCAGGACGGCGGGACCACCGAAGTGCCCGGCCGGAGCGTGCCCGAGCTGTTCGCCGAGCAGGCCGGCCGGCGGCCCGACGCGGTCGCCGTCACCGGCGAGGACGGGCAGCTGACGTACGCGGAGCTCGACGCCGAGGCCGACCGGCTGGCCCGGGTGCTGGCGGAGCGGGGCGTCGGCCCCGAGTCGCGGGTGCTGCTGCTGATGCCGCGCTCCACGCGGGTGGTCGTGGCGATGCTGGCCGTGCTGAAGGCGGGCGCCGCGTACGTCCCCGTACACGCGGCGTTCCCCGCGGACCGGGTCGCCTGGCTGCTCAAGGACACCGCGGCCGCGGCGGCCGTCGCGGACACCTCGATGCTCGACCGGCTCGTCGAGCCCGGCGTGCCGGTGATCACGTACGACGCGATCGGCGACGCCGTTCCCGCCGGCAGCGGTGCCGCGCCGCCCCGGGTCCCGGCGGACTGCGCCGCGTACGTGATGTTCACGTCCGGCTCCACCGGCACCCCCAAGGGGGTCACCGTCAGCCACCGCAGCGTCGTGGCGCTGACCCGCGACCGGCGCTGGCAGGGCGCGCACGAGCGGGTGCTGTTCCACTCGCCGCACGCCTTCGACGCCGCCACCTACGAGGTGTGGGCGCCGCTCCTGGCCGGCGGCACCGTCGCCGTCGCCCCCGCCGGCGACCTGACGGCCGAGGTCATCCGCACCGGCGCCGCACGGCACGGCGTCACCGCGATGTTCCTGACGACCGCGCTGTTCACCCTGTTCGCGCAGGCCGACCCGGGCTGCTTCGGCGGACTGCGCGAGGTGTGGACCGGCGGCGAGGCGGCGCAGCCCGCGGCGTTCGCCAGGGTCGCCGAGGCGTGCCCGGACACCACCGTCGTGCACGTCTACGGCCCGACCGAGACGACCACGTTCGCCACCTGCACCCCGATCACCGCCGACGAGGCGCGGGCCGCCGTGACGCCCATCGGCCGGCCGATGGACAACACCCGCGCCTACGTCCTGGACGCGCTGCTGCGGCCGGTCCCGGCCGGGACGGCGGGCGAGCTGTACCTCGCGGGCGACGGAGTGGCCCGCGGCTACGAGAACCGGCCCGCGCTGACCGCCGAGCGGTTCGTCGCCGACCCGTTCTCCGCCGGCGGGCGCCTCTACCGCACCGGCGACGTGGTGCGCTGGGACGCCGACGGCCGGATCGAGTTCATCGGCCGCGCCGACGGACAGGTCAAGATCCGCGGCTTCCGCATCGAGCTCGGCGAGATCGAGAACGCCCTCGCCGACTGCCCGGGGGTCGCCCGCGCCGCCGTCGCCGTCGTGGACTCCCCGTCCGGGTCCAAGCAGCTGGTCGGCCACCTCCTGCCGGAGGAGCCCGCCGCCCGGCCCCACCCGGACGCCGTACGGGCCAAGCTCGCCGGGATGCTCCCCGCCTACATGGTCCCGGCGGTGCTGCTGCCCATCGACGAGCTGCCGCTGACGCCCAACGGCAAGGTGGACCGCCGGGCACTGCCGGCGCCCGACTGGTCCCGGATGTCCGAGGACCGCTACGAGGCGCCCGAGACCGTCACCGAAGAGGCGCTCGCCGACATCTGGGCCGGGATCCTGGGACGTGAGCGGATCGGGGTCCACGACAACTTCTTCGACATCGGCGGCGACTCCGTCCGCGGCATCCAGGTCGTCGGCGCCGTCGAGACCGCCTTCGGGGTGCGCGTGCCCACGCGGTCGCTGTTCGCCCACCAGACGCTGCGGGCCTTCGCCGAGGCCGTCGAGGAAGCCGTCCTCGCGGAGGTCGAGGACCTCGACTGAGCCATGAACCCCCCTGCCGAACTCCCATCCGCACCATACGGACCACCCTCGGAGGACAGCGCGATGACCCTCGACCGCAAGGAGCGGCTGAAGCAGGAGATGCTTCGCCGACTGGCGGCGCAGCAGGCCCGCAAGGACCGCGACAGGATCGCCCGCTTACCCCGGGACGGCGAGCTGCCCCTGTCGTACGCCCAGCAACGGCTGTGGTTCCTCGACCGGCTGGAGCCGGGACGGGCCGACTACAACTCCGGTATCTGCCTTCGGCTGCGCGGCGACCTCGACCCCGAGGCGCTGCGCCGCGCCTGCGCCGCGCTCGTCGTGCGGCACGAGTCGCTGCGCACCACCTTCCACGACAAGGACGGCCAGGGCGCGCAGCGGGTGCGCCCGCCGCGGGAGGCCGAGGACGCGCTGGCCTTCGAGTACACCGAGGCGCGCGACGACGACACGCTCGCCGAGGCGCTGCGCGAACGCCACCACCTGCCCTTCGACCTGGCCACCGGGCCGCTGCTGCGCGTCCACGCGATACGGACCGGGGAGCGGCGGCACGTGCTGCTGCTGACGATGCACCACATCATCACCGACGGCTGGTCGATGGGGCTGCTGCGCGCCGAGCTGGACGTGCTCTACCGGGCGGCGGTGGAGCGGCCCGCCGCGCCCGTCGCCGACCTGCCCGCCGCCGCGGGCCTCACCGAACCGGCCGTGCAGTACGCGGACTACGCGGTGTGGCAGCGCGAACGGCTCAGCGGCGAGCGCTACGAACGGTCGCTGGAGCACTGGCGGTCCAAGCTGGCCGGGGCGGAGCCCCTGGCGCTGCCCACCGACCGGCCGCGCCCGGCCGTGCGCGGCACCCGCGGCGGCTCGCACACCTTCCACGTGCCCGGGGCCACCGCCGACGCCATGCGGCAGGCCGCCGCGGCGCAGGACGCCAACCTGTTCATGGTGCTCGTCGCGGGCGTCCGGCTGGTCCTCTCCCGCTGGACCCGGTCGGACGACGTGGTCGTCGGCACGGTCGTGGCCGGCCGGGACGACCCGCGGCTGCGCGAGACGGTCGGCTTCTTCGTCAACACGGTGGCCCTGCGCGGCCGGGTCGACGAGCGGCAGACCTTCGGGCAGCTGCTCGCCGGCGTCAAGGACGGCGTGCTGGCCGACCTCGACCACGCCGAGGTGCCCTTCGACGCCGTCGTGGACGCCGTACTCGACGAGCGCGACAGCTCCATGCCGCCGCTCGTGCAGGCCACCGTGGTCCTCCAGAACCTCGACAGCGGGCAGGGCGCCGGTCTGGGCGACCTCGAGGTCGCCCCCCACCCGCTGCCGCGCGAGCACTCCGTCTTCGACCTGACCTTCGAGTTCCAGGAGAGCGCCGACGGCCTCGACGCGCGGATCGAGTTCGTCACCGACCTGTTCGACCCGGCCACGGTCGAACGGCTCGCCCACGACCTGTGCGCGGTGCTCGCCGCAGCCGCCGACCCCCGGCCGCTGTGCGGCACCGAACCGCTCGGCGCCGACGGCCGCTCCCGGGCCCTCGACGCCGGCCGGGGCGGTGCCGGCCCCGTGCCGCGCACCCTCGGCGAACTCCTCGCGGAGCGCGCCGAGCGGCACCCCGGGGACCTCGCCGTCGTCTCCGACCGGGAGCAGCTGACCTTCACCGCACTGACCGACCGCGCCGCACGCTTCGCCGCGTACCTGCTCCGGCGCGGGCTGCGGCGCGGCCAGTTCGTGGGCGTGTGCCTGGAGCGGGGCACCGACCAGGTGGCCGCGCTGCTCGGCATCATGCAGGCGGGCGGCGTCTACCTGCCGCTCGACCCCGGCTATCCGGCGGAGCGCATCGCCTACGTCGTGGGCGACGCGGGCGTGCGTACCGTCGTCACCGACACGGACCGCGCGGGGGTGCTCCCCGGCACGGTCGAGCGGCTCCTGATCGACCAGGTGCGCGAGGAGATCCTGGCGTGCGAGCCCGCGCCGCACCTCGCCACGGCCGCCGACGCCGCGTACATGATCTACACCTCCGGTTCCACCGGCCGCCCCAAGGGCGTCCTGGTCGCCCACCACGGCATCGCGGCGCTGGCCGCCGCCCAGGGCACCCGCATGGACGTGGGCCCGGGGACGCGGATGCTCCAGTTCGCCTCGCCCGCCTTCGACGCGGCGATCGCGGAACTGACCGTGGCGCTGCTGAACGGCGCCACGGCCGTGGTGCTGCCCAGGGAGCAGCTGCACGGCGAGGGACTCGTCCGGGCGCTGGACGCGTACGGCGTCACCCATGTGACGCTGCCGCCCGCGCTGCTGCCCGGCCTCAGACCCGAGGACCTGCGGCCGCTGCGGGCGCTGCTGGTGGCCGGCGAGGCCACCCCCGGCGAGCTCGTCGCCGAGTTCTCCACGGGACGCCGGATGTTCAACGCCTACGGACCCACCGAGTCCACCGTGTGCGCCACCATGAGCGCCCCGCTGTCCGGCTCGGCCACCCCGCCGATCGGCACGGCCATCGAGGGCACCCGCCTGTACGTCCTGGACCGCTGGCTGCGGCCGGTGGGCCCCGGCGTGCCCGGCGAGCTGTACATCGCGGGCGACGGCCTCGCGTACGGCTACTGGCAGCGGCCCGCGCTGACCGCGGAGCGGTTCGTCGCCGACCCGTTCGGCCCGGCGGGTGCCCGCATGTACCGCAGCGGTGACGTGGTGCGCCGACGCGCCGACGGCCAGCTGGAGTTCCTCGGCCGCTCGGACGGCCAGGTGAAGATCCGCGGCCACCGCATCGAATCGGGCGAGGTGGAGGGCACCCTCCTGCGGCTGCCCGGCGTCGCGCAGGCCGTCGTCGACGTCCGGGGCAGCGGCACCGACCGCAGGCTCGTCGCCTACGCCGTGCCCGCCGTGCCCGGCACGCTCACCGTCGAGGGGCTGCGCGGGGAACTGGCCGCGGTGCTGCCGGAGTACCTGGTGCCGTCCGCGTTCTGCCTGCTCGACGCGATCCCGCTGACCAGCAACGGCAAGGTGGACCGCAAGGCCCTGCCGGCGCCCGACTGGGCGGGCCAGTCGGGCGCCGGGCACGTGCCGCCGTCCACCCCCACGGAGACCGCCCTCGCCGGGATCTGGGCCGAACTGCTCGGCCTGGACGACCCGGGCGTGCACGACAACTTCTTCCGCGTCGGCGGCGACTCCGTCGGGAGCGTCCGCATGCTGTCCCGGGCCGCCGACGTGCTCGGGGTGCGGCTGCCCCCGCGCAGCGTCTTCGACCACCCGACGATCGCCGGGCTCGCCGCACTCCTGGACGCCACCGCGGACGCCGCCCGGAACACCACCGCGACGGACCCGGACGACGGCCGCATCACGCCCGCCCCGCGCGACGAGCCGCTGCCCCTGTCGTACGCGCAGCGCCGCCTGTGGTTCCTGGACGACTTCGAGCCGGGCGGCTCCGAGTACAACTCGGGCGCCGCGCTCAGGATCTCCGGCCCGCTCGACCGGGAGGCGCTGCGGACCGCCGTGGACGCCCTGGTGCACCGGCACGAGGCGCTGCGCACCGTCTTCGTCGCCCGCGACGGCAGCCCCGCGCAGGTCGTCCGCCCGGCCGCGCCCGTGCCGCTCCCCTTCGCCGACCTGACCGGCGGCTCCGCGGCCGGACTCGACGCGCTGCTCGCCACCGAGGTCCAGCGCCCCTTCGCGCTGGACGAGGGCCCGCTGCTGCGGCTGATGCTCGTCGGGCTCGGCGCCGAGGAGCACGTCCTGCTGATGTGCGTCCACCACATCGTCACCGACGCCTGGTCGATGTCCCTGATCACCCGGGAGCTCGGCGCCCTGTACGCGGCGGCCCTGTCCCACCCGGGCACGGCCGCCGCGGACCTGCCCGCACGGGCGGGGCTCGTCGACCTGCCCCTGCAGTACGCGGACTTCGCCGTCTGGCAGAGCCGCAGGGAGTCCTCGCGGGCGTTCCAGGACTCCCTGGAGCACTGGACGCGGCGCCTGGCCGGGGCGGAGCCGCTGGAGCTGCCCACCGACCGCCCGCGCCCCACCGTGCGCGGCACCGCGGGCGCGGTCCACGACTTCGCCGTCCCCTCCGACGTCCTGGACGACCTGCACCGGCTCGGCCGGGCGCACGGCACCACCCTGTTCATGACGCTCACGGCCGCCGTGCAGCTGCTGCTGTCCCGGTGGACCGGGCAGGACGACATCACCGTCGGCACCGTCACCTCCGGCAGGGAACGCGCCGAGCTGGAGGACATCGTCGGGTTCTTCGTCAACACCCTCGCCCTGCGCACCCGGGTGGACGAGTCGGCGACCGTCGCCGGGCTGCTCGCGCGGGTCCGCGAAACCGTCCTCGACGCCTTCGAGCACGCCGACGTGCCCTTCGACCGTGTGGTGGAGGCGGTGGCGCCCGAGCGCGACCCGTCGCGGCCCACCCTCGTCCAGGTGGTCGTCGCGCTCCAGAACGCGCCCGGCGACGCCCCGCGCCTCGAGGGCCTGGAGCTCGCCGACCACCCCCTGGTCCGGGAGCACGCGCTGTTCGACCTCAGCCTCGACTTCGGCGAGGTGGACGGACGGCTGCTGGGCGCCCTGGAGTACAACACCGACCTGTTCGACCACGGCACCGCCGTCCGCTTCGCCGACCAGCTCGTGACGCTGCTGCGGATGCTGGTTGAGGACGACGGCCGCAGCGTGCGCGACCTCGTCCCGCTGTCCGACGACACCCGGCGCGAGCTGCTGGCCGCCGCGACCGGGCCCGCCCTGCGGGCCGGCGACGGCCACGTCCTGCGGGCCCTGGCCGCGACCGCCGAGGCACACCCGCACCGGCCCGCGCTGACCGCCGGGGACGTCACCCTGTCCTTCGGCGCTCTCGACGCCCGCGTCAACCGGCTGGCCCGCCGCCTCATCGCCTCCGGTGCCGGGCCCGGCGACCGGATCGCCCTGGTCCTGCCGCGCACGGCGGACACGGTGACGGCCGTGTTCGCCTGCCTGCGGGCCGGTGCCGCCTACGTCCCCGTCGACCCGTCCCACCCGGACGACCGCATCCGCTCCGTCATCGGCCAGGCCCGTCCGCACACCGTCCTCACCGTCGAGGCGAGCGCCCCCGCGCTGCGCGCGCTGCTCGGCCCCGACGTGGCGGTGACCGCCCTGGACGGGGAGCTCGCCCCCGCGCTCGCGGAAGGCGACGCCTCGCCGCCGGACGACACCGACCGCACCCGGCCGCTCACCGACGCGCACCCCGCGTACGTGATGTACACGTCCGGCTCCACCGGCACCCCCAAGGGCGTCGTGGTGAGCCACGGCAACCTCCGGGCCATGATCGACGGCTACCGGGCGGTCGTCCTCGACGCGCTGCCCGACCCGGAGCGGCCGCGCCGCGCCGCGCACATCGCCGCCTTCTCCTTCGACGCCTCCTGGGACCCCCTGGTGTGGCTGCTCCACGGCCACCACCTGCACGTGGTGGACGAGCGGACCCGGCTGGACGCCGAGGAGCTGTGCCGCGCCCTGTACGACTGGCGCGTCGACTACTTCGACGCGACCCCGTCCTACCTCGCCCAGCTCGTCGCGGCCGGACTGCTCGACGAGGGCGCCCACCGGCCCGAGGTGATCACCGTCGGCGCCGAGGCGCTCGACGAGGCCCTCCTCGCCCGGCTCCGGGACGCCGGGGTGGCCACCGGCTACAACTTCTACGGCCCCACCGAGAACACCGTGAACAGCCTGTACTGGCCGATCAGGGCCGGTGAGCGGCCCCTCATCGGCCGCCCCGTGCCCGGCGTGCGCGCCCACGTCCTGGACGCCTCGCTGCGGCCGGTGCCCGTCGGCGTGCACGGCGAGCTGTACCTCGGCGGCGCGGGCGTCGCACAGGGGTACGCCGGGCGGCCCGACCTGACGGCGGAACGATTCGTCGCCGACCCCTTCGGCCCGCCCGGCAGCCGGCTCTACCGGACCGGCGACACGGTCCGCTGGACCCCTGACCACGAGCTGGAGTTCATCGGCCGCACCGACAACCAGGTCAAGATCCGCGGCTTCCGCATCGAGCTGGGCGAGATCGAGGCCGTCCTGGCCGCGGTGCCGGGCGTGCGGCACGCCGTCGCCGTCGTGCGCGAGGACTCGCCCGGAGTCCGCCGCCTGGTCGCCTACGTGGTGGCCGACGGCGTCTCCGCCCGGGAGGTCAGGGCGGCGGCCTCCGCGTCCCTGCCCGAGTACATGATCCCCGCCGCCGTGGTGCTCCTCGACGAGCTCCCGCTCAACGCCAACGGCAAGCTGGACCGCAAGGCCCTGCCGCAGCCCTCCCACGACGCCCTCGCCGGAGCCGCCTACGTGGCGCCGCGCACCGCGACGGAACGCCTGCTCGCCGGGATCTGGGCCGAGCTGCTCGGTGTCGAACGCGTCGGGGTCGAGGACAACTTCTTCGAGCTCGGCGGCGACTCCATCCTCAGCATCCAGCTGGTGTCCCGGGCCCGCAAGGCGGGGCTCGTCCTGACCTCGAAGGACGTGTTCGTACGGCAGACCGTGGCCGGACTGGCCGCCGGGCTCGACGCGGACGCCCCGTCCGGCGGGGCCGGGGCCGGGGCCGAGCAGGGCACCGTGACGGGCCGGGTGCCGCTCACCCCCGTACAGAGCTGGTTCCTGGACAGCCACCCCGTAGCGCCCGAGCACTTCGACATGACGCTGCTGGTGGAACTCGACGAGACCGTCGACCTCGCCCTGATGCCCCGGGCCGTCGCGGCCCTCCTGGAGCAGCACGACATGCTCAGGCTGCGCGTCACCCGCCAGGGCGGCGGGTGGACCCAGGACATCGTCCCGCACGAGGACCCGCTGCGCGTCTGGCAGTGCGTCGACGCCTCCAGGATGAGCGACGACGCGCTGGACGCCGCGATACGCGAGCGGGCGCACCGACCGCGGCCCGCGGGACGCCTGGAGGCGGGCCCGCTGTTCGAGGCCGTCGCCTTCGCCGGCGGCGCCACCCGCCCCACCCGGCTGCTGCTCACCGCGCACCACCTGGTGGTCGACGGGGTGACCTGGCGGGTCCTCCTGGAGGACCTGGCCGCCGCCTACGAGCGGGTCGCGGCCGGGAAGCGCCCCGACCTGGGCGCCAAGTCCACGTCCTTCCAGCAGTGGGCGACCCGGCTCGCGGAGTTCACCCGCGACGGCGGCTTCGACGACGAGGCCGCCCACTGGGCGGGCGTCCTCGACGGCGCGCCGGCCGACGTGCCGCTGGACCACCCCGGCGGGGACAACACCGTGGCCTCGCAGGACACGGTCGTCTCCGCGCTGTCCGAGGAGCACACCCGGCTGCTGCTGCAGCGGGTGCCGGGTGTCTTCCGCAGCCGCGTCAACGACGTCCTGCTGGCCGCGCTGGGCCGCGTGCTCCAGGAGTGGACCGGCTCGTCCCGGGTGCTGGTGGAGCTGGAGGGCCACGGCCGCGAGGAGCTCTTCGACGACGTGGACCTCTCCCGTACCGCGGGCTGGTTCACCACCGTCCACCCGGTCGTCCTCGACCTGCCCGGGGACGCGGACTGGCGCCGCACGGTGTCGGCCGTCAAGCGGCAGCTGCGCCGCGTGCCCCGCAACGGCATCGGCTTCGGCGCGCTGGCCCACCTGGGCACCGAGGAGCAGCGGGCCGGGCTGGGCGACCTGCCGATGGTGCCGGTCTCCTTCAACTACCTGGGCCAGTTCGGCGGCCAGGGCGGCGGGGACCGCTTCTACCGCGGCTTCCTCCCGAGCCCGGGGGGCGACCACGCCCCGTCCGAGCTCCGCACGAACGTCCTGGACGTCACGGGCAGCGTGTCGGGCGACCGGATGGAGTTCTCCTGGACCTACTCGGCGGCGCTCCACCGGCGGGACACCGTCGAGCGGCTCGCCCGGGCCTTCGAGGACGGCCTGCGCGCGATCGCGGAAGCGTCCGCCTCCGGCGGCAGACCCGCCGGCGGGCGGACCGGCGCACCGGCGGACTGACCGGCGGGCGGACCCGCCGCGAGCGGACCGATCGACGAGCACGGCCACCGACAAGCACAGCGACCGACAAGCACAGCGACCGACAAGCACAGCGACCGACAAGCACGGCCACCGACGAGCCAGGCCGGACAGGCGGACCGGCAACGGATCCGCCGCCGGTACGAGACCGTCGCCGACAGACCCCGCACCACGCGGACGGCACGCACGAGAGGAAGGACGCGACATGAGCAACCCCTTCGAGGACGAGAACGCCACCTACCTGGTCCTGGTCAACGACGAGGGCCAGCACTCCCTGTGGCCGTCCTTCGCCGAGGTGCCGGCCGGGTGGGAGACCGTCCTCGCCGAGGTCCCGCGCGCCGAGGCCGTCGAGTACGTCAACACCCACTGGACCGACATGCGGCCCAAGAGCCTCGTCGAGGCGATGGGCGCCTGAGCGGAAGGGCGCAAGGAGCGGGGCCCCGGCCGGATCGGCCGGGGCCCCGCCCCCTTCTCCCGCTCCCGTACCGCTACTCGCGCACGCCGATGGCCTCGACCGGCCTGGCCCGCAGGGCGAGCCGTACCGGCAGCATCGTCGAGACCATCCCGAGCACCACCGCCGCGGCGACCACCGCCAGGTAGATCAGCGGGGACCCGGCGGGCTGCGGACGGCCCAGGAAGGCGACGCTCAGCGCCCCCAGCGGCAGCACGGTCATCGCGGTGCCCAGCAGCACCGCGATGGAGCACATCAGCAGCGACTCCCAGCGCAGGGTGCGGATCACCTGGCCGCGGGTCATGCCGATCAGCCGCATCAGGGCGAACTCGCGGGACCGGGCCGCGGTCGCCACGACCAGGGTGTTGACGACGGCGATGGCGATGTAGGCGAGGATCATCGCCAGGCCCGCCAGGTTGATCCAGGCGGCGAGCGTGGCCTCCTCCCGCACCCCGGCGGAGAAGCCCTCCCGGTCGCTCACGGACAGCGAGGGATGCTTCTCGGCCAGCGCGCGCAGCGCCGCGCCGACGGCCGCGTGGTCACCGCCGTCCCGGACCCGCACCAGCAGCTGCCCGGGGGCGCGCGCCGTGGTGTGCCCGGCCAGCACCTCCTGGGGCACCGTCATCTCCCCGAAGCCCATGGCGCGTTCGTACGTGGCGACCAGCTTCAGCCTGGTGGGGGTGCCGTCGCCCAGGTACAGCTCCACCTGCTCGCCGACCGACGCGCCCAGCAGGGACGCCTGGGTGTCCTCCATGGCGAGCGTCCTGCCGCGCAGATGCCCGATGTCGCCGTCCACGACTCCGAGGTCGATGGTCCGCGACAGCTTCTCGGGAGTGACGCCGCGCAGCGAGAAGCCGGCCAGCTCCTTGTCCTCGAGGACGGTGACGGACATGAACGCCTTGGACGTGGACACGGCGGTGGCCACCTCCACGTCCCCGACCGCCCGGACCTGCTCGACCACCCGCGGGGCCAGGCCGCCCGAACCGCCGTCGCCCACCACGTAGTCGGCGCCGAGACCCTCCTCGACCTGGCGGCCCGCGACCGCCGACATGGTGGTCTGGGTGTAGACGAGGGTCACGCTGAACCCGATGGCGAGCACCAGCGGCATCACCGCGGAACTCATCCTCCGGGCCGCCGCGGCGCTGTTGGACGCGGCGAGGAAGCCGCTGACCCGGCTCGCCCGCAGCGGCAGCGCCAGTACGGCGACCAGGGCGCGCACCACCAGCGGCCCCAGCAGGGACAGCCCGACGAGGCCGATCAGTGCCGCGCCGCCCGCCCCGGCGGCGCCCAGCTCGCTGCGCACGACCAGCGGCATCACGGCCGACAGGGTGCCGACACCGAGGAGGACGAGACCGAGCATCACCCGCCAGACGGGCAGCCCGCGGCGCTCCACGGCCGCCTCGCCGAAGGCGTCCACGGGGTTGATGCGGGCCGGCCGGTGCGCCGCGATCAGTCCGGCCACGAGGGCGGTGGCGACGCCGAGGACCAGCGCCGCCACCATCGGCGCGGGACCGACGACCAAGGGGAGGTCGTCGGGGATCGCGCCGAGTCCGGCGAACAGGCCGCGCAGCAGTTCCGCGACGGCCGCGCCGGGAGCACAGCCCAGGACACCGGCGACGACGGCGACCAGCAGCGCCTCGGACAGGACCAGCTTGTAGACCTGCCGCGGGGTGGAGCCGATGGCGCGCAGCACCGCGAACTCCCGGCGGCGCTGGTCGACGGACAGCCCGAGGGTGCCCGCGACCACGAACATGGCGACGAAGGCCGCCATGCCGCCGAAGGACGTCGCCACCAGCAGGAGCAGCCCGCTGGAGGAGCCGATGTCGGGGAACTCCAGCCTGCTCCGGTCGTCGCCGGTGTAGGCGACGGTCCCGGGGACGGCCTTCTCGATCCGGTCGGCCAGCGCTTCGGCGTCGGCGCCGTCGGCGGCGAGCACCCCGACGGCGTCGAACGCGCCGGGGTGGCCGGACAGCCGGGACGCGGTGGCGGGGGTGAAGAACAGCGCGCTCTGCCGGTCGAGTCCGGCGCCGTCGGCGGGTGCGGCGATCCCGGAGACCCGGTACCGGGCGGGGACGGACTCGACGACCACCGTGATCCGGCCCCCGACGCGGGCACCGGCGGCCTCGGCGACGGCCGGGTCCAGCACCACGTCGGTGGCGGACGCGGGCGCCTCGCCCTCGGACAGCCGGAACGGCCCGAGGACCGCGCTGTCCCAGCCGTGCCCGTACAGCGGCCCCGTGGCCGCGCCGGGCACGACGGCGGCGAAGCTGTGCTCGCCGACGGCGCGCTCCACCCCCGGCACACGGGCCACCGCGCGGAGGGTGGACTCCTTCAGCCGGGCCCGCTCGGGCAGGGTCTCCCGGACGGTGAAGTCACCGCCCGGGATCCGCAGGGTCTGGTCGCCGCCGACCATGACCGCGGCCCCGGCGTAGCGCTCGGGCCGCACCGACGTCCGCAGGCCCGACTCGACGAGGATGCCGGACGCGGCGATCACCACCGTCCCGCAGAACAGCGCCACGAAGGCGCCGAAGAACGCCGCCTTGCGGGCGCGCAGCGTCTTCCACGCGATACCGAACACGGTCACCGGCCCCCGAGACGCGTCATGCGCTCGGCGACGGCCTCGGCCGTGGGGGAGTCCATGCGCTCGACGAGATGGCCGTCGGCGAGGAAGAGCACGCTGTGCGCGTACGACGCGGCGACGGGGTCATGGGTGACCATCAGCACCGTCTGCCCGAGCTGGTGGACCAACTCCTGGAAGAGCTGGAGCACTTCCTGCCCGGTACGGGAGTCCAGGGCGCCGGTCGGCTCGTCGGCCATGATGATGTCGGGGCGGCTGATCAGCGCGCGGGCGATCGCCACCCGCTGCTGCTGGCCGCCGGAGAGCTCGGACGGGCGGTGGCCGAGCCGGGCGGTGATCCCGACCCGGCCGGCGATCTCGTCCAGCCAGCCGCGGTCCAGGGACGCGCCGCTGAGCCGCAGCGGCATGGTGATGTTGTCCTTCACGGTGAGCGAGGGCAGCAGGTTGTACGCCTGGAAGACGAAGCCGATCCGGTCCCGCCGCAGCCGGGTCAGCCCCGTCTCGCGCATGCCCGAGAGGGGAACACCCCCCAGCCAGACCTCGCCGCTGCTGGGCCGGTCCAGTCCGGCGGCGCAGTGCAGGAATGTGCTCTTCCCGGAACCGGACGGGCCCATTACCGCGGTGAAGCTGCCGCGCGCAAGCTCTACGGAAATACCCCGAAGGGCTTGCACCGTATTCCCGCGGGAGCCATAATGCTTGGTCACGTCGCGAACGACCAAGGCAGGCGCGTCGGGTGTGCTGAAATCAACGGAACCATCGGACAAGAGGAACCCCCGCTCGGAATGACGCCGGGACGCTATCACGACGCCGCGAAGGCCGACAATGCAGACCTGAATGCACCGGGGAGGGTGGACGCAGATATACCGGAGGTGCGGGAAATCGCCTCGGTGCTGCGGAAGAGGTTCCACCAGGCCCGGCCCGAGGTGCGCCATCTGTTCGCCGCGGCCCGATCGGCCGCACTCTCCTGGATCGCGCTCCCCTTACTCGTCTCCGCCTGCGTGGTGTCCGTGATCGGGCTGCGCGGAAATTTCGTGCCCGCACTGCTGGAATGGACCGGGAGAAAACGTGCCGGGGACCTCGACGCCGGATTCTCGGTCCTCGCGAGAAGGGGAATACCGGCCCCGGAGGGGATACAGCCGGAGCCGTCGGAGGAATTGGCCCGGGTGCGGCGGGAGCTCGGGCGGTCCGTCGTCAACGCGCTGACCGGGCTGCTGGCGGGAGCCTTCCTGCTCGTACCGGTCCTCAGCGCCGCCGTCGCCCTCACCGTCCCGTTCTGGTGGTGGCTGCTCCCGCCGCACATCGTGCTCAATCCGGCGTTCTTCGCCGTCCGGGACTGGCCCACCGCGCTCCTCACCCCCCTCGCGGCGGTCGTGCACCTCGCCGTCCTCGTGTTCCTCGCCCCGCCGCTGGCCCTGCTGCACGCCCGGATCACCGTCCGCCGGGTGACCGCGGGCGGCAAGGCGCGGCTCGCCCACCGGCTCGCCGAGGTCACCACCTCCCGGGCCGAGGCCCTGGAGGCGCACGCCGCCGAACTGCGCCGCATCGAACGCGCCCTGCACGACTCCACCCAGAACCGGCTGGTCGCCGTACGGCTCCATCTGGGCATCATCGAGCGCCTCCTGGACGGCGACCCCGCCAAGGCCCGCGAGCTGATCGCGGTGACCCAGTCCGCCGCGGAGGAGGCCCTCGCCGAGCTGCGGAACGTCGTACGCAGCATCTATCCGCCCGTGCTCGCCGACCGCGGCCTGGCCGGCGCGGTGTCGTCCCTCGCCCTGCGCTGCCCGCTGCCGTGCGCGTTCGAGGTCGGCGAACTGGCCCGCGCCCCCGCCGCGGTGGAGGTGGCCGCCTACCACGTCGTCGCGGAGGCGCTCACCAACGCCGTCAAGCACAGCGGAGCCTCCCGCATCCGTGTGACCATGGGAACCGAGGGGGAGATCCTCTACGTCACCGTGACCGACGACGGCCGCGGCGGCGCCGACGAGGCCCGCGGCAGCGGACTGACCGGCATCAGGAGCCGGGTCGCGGCCTTCGACGGAACGACCGAGGTGTCCAGCCCGCCGGGCGGGCCCACGACCATCCGGGTGGAACTGCCGTGCGCGTGCTGATCGTTGAGGATGACGCCCTGCTCAGGGCCGGGCTGGAACTGCTGCTGGCGACGGAGGGCATCACCGTCGTCGGCGCGGTGGACCGGGCCGACCGGGTGCCCGAGCTCGTCCGGTCCCTGACCCCGGACGTGGTCGTGATGGATGTGCGGCTGCCCCCGACGTACCGCGACGAAGGGCTGCGGGCCGCGGCCGGGCTGCGCCGCGAACGCCCCGGATTCCCGGTGCTGGTGCTGTCCGCCCACGTGGAGGACGACTACGCGACGGAACTCCTCGGCGACGACGCGAGCGGGATCGGCTATCTGCTGAAGGACCGGGTGGGGGACGTCGCCGAGTTCACGGCGGCGGTGCGCCGGGTCCGCTCGGGCGGCACGGTCATGGACCCCGAGGTGATCTCCCAGCTTCTCGGCCGCCGCCGCAGCCAGGACCCGATCGACCAGCTCACGCCCCGCGAGCGCGAGGTCCTCGGCCTGATGGCGGAGGGGCACGACAACGGGCGGATCTGCGAGCTGCTGAACCTGTCGGTGCCCGCGGTGAGCAAGCACATCAAGAACATCTTCACCAAGCTCGGTCTCCCCCCGTCGGGCAGCGGCCACCGCAGGGTCCTGGCGGTCCTGGCCTTCCTCAACCGGTAGCGGCCCGCCCCGCCGGCCGGGCCGCGTCCGGCCGGGCGGCGGCGTACCGGCGGGGCCGGGCGGCCGATCGACGCGCCGCCCCGTGCCCGGCCTCAGACCGCCGCCTCCAGTTCCCGTACCGCCGCCTCGGGGGAGAGGCGCTCGCCCTCCGCGCGCGAGCGGTGGAAGCCGGCCTCGCCCAGACGCGCCGTCAGTTCGGCGCTCAGCGCACGCACCTCGGGGCTGCCCTGGTCCGCCAGTCCCCGCAGCGCCGTCGCCGTGCCCAGCAGCCGCGCGGCCCGCACCGGCAGGTCCTCGTGGAAGGTCACCGTCGCCAGCACCTCGGCGACCGTCGCCAGCACCCACATGTCGTTGAGCGGCACCGCCAGCCGCAGCGCCTCCGTCGCGGCGTCCCGGGCCGCGGCGACACCCTCCGGGCCCCGCGACAGCTCCAGCGCGGCCGAGCGCCTGAGCACCTCGACGCGCAGGAACTCCTTGTCGAAGACCGCCTCGTCGAGCAGTCGCAGCGCCCGGTCGAGCCGCTCGGCGGCGATGGACGGCTGCTTGCGACGGGTGGCGAGCTCCGCCAGACCGGCCGCCACCAGCACCTCGCACTCGGGCATGGTGCGACGCGGACCGCGCAGCGCGTGGCGGAAGCTCACCTCCGCCGCGTCGTGCTCCCCGGACCGCAGCTGCTCGATGCCGAGCCGGATCCGGATCTGCGCGACGGCGTCCGCCGACCCGACCGCCTCGATCGCCCCACGCGCCTCGTGCAGCAGGGCCAGCGCCCCCTCCGCGTCCCCGCGCAGCGAAGTGAACCGGGACAGCATGCAGGTGAGCTGGCCCGTGGACCACTGGTCGCCCAGCTCGCGGAACGACTCCAGCGCGGCCCGCAGATGCCGTTCTCCCGCGCCGACGTCACCCGCCGTCTCCGCGGCGAAGCCGAGCGCGGCACGGCCGGAGGCCCGCGCCCAGGGATCCGGATGGGCGCAGGCCCGCCGCGCGCTGCGCTCCATCTCCTCGTGCTCGCCCAGCAGGAGCCAGCACTTGGGTTCCAGCAGGGCCAGCAGGGGGTGCTCGCTCATGGCGTCGCCGTCACGGGCGCGCCGCGCCGCCTCGGCGATGCCGCGGTCACGGCCCTCGTCGTCCCGGTCGTGGCCGGCGGGCGCGGGGAGCAGCAGCCGCAGCACGGTGAACAGGGCCGCGGCGCCCTGTGGGACCCGCGCGCCGAACCGCAGCAGTTCGGCGCACCGGATGGTGGCCTCGGTGTAGTGGCCGCGCATCACCCAGTACCAGCTCATGGCGAGCCCCAGCCGGACCGCGGTGTCGACGTCCTCGCCGTCCACGGCCCGGCGCAGGGCCAGCAGGACGTTGCCGTGGTCGGCGTCCAGCCGGGCGATCCAGCGGGGCTGGTCCGCGCCCCGCAGGCGCTCGGCGGCGCGTTCCGCGAGCGCGAGGAAGTGCCGGGTGCAGGCGGCCTCGGCGGACTCGCGCTCGCCGGCCTCGGCGAGGCGCTCCGCGCAGTACGCCCTCGTGGTCTCCGGCATGCGGTAGCGCATCTCGCCGCCCTCGACCTCCCACAGGTGCAGCAGCGACTTGTCCACGAGCGACGACAGGACGTACGGGACGTCGTCCACGGTCAGGCCCGCGCCCGCGCCGACGGCCGCCGCCGCGTCCTCGGTGACGCCGTTGCCCGCGGCGGAGAGCCGCCGCGCCAGGGCGCGCTCGGGCTCGGTCAGCAGCTCCCAGCTCCAGTCCATGGTGGCGCGCAGGGTGCGGTGCCGCGAAGCGGACGTGCTGTTGCCGACGGTCAGCAGCCGGAAGCGGTCGTCGAGCCGGTCGGTGATCTGCTGGACGGACATCGACCGCAGCCGGGCGGCGGCGAGTTCGATCGCCAGCGGCAGCCCGTCGAGCTTGCGGCAGATCTCCACCACCTGCGCCGTGTTGGCCGGTGTGAGGGCGAACCCGGGCCGTACCAGCGCGGCACGGTCGCAGAAGAGCTCCACCGCCGTGGAGTGCCCGGCCTCCGCCTCGGAGGCGGGCAGGCGCAGCGGCCCGACGCGGCACAGCGCCTCGCCGGTGATCATGAGCGGTTCACGGCTGGTGGCGAGCAGCAGCAGGCGCGGACAGGCGGCCAGCAGCTCGGCGGCGAACCGGGACACCTCGGTGATCAGGTGCTCGCAGTTGTCGAGGACCAGCAGCACGCGCCGGGCCGACAGGAACGCCGTGAGCTGGTCGAACCGGCTGCGGCGCGGACGGGGCTGCTCCAGCAGGGGCGTGCCGGGCAGGCCGAGCGCCCGCGCCACGGTGTCGGGGAGGTCGTCGCCGCTGCCCAGCCCGACGAGTTCCACCAGGCAGACGAGGTCGGCGGTGCCCGCGTCGGCGCGCGAGGCGAACTCGGTGGCGAGCCGGGTCTTGCCGACCCCGCCGGGCCCGTACAGGGTGACGAGCCGGGAGCCGCGCAGGGAGGCGGCCACCCGCTGGAGTTCACCGGCGCGCCCGACGAAGCGGGTGATGGGGCTGGGCAGGCCCGGCTTCCCCGCGGGCAGGCCCGGCTTCCCCGCAGGCTGGCCGGGCTTCGCCGCGGGCAGGACGGTTCCTGCCGGCTGCCCGGACGCCGGTAGGGATGCGGGCGGGGACACCGGGGCGGATGCCGGAGCCGATGCGGGCAAGGACGCCGGGGCGGGCGCCCGGGCGGCGGTGCCGGGGCCGCTGTCGCGCCCCGGCGCGGCGGCGGGCCTGCCGCCCGGCGCGCGGCCGGGGCCCCGCCGCGCGCCGTCGCTCAGCGCCTCGGCGTGGATGCGGCGCAGCTCCGCCGACGGTACGGCGCCGAGCGCGTCGGAGAGCGCCGCACGCAGCCGCTCGTACGCCGCGAGGGCTTCGGCCGGGCTGCCGGAGAGCTGCAAGGCCCGCATGAGGAGGCCCGTCGCGCGCTCCCGCAGCGGGTGCGTGGCCGTCAGGCCGTACAGCTCGGCCAGGAGTTCGGGGGCGCCGCCCAGGTCGAGCCGGGCCTCGACGTGGTCCTCCACCGCGGCGAGGCGCAGCTCCTCCAGGCGGGCGGCGGCGCGGCTGGCGAACCCCGTGCCGGCGAACTCGGGCAGGGCCGCCCCGCGCCAGAGCGACAGGGCCTCCCGCAGCACGGGAACGGCCTGCTCGGGGTCGCCCGCGCGCAGCAGCCGACGGCCCTTCGCGGCGAGCCGTTCGAACTGGTGGGCGTCCACGTCGGCGGGCCCGACGGTCAGGGTGTAGCCGCCGGGCCCGGAGATGACGCCGGCGTCGTCGTGGCCCGCCTGGCCGAGGGTGCGCCGGGCCCGGGAGACCAGCCGGTGCAGTGCGTTGACCCCGCCCGCGGCCGGCGGCTCGTCCTCCCACAGGTCGGTGATGAGCGTGCTGGTGGGGACGAGCTCCGCGGGGTTGAGAGCGAGCCGGGCGATGAGCAGACCGACGCGGCGGCCGCCCGGCGGTATCGGCCGCCCGTCACGGGCGCGCAGTCCGAGTGGACCCAGAAGCAGTAGACGCACGGTCGCCACTCTCTTGGCACATCTCCTGGAGAATCCTCACGATCATCATGTCATGCGACCAGCTCTTTGGCCTCGCTTCCGACCTCACGCCGCTCCGCGCAGTCACGGCACCACGACCGGGCCGGCTCGGGCGGCGAGTTCAGCATCAGCGCGCCCAGCGCGGTCACCTCGTGGCGCACACTGCCGCCGTTCCGCGTCGTGGAGACCAGCCCCGAGCTGCGCAGCACCGAGGTGTGCTCGCTCGCCGTGGTCGCCGAGATGCTCAGGGCGGCACTCAGCTCGCTCGTCGACTGCGGGCGGGTCAGCCGCTCCAGCACCGCGGCCCGGGTCCGACCGAGCAGCTGGGGCAGCGGCTTCGCGGGCCGCTGGGTGTCCTTGACCAGTGCCGTGGAGGCCAGGCCGTGCGGGCACACCGGGAACACCATGATGGGCACCGGCCGCACGGGCGGACGGTCGGCCGGGGCCCGGTCGGAGGGCCGCTCCGGCCACCTGTAGAGCCTTGGGGTGCCGCTGAGGAACGCCGACGGCACCAGCTTCAGGCCCTGGCCGTCGAGGCGGACCGCGCGGTCGGTGCCGTCGTCGACGCTCAGCGTGCCCGCCTCCCACTTGGCGTTGCACTGGAGCCGTTCGAGCGTCGCCGCCAGCCCGAGCCGGGCGACCATGTCCGAATAGCAGTGACGGGTCTCGTCCAGCATCTCCCGGATGCTCGTCCGGTACGGCGCCACGCACGCCTTCTGGAACTCGCCCAGAGCGCCCAGCGCCCGCCGTAACTCCTCCGGAGCCGCCGCGTCCCGCTCCGGGGCCGGCCGGGACAGCAGGAACGGCAGCAGGTCATCCCGCAGTTGCAGCGCCCGCTGGAGTCCGAGCAGGCGGAAGGGATGCGCCGCCACCCAGGCCCGTGCGTGCGAGACCCACCGGCCCACGCCCCTGCTCTGCTGCCCCAGGCGTTCCAGGTGACCGAGTGCGAACAGTGCCTCTGCCCCAAGGCGGGCCATGGGCGCCATATGGGTTCTGGCGATGTCCTCGTGAGTGAAGTGCACGGTCAGCACGCATGTCCTCCTGCCCTGCGTCCGTCGGCCTACGGGTACCCGGCCGGGACGAACTCATCTTGTCCGACGGGCGTATGTGCGTACGGCCAGAGGGAAGAGTACGGCGAACAGCACCGCCATCCAGATGAGACTCGTCATCACGGGCCCCGAGGCCTCCCCGCCGAGCGTCAACGCCCGCGTCGCGTCCACGAAGTGGCTGACCGGATTGACACCGACCCACCACCGGAGCCAGTCCGGCATGGTGTCCGGCGAAGCGA
Source organism: Streptomyces fradiae ATCC 10745 = DSM 40063 (assembly GCF_008704425.1). Lineage (NCBI taxonomy): Bacteria > Bacillati > Actinomycetota > Actinomycetes > Kitasatosporales > Streptomycetaceae > Streptomyces > Streptomyces fradiae. The sequence continues at coordinate 5,321,590 of NZ_CP023696.1, forward strand.
AGATGTTGCTGCCGAAGGTCAGCGGGAGCACCAGGGCCATGGTGATGCCCGGCACCGCCTGCGGGCTCTTCGCGGCCATGCCGATCAGCACGGACAGCCAGCACATGGTGAGGCCGAAGCCGATCGTCAGCACCATCGCGAGCAGCACCTCGACCGGGCCCGTCCTGACCCGGAAGCCCATCGCGAAGGCGAGCGCCAGCAGGACGACCAGCGCCAGGGCGTAGCGCACCACGTCGCCGATGACGGCGCCGACCAGCGGGGCGGAGCGCGCGATGGGCAGGCTCCGGAAGCGGTCGAACACCCCCTTCACGACGTCGGTGTTCAGGGCGAGCCCGGTGCCCGCGCTGGCGTACAGGATGATCTGCACCATCAGGCCGGGCACGAGCGGCTGGAGGTACGCCTGCCAGTCACCGGCGATCTCGCCGCCGAACAGCAGCGCGAAGACCACGAGGAACAGCACCGGCTGGATGATCGTGTCGACCAGCGTGGCCGGGGAGCGCACGATGTAGCGGATGTTCCGGGCGGCGAGGGTGAGGCCGTGCCGGAAACCGCGCACCGGGCCGATGCGCGGGGACGCGGCCGGATCGACGACGGCACTCATACCGCACTCCGCTCGGCGGTCGGTCCGGGGGCGGCCTCGGTGGTCTCCGCGGCGGCCTTGCCGGTGAGGGACAGGAACACGTCGTCGAGGCTCGGCAGCCGCAGCGCGAGCTCGTCCACCGCGATGGCCGCCTCGTCCAGCCGGCGCACCAGCGCGGACAGCAGCACCGTGTCGTCGGCGACGGTGGTGATCAGACCCGTGTCGGGGTCGGCGGCCGGGACGGCCTCGGTGAGCATCCCGAGGATGCGCACCACCTCCGGTACGTCCCGGGGGTCGGCGGGCCGCACCTGGAGGGTCTGGCCGCCCGTGCGCTTCTTCAGCTCGTCGGCCCGGCCCTCCGCCACCACACGGCCCTGGTCGATGACGGTGATCCGGTCGGCGAGCCGGTCGGCCTCCTCCAGGTACTGCGTGGTCAGCAGCACGGAGACACCGTCGTTCGCGAGACCCTGGACGATGCTCCACACCTCGTTGCGGCTGCGCGGGTCGAGGCCGGTGGTCGGCTCGTCCAGGTAGAGCACCTCCGGGCGGCCCACCAGGCTGGCGGCCAGGTCGGCGCGGCGCCGCATACCGCCCGAGTACGTCTTGACGGGGCGCCCGCCGGCGTCGGTGAGCGAGAACCGCTCCAGCAGCTCCGCCGCGCGGGCCCGCGCGTCGGCCTTCGGCATCTCCAGCAGCCGCCCGATCAGCACGAGGTTCTCGAAGCCGGTGAGCTCCTCGTCGACCGACGCGTACTGGCCGGTCAGCCCGATCCTGCGGCGCACCGCGACCGGCTGGCGCAGCAGGTCGTACCCGGCGACGGTGGCGCGGCCCTCGTCGGGCCGCAGCAGGGTGGAGAGGATGCGTACGGTCGTCGTCTTGCCCGCGCCGTTGGGGCCGAGCACGCCGAGAATCGTCCCGGCGGGTACGGACAGATCGACACCGGCGAGCGCCGTGTGCGATCCGTACCGCTTCACCAGGCCTTCCGCCTGGATCGCGAGTGTCATGGGAGCCTCCCTGGTCCGCGATGGATCGTCCAGGGCGGCCCTGACAACGAGCCCACAACCCGCTGACAGCCTTCCGGCGGCCAGGCGGCCAGGCGGCCAGGCGGCCAGACGGCCGAGCCCTGCCGTCCGACAGGGACCGGCAGGGCTCTCGCGTGCGTACGATCGTCAGGCCTCCCCGACGAACCCCGCCCACGCTTCACGTGACACACGTACGACCGGACCGGCCACGGCCTTGGAATCCCGGATGTGCACGGTGCCCGCACCGGCCGCGACCTCGACGCACTGGCCACCTTCGGTGTCGCTGTAGCTGCTCTTGAACCAGGTGAGTTCGGACTCAATGGCGTTCATAGCTCTCCCAGCAACCTTTCGATGAACTGCGAGGACTCTCGCGGACTGAGAGCCTGGGATCGGATGATCCCATAGCGCGCGGCGGCGAGAGCCGACTGTTCGGGGTCGGCCTCCAGTGTGCTGATGGCGTGCGCCTCGGAGTAGACGAACTTCCTGCCGTCCTTCCGAGTGACGACGGTGAACGGCCCGTTCACGCCCGCGTTGTCCTCGCAGTCGAGCGGCATGACCTGGATCTCGACGTTGCGCTTCTGCCCGATCAACAGGAGGTGTTCCAACTGACCGCGTAGTACGTCCCTGCTGCCGTAGCGCTGCCGCAACACCGCCTCGGTCATCACGAACCCCAGCAGTGGCGCGGGCTGTCGGTCGAAGATGTCCTGCCGGGCCAGTCGTGCGGTCACCCGCTGATCGATGGTCTCCTGCGCCAGGGGTGGACGCCTCATGGCAAGCAAGGCGCGCATGTACTCCTCGGTCTGGAGCAGACCGTTGATGATGAGCGCGTCATACATGAGCAGCTCGATGGCCTCCTTCTCCAGCTTCGCCATCCCCTGGAAGCGAGCCGGATACTGCGCCCGCTCCACCTGCTCCTTCCACAGAGCCAGCAGCCCGCCCGCCCCCAGCACCTCGTCCGCCTGCTCGATCGTCCTGGGCGACGGGATCCTCCGCCCCTGCTCGAACGACGCGACCGTGGACGCCGAGTACCCGATCCGCCGCCCGAACTCCTCACGCTCCAGGCCCGCCCGCATCCGCAGCGTCTTCATGCTCTGCCCGAACGCGGTGACGACCCCCTGCCCGGACTTGTCCGCTCCGGACCGCGCACCCGCCGTGCCGTCGCTCTCCCCGTCCCCGTTGTCCCCGAAGCTCACCGCCACCTCTTCGCCGGCCTCCACGATCCCCGCCTCCACGCTCGTGCCCTCGGTCACCACTACCGCCTCCCTGGACCAACGCCCGCCCCGCGGCGCCGTCACGCCGTGTGCCTCGTACCGCCGCCGACAGCGCGCGTACAACCGGTCCGCGTCGGTGCGTCACCACTGGTCACGCTACGCGACCGGCGACACCGTGGGCGGCATGACGAACCAGCCCGGTGCTCCCGCCCGGACCTCCCAAGCGGCACGTCCCGCGCAGGAATCGGCCGTGCCCCACGCACCCCTCGACCGCACGTTCGCGGTGCGCTTCACCTCCACCCCGCGCGGCGCCCGCCTCGCCCGCAGGCTCGCCGCGCACCGGCTCGACGACTGGGGCGTCCCGTACGACTCGCGCCGGCACGAGGCGATCGTGCTGGTGCTCGCCGAGCTGACCGCCAACGCGGTGCGGCACGGCCGCGTCCCCGGCCGCGACTTCCACCTCGCCCTCCAGGTGGTCGCCCACGGCCGGACCGTCCGGATCGAGGTCACCGACACCCGCGCCGAACGGGTGCCGCCCCGCCCCGGCGCCCTCCGTGTGCCCGGCGCCGAGGACACCGGCGGCCGAGGGCTGCTCCTGGTCGCCGCACTCGCCTCCCGCTGGGGCTGGCACCCCCGGCCCGACGGTGGTCCGGGCAAGACGGTCTGGGCCGAGTGCGCATTGACCGAAGAGTCTTCATGTACATCTGCTACATTTATGACATGAGTGAGCCGATCGTCGAATCAATGGCCGAGGTCCGCAGTCACCTGGCCGACGTCATCGACCGTGCCCGCCGGGAGGAGACTCCGACGATCATCACCCGGCGCGGCAAGCAGGAAGCCGTCGTGATCGACATCGAGGAGTACCAGCGGCTGCGCCGTCTCGCCGAGGACGCCGAGGAGGCATGGCTCAACCGGCTGGCCGACGAGGCCGAGTCGGAGGGCACGCGAGGGTCGGTCTCGCTCGAAGAGATGGCCGCCCTCCTTCGTACCGATCAGGGCTGAACCGTGGGGTACGTCACGCGCTTCACGCCCCACGCGCAGCGCGACATGCTCAAGGTCCCGCGCCCGGACGCCCTGCGCATCCTGTACCGCCTCGCCGAGTTGCAGAAGGCCATCGACGGAGGCGACACCACGGCGTTCGACATCAAAGCCCTGCGGAGCCACCATGCCCGATGGCGGCTCAGGGTCGGTGACTACCGCGTCGTCTACACCGTCGAGGACGGCCAGTTGATCGTGTGGGTCCTGGCCGTTGGTAACCGGCGCGAGGTCTACCGGCAGATTCCCTGAGCCCGCCGTCGGGTCATGTGGAACCCAGGGCCACTGTCCGTGCCCGGCCGTGGAGCGGAGCGTGATCAGTCCCGGCGGTGACGGGTGCCGGGACACGGGTACGCATCGGGATCATGCACCGATTCAAGGGCCTGGAGTTCCAGCGCGTCTTCCTCACCTCCATCGGCGAGGGCCAGGTACCGCACCAACGCGTCGAGCGGTACCGGCTCACGAACCCGGACCGCTACCGCCAGAAGAAACAGCGCGCCCGCTCCCTGGTGTTCGTCGCGGCCACCCGCGCACGTGACGAGCTGATCGTCACCTGGAGCGGCGAGGCCAGCAGATTCCTCCCCGAGCACGCCGACGACACCGCACACCGGGCCACGGATCTGCTGGGGAACGACGGCCCGCCGTCGGGCTCGTCGTCGGCTCCGTCCGCCTCCTCCGCCACCTGAGCGCGCCGACTGCGCGGCGCTGAGGCGGTACGTCATTCAACTTCGGCCAGGAACGGGCTGTTTAAGCCACCGGAAGATCAATAACCTGTCTCCCGAGTGCAGGAACCTACTTCGAGGAGTCCCGTGTCCGCCGCCCCGCAGCTTCCTGACATCCTTTCGCCCGAGTTCGCCGCGGATCCCTACCCCGCGTACGCGGTCATGCGGGAGAAAGAGCCCCTGATCTGGCACGAGGCCACCAAGAGCTACATCGTCTCCCGCTACGAGGACGTCGAGCGGATCTTCAAGGACATGCGGTCCGAGTTCACCACGGACAACTACAACTGGCAGGTGGAGCCGGTACACGGCAAGACGATCCTGCAGCTCAGCGGGCGCGAGCACGCGGTGCGCCGGGCCCTCGTGGCGCCCGCCTTCCGCGGCCGCGACCTCCAGGAGAAGTTCCTGCCGGTCATCGAGCGCAACTCCCGCGAGCTCATCGACACCTTCCGCGCCTCCGGGTCCGCGGACATCGTCAGCGACTACGCGACCCGGTTCCCGGTCAACGTCATCGCCGACATGCTGGGGCTCGACAAGGCCGACCACGCCCGCTTCCACGGCTGGTACACGGCCGTCATCGCCTTCCTGGGCAACCTCTCCGGCGACCCCGAGGTGACCGCGGCGGGGGAGCGCACCCGCGTCGAGTTCGCCGAGTACATGATCCCGATCATCCAGGAGCGGCGCGAGAACCTCGGCGACGACCTGCTGTCGACGCTGTGCGCCGCCGAGGTGGACGGCGTCCGCATGAGCGACGAGGACATCAAGGCGTTCTGCAGCCTGCTGCTCGCCGCCGGCGGGGAGACCACGGACAAGGCGATCGCCAGCATCCTGGCGAACCTGCTGACGCACCCCGAGCAGCTGGCGGCGGTCCGCGAGGACCGGAGCCTGATACCGGCGGCCTTCGCCGAGACCCTGCGCTACACCCCCCCGGTCCACATGATCATGCGCCAGTCGGCCGTGGACGTGGAGGTCAGCGGCGGCACCATCCCGGCCGGAGCGACCGTGACCTGCCTGATCGGCGCCGCCAACCGGGACGAGCGGCGCTTCCGCGAGCCCGACCGCTTCGACATCTTCCGCGACGACCTCACCACGACGTCGGCGTTCACCGCCGCCGCCGACCACCTCGCCTTCGCGCTCGGCCGGCACTTCTGCGTCGGCGCGCTGCTGGCCAAGGCCGAGGTGGAGATCGGGATGAACCAACTGCTGGACGCCATGCCCGACCTCCGTCTCGCCGACGGCTTCGACCCGGTCGAGGAGGGCGTGTTCACCCGAGGCCCGCAGTCGCTGCCGGTGCGCTTCACACCGGTCACGTCGGCCGGCGCCTGACCACCGCCCCGGTCGGCCGCGCCGCCGGCGGAACCGCCGGTACCGGCGGGGTCGCCGGTCCGGCGGGTCCGGCGGTACTGCCGGTCCGGCGGGGCTCACGCTCCCGCCGGACCCGCGGCACGGCGACCGCCCGCCGACCGGGTGCGGGTCGGGTGCGGGCCGGGTGCGGTCGGGTGCCGAGCGGCTAGCGCGCGGCCGGGGTGAACTCCACCGGCAGGGACGTCAGCCCGCGCATCCAGATCGAGGGGCGCCAGGTCAGTTCCCCCGGTTCCACACTCAGCACGAGGTCGGGGAGGTGCTCCATGAGCGTCTCCACGGCCGTGCGCGCCATCACGTCCGCCAGCAGCGGCGCCGGATAGGGGCAGCGGTGCTCGCCGTTGCTGAAGGAGAGGTGGGCGGAGTTCTCGGCGCCGACGTGGGACTCCGGCCAGATCTGCGGGTCGGTGTTGGCCGCGGCGAGTCCCAGCACCAGGCAGTCGCCCTGGCGGATCAGCCGCCCGCCGAGCTGGGTGTCGCGCACCGCCCAGCGGCCGACGAAGTTCTGGGTCGGCGTGTCGAGCCACAGCACCTCGTTGAGCGCGTCCCCGACGCTGACCCGGCCGCCGGAGACGTTCACCGCGAAGCGCTCGTCGGTCAGCAGCAGGCGCAGGGTGTTGCCGATCCAGTTGCCGGTGGGCTGCTGGGCCGCGGCGATCACGGAGATGAGGTCCTGGACGATCTCCTCGTCGGTGAGCCCGGCCGGATCCAGCAGCATCCGGGAGGTGACGTCGGGACCGGGCCGCTCCCGCTTCTCCCGCACCAGACGCATGATGCGCGCGCCGACCCGGCCGTAGGCGGCCACCGGGTCGTCGCCCTCACTCGCGTCGAGCGAGATCCGCAGGTCGTCGACGAGCTGCTCGGTGTCGGCGCTGCCCTGCTCCATGCCGCACATCCACAGCACGGCGCGGGCCGGCAGCGCATGGGCGTACATGCTCATCAGCTCGGCCTGCCCCCGGCCGGCGAAGGCGGAGATGATCTGCTCGGCGATCAACCGGCACTCGCGGGCCAGCTCGAACTGGTCGACCCCCTCCAGCGCATGGGTGATCACCCCGGCCCGGCGCTGGTGCTCGGCACCCTCGGTGAACAGCACGGACGGCTGGTAGCCCACGAACGGCAGCAGGGGCCAGTCCGGCGGGATGTGCGGCCACTGGTTCCAGCGCCGGGAGTCCCGGGCGAACAGCTCGTCGTGGCTGGTGACGAAGGAGACCTCGGGGTAGCCGAGGACGAGCCACGCCGGGATGTCGTCGTCGAGCAGCACCGGCGCGACCGCGCCGTGTTCGCGGCGCAGCGCGCGGTACAGCTCGGAGGGCGTCTGCTGGTACTCCAGCCCGCCCAGGCGTACGGCCGAGGCGTGCGCGGGGCAGCCGGGCGGGGGAGTGGCCGCGGACGGGGAAGCGGCGGTGTCGCTCACGGGGTGCCCTCCTGGGAGCGTGCCAGCGCGTACAGATGGTCCACCAGGCAGATCAGGACCTCCTTGGCCGACGATCTGAGCCGCGCGTCGCAGTCGATCATCGGGACGTGCTTCCCCAGGGCGAGAGCCTGGCGGATCTCCTCCAGCGAGAAGCGCGCGTCGTCGTCGTCGAAGCGGTTGACCGCGACCACGAACGGTGTCCGGTGGTGTTCGAGCCGGTCGATCGCGTACCAGGAGTCCTCCATGCGCCGGGTGTCGACGAGGACGACGGCGCCCAGCGTGCCGGAGAAGAGGCGGTCCCACAGGAACCAGAAGCGCTCCTGACCCGGGGCGCCGAACAGGTACAGGACCATGCGCTGGTTGAGGCTGATGCGCCCGAAGTCGAAGGCGACGGTCGTGGTGGTCTTGCTCTCCACGCCCTTCGTCTCGTCGACGCCCTGCCCCGCCTGGGTCATCACCTCCTCGGTGTTCAGTGGCCGGATCTCGCTGACCGAGCGCACCAGAGTGGTCTTGCCGACGCCGAAGCCGCCCACGACGACGATCTTCAGGCCGGTTTCGGCGGCGTCGGCCAGCGGGGTGCGCCGGGTGGGCAGCTCAGAGGTTGCGGAGCCCATGGAGGACCTCCTGGAGCAGGGCGGTTTCGGGGAGGCCCGCGACGGATGCGGCGGCGCGGGGGTGGCGGGCGCTGACCTTGCCCATGTCGTGCAGGTCGCCGAGCAGGATCCGTACGACGGTCACGGGCAGCGCCAGCTCGGCCGCGATCTCGACCACCGCGGTGGGGTGCCGGCACAGCTCCAGGATGCGGACGTGCTCCGACTGCATCCCGGAGGTGGGTCCGCCCTCGCTGACGACCAGCGTCACCAGGTCGAAGGAGTCGTCGGCCTCGCTGCGCCCACCCGTGACCATGTACAGCCGGTCGGGATCACCGATGTCCACGGGTTTGCGGATCACGCGCCGGCACCCCTGCCGGCGGCCGTGCGGGGCTCGGCCCGCAGGTGGTCGCCGATCTGCTCGACCAGCTCGGTCATCTGGTGGCCGACCATGCCGGGGTCGGCGCTCTCCTCGGCGATGACCGCGAGATGGGCGCCCTCGCCGGCCTCCACGATGAACAGCAGCCCGCCGTGGAACTCGGTCATGGAGTGCCGTACACCGCCCGTCCCGTCGCCGAACTCCACCGAGGCACCCTGGGAGAGGGCCTGGATGCCGGAGCAGATGGCCGCCAGCTGGTCGGCCTGGTCGAGCGTCATGTACTGGGTCCAGCACAGCTTGAGCCCGTCCCGGGACAGGACGAGCGCGTGGCGGGTGCCGGGCGTGCGCTCCAAGAGGTTGGTCAGCAGCCAGGTCAGGCTCGTGTCAGTGGTCTCCATGGTCGGTGGGGCGGGGTGCGACCGGTGACGGGTCACCCGGCCCGTACCTCCAATCCAACGAGGTGGGGCGATCGGTGCGGTGCGGGGGTGGTGGGCGGGTCGCCCGGTGGGCTACTCGTCCGGCGGAGCCTGGCGCGGCTCCTCGGGGCCGGGCGCTCCGCCGCTCCGGCCGCGGTGGAACGCGCCGAACCGGCTTCCGGCGTCGCGTGCCGGTCCCGGCTCCCGGCGCGGGGCGGGAGGCGTCTCGGCGGCCGGCCGCCGCCGGTCGCGCTCCGCCTCGGCCATGGTGCGGCCGGGGGCGCGCACCGGCAGGCCGCCCGGGGTGGCCGCGCCGCCTCCGCGGGCGCCGCCGGCCGGCCGGGCGGAGGGCGTGTCCGCGTCCGGCGTGCGGGTGCGTACCGGGAGCGGCTCCTCGGCGGCGCGGCTGGGTGCGGGCGCGGGGGCCGGCTCCTCGGCGGCGCGGCCCGGTGCGGGTGCGGAGACCGGCTTCTCGGCGGGGGCGGCCGGTGCGGCGGGTGCGGCCGGGGCGGCCGGAGCGGGCGCCGGGATGGGCGCGGGCGCGGTGCTCGGGCTCCGGTGGGGTCGCGCGGGGACGACCGGCTCGCGCTGCTGGGCCACCAGCTGGGGCGGCAGGAGGACGACGACACCGGTGCCGCCGCGCGACGAGGGGCGGTAGTTGACGCTGATGCCGTACTTGGCGGCGAGCCGTCCCACCACCGCCAGGCCGAGCCGGGTGCCCTGCAGCGAGGCCAGGTCGGTGACCCTGCCGGAGACCGCCTCCTCCGCGCGGCGCATGGCGGCGTCCGCCATCTTCAGGCCGCTGTCCTCGATGGTGACGACGAGGCCGGCGCTGCGTTCCTCCACGTAGACGTGGACCTCGTCGATGGGCGGCGAGAAGTTCGCCGCGTTGTCCATGAGTTCGGCCAGCAGGTGCATCACGCCCTCGGCGGCGAAGCCGGAGATGGCCGCCTTGCTGGAGTTGTGCAGGCGCACCCGCCGGTAGGCGGCGATGCGGCCGACGGCGCCGCGCAGGATGCTCTCCACGACGATCGGCTTGTTCCAGACGCGGCTGGAGCGGCCGCCCATGAGGAGGGCCAGCCGGTCGGTCATCAGGCCGAGCTGCGAGGTGCTGTGGTCCAGGCGCAGCAGGTCGCCGAAGATCTCCCCGCCGTGCCGGTCCTGCATGTCGCGCAGGTCGGCGAGCATGCTCACGGTCTTGGCCTGTACACGGCTGAGCGCCTTGGCGGACGCGGCCTCGGCGGCGGCCGAGCGGCGCTCGCTGTAGGCGAGTTCGCGGACGAACCACTCGGCGGCGGCGCGGAGCCGGGCGTCCTTGGGCCAGTCGAACCGGGTCAGGACGGTGTCGGCGGAGCTGCCCTGGCGCAGCAGCGAGACGGCGGCCGGCAGCGTCTCGGCGGTCAGGTGCTCGAGTTCGGTACCGCCCTCGGTGATCTCGGCCCGCAGCGCGCGCAGTTCGCCCTCGGCTTCGTCGGCGCGCCCCGAGACCGCGGCCAGCTCGGTGGCGAAGAGGTCCAGCAACCGGCGCTGGTGCGGGTCGGCGGGCGGGCTGACCCGTGCCAGGGCGTCGGCGGGCCGGGCGCCGCCCCTCACCTGCTGGGCCAGGCCCGGCAGGGTGGCGTTGACCAGCTGGGAGGCCTCCGCCGACTGCCGCGCCCAGTGGCTCCTGGCCGTCTCCAGCTCGTCGCCGAGCGAGGCGGCCTGCCGGCGGGCGCCGCGCAGCAGCCGGGCGGACACGGCGGCCAGGACGGCGATGCACACCCAGGCGACCGCCGCGGTGCCGGCGACCCAGCCCCGCGCCCCGGCGGGGGCGGCGGCGGTGACGACCGCGCCGCCCACGGCGGTGACGAGGAGCGCGGCGGGGAGCACGATCGGCGAGGAACGCGGCCCTCTCGCGCTCCGGCGCTGGCGGGGGCGAGCAGGCACTGGCATTCCGCGATCCCTCGGTCCTTTGAGAGCAGGAGTCCTGGTGACGACTGGGCGTCGCCGGTGATCCGGACGGTGGTCGAGCGCCGCTCGTCACCCGCCCGGATCATGCACGTGGCCTATGCTAACCATGGACGCGCTCCCCAAGTGCCCACCTTCCGCCCGGGATTGCCCCGCGGATGACGGATCACGGTGACAGTGGCGTGCGGGAGGGGGCCGGCAGGCGGCCATGACCGCTCCGAGGCGGCCCGAGGCCGGGGAGGAGCAGGCGACCGCGATCGTCGTCCGGAGGTGGGGCCGCGGCCCCCGCGCTCCGGCGCGCTTCGGCTGCCGGCGCGCTCCTGGCAGGGGGCCGCCGGTCCGGCGCTCCACCGCCCGCGATGTCGCTGTCAGCCGCCGGAGGACTGCCCCCGGTCCGGCGGTGCCTGGGACGCCCTCGCGGCCTCGGCCTCGGCCTTCGCGTCGCTCACCACGGCGGCGGCCCGCTTCGCCACCTCGTCGGCGGCCGCGGCGGCGTCGAGCGAGAGCGGTGTGCCCGGTTCCAGCTCCGCGGCCGCGTCCCCGTCCGGAGCGTCGTTCTCGGCCTCGGCGGCTGACTCCTCCGGTCGCGCGGCGGCGGAGCGGGGAAGCCCCATGGCCGACTGGTCGCCGAACGCGTGGGTGACGGCGCGCACCGCCTCGGTCAGCTCGCCCGGGATCACCCAGAACGTGTTGTTGTCGCTCTTCGCCAGGTGCGGCAGCGTCTCGAGGTACTTGTAGGCGAGGATCTTCGGGTCGGCGTTGTTGCGGTGGACCGCCTGGAAGACGCGCTCCACCGCCTTCGCCTCGCCGTCCGCCCGCAGGATCATGGCTTGCTGCGTGCCCTGTGCCTCCAGGATGTCCTTCTGCTTCGTCCCCTCCGCGGTGAGGATCTTGGCCTGCCGCTCCCCTTCGGCGTGCAGGATGGCCGCGCGCTTGTCGCGCTCCGCCCGCATCTGCTTCTCCATCGCCTCCTTGATGGTGTGCGGGGGGTCGATGGCCTTGATCTCGACGCGGTTGACCCGGATGCCCCACTTGCCGGTGGCGTCGTCGAGGACGGCGCGGAGCCGCGCGTTGATCTCCTCGCGGGAGGTGAGCGTCTCCTCCAGGTCCATGGAGCCGATGACGTTGCGCAGCGTGGTCACGGTGAGCTGGTCGATCGCCTGCAGGTAGTCGGCGACCTCGTAGGCCGCCGCCCGCGGGTCCGTGATCTGGTAGTAGAGCACGGTGTCGATGTTCACCACGAGGTTGTCCTCGGTGATCACGGGCTTCGGCTGGGACGAGTACACCTGCTCGCGCACGTCGAGTTTGGTGTTGACCCGGTCCGCCACCGGCACGACGAAGTTCAGGCCGGGTTGCAGCGTGCGCCGGTACCGGCCGAACCTCTCGACGTTGTAGCGGCGCGCCTGCGGGACGATCCGCACCGTGGCGGCCACGAGGAAGACGACGACGATCGCCGCCACGAGAGTGGGGATGAGCACCGGATCCACCATTCCTCCGTCGGGGTGCGTTCGGCCGTTGCGGGAAGCCGGTCACGGGAGCAGTTCGCGGGGGTAGACCACCGCGGTGGCCCCTTCGATCTCCATGACGTCCACCACCGCTCCCACGGGGATCACCAGGCTTTCGTCGAGCGCGCGGGCGGACCACTCCTCCCCGGAGATCCTGACGAGCCCGCGGCTCGCGGTGACCTCCTTCGTGACCTCGGCCCGCTTGCCGACCAGCGCGTCGCTGCCGTCCCGGACGAGGGGCACCCGGGCCATCTGCCGCAGGGCGACGGGACGGATGAGCAGAAGGCCCGCCGCCGCTGCGGCTCCGAACGCGATGAGCTGGCCGAGGAGGCCGACACCGACACCGGCGACGACGGCGGCGACCAGGGCGGCGCCCGCCAGCAGCCCGAAGACCAGCGTCAGGGTGAAGAACTCGGCGGCACCGAGCGCCGCGGCGGCGAGCAACCATACGAGCCACGGCATCGGATTCGCCTCCCTCGGGGGCACTATCTATCGCATACCCGGATGAAGTGGGACGGAACATGGTTCGCGTCGGGTGGAAGCGGGGCGGCGTGCCGGGGTCGCGGCGCGAGGTGCGCGGCGCCGCCGGATCGCCGGGGGTGGGGCCCGGATCGCCGGGGGCGGGGCCCGGTGCGGCGCGGGAGGGCCCGGGTGTCGGCCGCGCCGCGGGGCCGCCCGCCGGGGTCGCGTGGGCGGGCGGCGGCTCCCGGCCCGTCCAGGCCCGTCCCGGCCCGTCCCGGCCCTTTCCGGTCCGCCCGTCGGGTCGCCCCATCCGGGCCGTCGGGTTGACGGACGTTGGCTAACGCTGTTAGCTGTTGGCTAACAGCACTAGCCGGTGACCCCGCGGTGGCCGGCTCCGGGAGGTGTGATGACCGAGTTCCTCGATGTCGACGGGGGCACGATCGCCTACGAGGTGGCCGGGGACGGGCCGCTGGTCGTGCTCGCGCACGGGATGGGCGACCACCGCGACGCCTACCGCGCCGTGGTCCCCCGTCTGGTCGCCGCCGGTTACCGGGTCGCCGCGGTCGACCTGCGCGGCTGCGGCGAATCCAGTACGGACTGGCCGGACTGGAGCCGGGCCGCCATCGCCGGCGACCTGCTCGCCGTCATCCGTCACCTGGGCGGCCCGGCCGTGCTGGTCGGCCACTCGATCTCGGGAGGCGCCGCCACCATCGCCGCGGCGCGGGAGCCGGAGCTGGTCGGCGCGGTGGTCGAACTGGCGCCGTTCACCCGCAGGCAGACGGTCGGCTGGGGCGACCTGCGCAGCAGGCGCTGGCGGCAGGGCATGCTGCGGCTGCTCGGCGCGACCGTCCTCGGCAGCGTGCCGCTGTGGCGCTCCTACCTGGAGGCGGCCTACCCCGGGGTGAGACCCGCCCACTTCGCCGAGCGGCTCGACCGCGTCGAGGCGATGCTGCGCGAGCCGGGCCGGATGAAGGCCCTGCGGGCGATGGGCCGTACCACCCCGGCCGACGCCGGCGCCCAGCTCGGCCGGGTGCGCTGTCCGGTCCTGGTCGTGATGGGCACGGACGACCCGGACTGGGCCGACCCGCGCGCCGAGGGCACGGCCGTCGTCGGGGAACTGCCCCCGGGCCTCGGCCGCCTCGACATGATCGAAGGTGCCGGGCACTACCCGCACGACCAGTACCCCGACCAGGTCGTCTCGCTGATGCTCTCCTTCCTGCGCACGGACGCCGCCCGTGCCTAGGGCCGGTCTGGACGCGGCGGCCGTGGTCGCCGCCGGCGCCGACCTCGCCGACGAGGTGGGCCCCGCCCGCCTGACGATGGGACTGCTGGCGGAGCGCCTGGGCGTGCGCGCCCCGTCCCTGTACAAGCACGTGGGCGGGCAGGAGGACCTGCTGCGGGGCATCGCGGCACTGGCGCTGGGCCAGGCCGCCGACGCCGTCGGCACGGCGGTCCAGGGCCTGGCCGGCCGCGACGCACTCGCCGCCGCCCTGCGGGCGTTCCGCGCGTTCGTCGTGGCCCACCCCGGCCGCTACGCCACGACGACCGGCAGGGAACCCACCGGCCCCGAGGACCCGATGGCCCTGGCCGGCCGGCGGCTGCTCGACGTCTTCCGGGCCGTACTGCGCGGCTACGACGTCGAGGAGCCCAAAGTGGATCACGCCCTGCGCGCGCTCCGCAGCCTCTGCCACGGCTTCGCCGTCCTGGAGGCGGCGGGCGGCTTCCGGTGGAGCACCGACATCGACGAGAGCTTCGAGTGGCTGCTCGCCTTCGCCGACCGGGGCTTGCGCGCCGTCTGACGGCGCCTCCCGTGGCCGGGTGGGGTGGCCGGCGGCATGACGCACCGCAGGGGCGGCTACCGGGCCGCCGCCGTGGCCCGCACACCGCCGCGCGGGCCGCCGGGGTGGATGCCGAACCGCATCGGCCGCTGCGGGACGGGGTGCCGGCGAGTTGTGGGCGTGGGCCGGCGGGGCGGCCGGCCGGGAGCCGGGGCGCGAAGCCCCGTTCTCCACCGGACGGATGACCGGCCGGTGGCTCGTCGGCCACGGGGTGGCCGCCGCAGCGCCGGCCCTGCCGTCGTTTGACATCGGCGCAGGTCGTGGGAAAGTCTCGTCGCGAGGATACCCGGGATGTCAGAGGTGGCCATGACCAGCGAGGAGCTTCTGGCTGTACTCGCTGCCGTCGGCCACGCACAGCGCCTGCGCGTCATCGCCGAGCTCTCCGCGGGCCGGATGTACGTCAGTGAACTGGCCCGCCGCCTCGGGATGTCCCGCCCCCTGCTGTACATGCACCTGGAACGGCTGGAGAAGGCCGGTCTGGTCGTGGGCAACCTGGAGCTGTCCGACGACGGCAAGGCGCTGAAGTACTTCGAACTGGCCCCGTTCGACCTGCACGTGAATGTCGATACGATCCTCGCGGCCGTACGGGCCGACGACTCCCGGGCGGCGGATGCCGGTGCCGCCGAGAAGCGGACGGGCGCGAAGAGCCCGGAAGACCAGAAGGACGCGAAGGGGAAACGCACATGACCGGGGCCGTCATCGCCGTCGCCGTCGTCCTGATCGTCGTCTGCGGCATCACGGCGAGCGTCGTCGCCTACTTCAGGCTGCAACGCCACCGTGCCGACGCCGTCGCCATGGCTTCGTACCGCAAGCTCGCCGAGGAAGCGGTCGCCCAGCAGGAGTCCCTGCGCTCCCAGCTTGCCGAACTGGGCGATCGCGTCAAGGCCGTCGAGGCACTGCTCCGCAGCGTCGACTAGATGATCGATTCCAAGGGTCGGTGATCGTACGAGGTGAGCGAGCGGAGGGTGTCTTGTCCGGTGTGGTCGTTGTGCCAGATCACGGCGGTCAGGGCGAGTATGCGCTGCATGTCGCGGGCGATCACGCCGGGCCGCTGCCGTTCGCCCTTGCGGGTCGGCCGTGGCAACCGGATGCCCTGCTGGGCGAGTTCCTCTGCGAAGACGCGGCCGTAGCAACTCCTGTCGCCGATCAGGGTCTGGCCAGGCCGAGTGCTGATGAGGTGGGGTTCTGCGGCGAGCAGGTCCAGCAGGCTTTCGCGCTCGTCGGCCTTTGCTCCGGTCAGGGCGAAGGCGACGGGCAGGCCCTGGAGTTGTGCACACCAGGTGCAGCCGCAGGCCCCAGAAGAAGCGCTGTGGCTGGCGCAGTAGCCGTACTGGGCCCATCCGGCCGGGTCGGAGCGCTTCACGGTTTCCGTGAGCGGCCGCATTCCACGGGTGTGGAGTCCACGATCCACACGTCGTCACTCCATGCCGAGGTGCTGGTGGCCAGGACCCGGGTGACCCGGCGGAGCAGTTCGGCGGCCTTGCGCAACCGCTTGTCGTAGCCGGATTGCTGTGGCGGGTACGGGAAGAGATGCCTGCACACACCCCTTGAAAGGACCGTGGCATGTCCAGCGACCGTCTCATGCGCATCCACAGCGCAGAGTTCCAAGCCATGGCTGAGAGGGTCCTGCGGGTCACCGAGCTCACCTCCCGCCTGAACGCCCTGCCTTTCGAAGACGAAGTGGGCAAGGCGGAACTGTTCGGACAGATCTTCGGCAAGCCACTGCCACCGAAAGTCACGATCTATCCGCCCTTCTACACGGACCACGGCCTGAACCTCGACCTCGCCGAGCGCGTCTTCATCAACCAGAACTGCACGTTCCTGGACTACGCCGGCATCCGGCTCGGCGAGCGCGTGATGATCGGCCCGAAGGTCACGTTCATCACCAGCGGCCACCCGGTTGATCCCGAGGAGCGGCGGCTATACCTCACCGGCGCTCCCATCGACGTCGCGGAGAACGTGTGGATCGGTGCCGGTGCCACGATCCTGCCCGGCGTCAGCATCGGCCGTGATGCCGTGGTCGCCGCCGGTGCGGTCGTGGCCGATGACGTTCCGCCGGCAAGCCTGGTGACCGGCAGTAAGGCAACCGTGCACCGGCAGTGGTGACGACCCAGCCACGCCACGCCCCCGGCTACCGGCAGCCATACCCCACATTCAGCCCAAGAGCGGGAGATCCCCCGCTCGCTCACCCCGCGCGGTCACCGACCCCTTGGAATCGATCATCCAGCCTCCTCGGCCCGTGCGCGGCGTCGACCAGCCCTCCTCGGCGTGCGCGCGGCGGAGGCCAACCGGTCTGGTCGGCCAACCGGCTGGTGGTGCAGGTGGCCCGCAGTACGCGCCGCGCCGCCGCCCGGGTCTGGCCGACCAGGGCGCCGCGCGACTACGCCGGTCGGTTCGTCGGTGCACGTACCGGAGGCGGAAGTGATCCGGTCGTCGCACCGCGGCGGAGCACCGTCCGGACGGGCGGGCCACGACGGGGGCGATCCCGCCAAGCCTGGGGAGCGGTATCCGGACTCGATGCACCCGACCGACGGGGTCGGTGACATCCCGGTGCCCACGTGTTGGACCGGAACGCACTCCGGTCCGGACTGACACCCTTCTTCGCAGGTCAGCACCGCTCCCGGCGCCGCCTGGCGACGGGGGCCGCGTCGTCGTGCCCGCCGGTCCCGCCGGTCCCGCCGTGCGCGCCGTGCCCGCCGGTGCGGGCCGCTCCCGAGCGAGCGACGTTCCGGCCACGTGTCGGTTCCTCGGTTGACGCATCCTTCCTTCACCTGTCAACGTCCACTGACACCCGTAGGGCGGTGATGACGATGCCGAAGGAGCCGGGACAGTGGAGAAGCAGCCGATCACCGTGAGGGTGGCCAGCTGGAGCGCCCTCCATCCGGGGCGCGCGATCGCCGCGTGGTTCGCGTTCGTGGCGCTGTGCCTCGCGGTGGGCATCGCGGTCGGCACGAACAACGCGGTCGCCGAGGACTACCGGGTGGGCGAGTCCGGCCGCGCCGAGGCCATCGCGACCGAGGCGGGCCTGGAGCGCAAGCCGACCGAGCAGATCATGTTCAGCGCCAGGTCCGGCCCGCTCGACGAGGCGAAGGCCCGCGCGGCCGCCCAGGACCTCGGCGGGCGGATGAGGGCGCTGCCCGAGGTCCTCGAGGTCGACGAGCCGGTCCTCTCCGAGAGCGGCCGCATGCTCATGGTCGAGGTGACCATGAAGGGCCCCAGGCGCGAGGCTCTGCAGCACGTCGACCCGCTGCGCGAGCAGACGACCGCCGTGCAGAAGGCCAACCCCGAGCTGGTCGTCGAGGAGACCGGCGACGCCTCGGTCAGCAAGGGCCTCAACAAGCAGCGCGGCGACGACCTTGCCCAGACCAAGATGATCACTTTCCCGATCACCCTGCTCACCCTGCTGGTCGTCTTCGGCTCGCTCGTGATGGTCGGCGTCCCGCTGCTGCTGGCGGTCTCCTCGATCGCCGCCGCGGTCGGCCTGTCCATGGTGGTCTCGCACCTGATCCCCGACGCCGGCGTCGGCATGAACGTCATCCTGCTCATCGGCATGGCGGTCGGCGTCGACTACACGCTCTTCTACCTCAAGCGGGAACGCGAGGAGCGGGACAAGGCGGCCGGCGGCCTCAGCCCCGTGGCCCTGGTCGGCATCGCCGCGGCGACCGCCGGACGCGCCATCGTCGTCTCCGGCCTCGCGGTGATCGTCTCCAGCGCCACCCTGTTCCTGGCCACCGACATCATCTTCTCCTCGCTGGCCATCGCGACCATCCTCGTCGTCTTCGTCGCGATGGTCAGCTCGGTGACCGTCCTGCCGGGCCTGCTGGTCAGGATCGGCCGCCGCGCCGACCGCCGCGCCGCCCGGGCCGCGGAACGCGGCAAGCCGCCGCGCCGCCGCCACCCGGAGCGCACCGGCCGGATCTTCACCGCCCTGCTGAACCCGGCACGCAAGCGCCCGGCGGCCGCCCTGGTCCTGTCCGCGCTGGTCATGGTGGGCCTGGCGCTCCCCGCGCTCGGCATGGAGCTGCGCGTACTGAACAAGGACACGCACTCCCGGGCGATCCCGGAGATGCAGACCTACGACAAGCTCAACGACGCCTTCCCGGACCGCCGTTCCGAGCACTGGGTCGTCGTCCGCGCCGAAGGCGACCGGCGGGGCGAGGTCGCCACGGCCCTGGACGCACTCGCCCGGCGGGCCATGGACGACCCGATGTTCTCCAGGAACCCGCCGGCCGTGCGGACGTCGGAGGACGGGCGGGTCAGCGTGATGACCCTGGCCGTGCCGCACCGGCTCAGCTCCCCCGAGGCGACCGGCTCCCTGGAGCACCTGCGCCGGGACTACCTGCCGGCCACGCTCGGGAAGGTGCCGGGCGCCCAGTACGGCGTGGACGGGCCGGTCGCGGTCGACGTCGACTACCTCGCCCACCAGGACGACAAGCTGCCGGTCGTCGTCGGGTTCCTGCTGCTGCTGACCTTCCTGATGACCGTGGTGGTCTTCGGCTCGGTGGTCATCGGCCTGGTGGGCGTCCTGCTCAACCTGCTGTCCGTCGCCGCGGCCTTCGGCCTGCTGGTCGTCTTCTTCCAGTGGGGCCTGGCCTCCACCCTCTTCGGGTTCGACGAGAGCGCCACGAGCGCCATCGGCTCGCGGGTGCCGCTGTTCCTCTTCGTGATCCTGTTCGGGCTCTCGATGGACTACCAGGTCTTCGTCGTCAGCCGCATCAAGGAGGCGGCGATGAACGGCATGCCCACCCGTCAGGCGGTCCTCGACGGCATCGAGAAGTCGGCCAAGGTCGTGACCAGCGCGGCCGTCGTCATGGTCACCGTGTTCGCCAGCTTCATGTTCGTGCACCTGGCGGAGATGAAGCAGATCGGTTTCAGCCTCGCGGTCGCCGTCGTGCTGGACGCCTTCGTCATCCGGGTGATGATCCTGCCCTCCGCCCTGATCCTGCTGGGTGACGCCGGCTGGTGGCCCTCGAAGAGGACGCGGCGCGCGCAGACCGCCGCCGCGTCCGGAACCGGTGGCGGCGGGCCGGCCACCACGGCGGCCCCGGCGGCTCGCTTCCGCTGGCCGCCGGCCCGGGAACGGGCGCCGGACCGGATCCGCGGCTGGAGTGTCGCTTCGTCGTGGGTGCCGGGTGGTCCGCGTCGGGCCCTTCAGCGGGGTCCTGGCCGGTGGCTGATCGCGTCGCGTACCAGTGCGAGGAGTTCCTGGCTCAGTGAGCGGCCGGCGGCGGCGAACAGGTCGGGGTAGAGGCCGGGGAAGGTGTTCTCGTCCACGATGACGGGCCGCCCCTCGTACAGGATCAGGTCGAAGCCCACCAGGGGCAGGCCCAGGGCCCGCTGGGCGCGCCCGGCGATCCGGGCGTGCTCCGGGGGGACCTCGCAGCCGTCGACGTCGCCGCCGACGCTGTCCGGGTCGTACACCTTCACGGCGTCGGCGGACAGGCGGGTGAAGCGGTGGCCGCGCTTGCGGTAGCCGTACATCAGCGTGCCGTTCACGAAGGTCGTACCGACCCAGTCCGCGGGGTCGTTGGGGTAGAAGCGCTCCAGGAGGAAGGTGCCCTCCGCGGCCCCCGCGCGCGTGTGGCCCAGGTAGTCCGCCAGGTCCCGCAGCGTCGCGAAGTCCTCGATCAGCAGGATGCCGTGGCCGAAGGAGCCGCGCCGGGGCTTGAGCAGGGCGCGGCCCCACTCCGCGATGACGAGTGCGGCGGCGGCCGTGTCGCGCCGGTCGACCAGGATCGTGTCGGGCACGGGGACACCGGCCCGGGACAGCCGCAGATGGGCCCGGTACTTGTCGAGACCGGTCGTGAAGCGTGCCGGGTCCGGGACGACCGGGACGGCCGTCGCCAGGGTGCGCAGGGCCTCCAGCGCGTAGCCGTCGGGGTCGCGGGGCACCTCGGCGTGCCAGAGGTAGAGGTCGAGGTCGTTGAGGCAGACCTCGCCGCAGTACACCCTGCCGTCGCGCACGAAGGACCGGCGGAAGTCCAGGTCGTGGACGAACTCCACGTCGGTGAGGTCCCGCAGCAGCTTCATGAACAGCGCGTGGTCGTCGGGAGGGATCTTGCCGACCTCCGGGTGCGCCGTCACCGACGCGCCGTCGCGGGCGGCCGGCGGCAGGAAGGTTCCTACTCTCAGCATGGCGACATCCTTCCGGGAGGTGGGCCCTCGTCCCCGTCCGGCTCGGGCCCCGCGTCCCGGGCGGGTGACGCCCGGCCCGCCTCGGGGCCGCTTCGCCCGGCGGCCTCTCCCGCCTCTTCCGCCGCGTGCGGACGGGGGTGGCGGGGGCGGCCGGAGTGGCCGGGGACTGCCGGGTCCTGCTGCCGTCGGGTGCGCGGTCGGTGCCGCCAGGGCCTCGGCGTCCCTTCCGATGATGTCCTTCCGCCCCGGCCACGGCGCCCGCGGTTGGGCCGTTCGGGTGAGCGGCGAGCGGCGAGCGGCGTGGTGCTGGGCGGCAGGGGCGCGAGGGGCGCGGTCTTTCATGGAGCCGGGGTGTGCGCGGGGCCGTTCACCGCTCGCAGGCGGTACGGCGCGGCTGGTCGCCGACGGGCACCGCGGGGTCCCGGTCGCCGGTCCGGTCCGCCGCGGGGGCGGCCTCGGGCCTGCCGTGGCGCGTCCAGCGGGGCTGAGGGACACGGGGCGTGCACCCTGGACCGGGAGCGGGACGGCAGAGCCCGGCTGGCCCCGGCGGCGGGTCCCGCCGGGAAGGACGATCGGATGGCGGAACGGGACCGTGGGGCGACGAAACGGAGCGGGGCGCGGGGGAAGGCAGGCCGGGGGCCGGGACCGGGGACGGGACCGGGGGCGGTCCGGGGGACGGTCCGGGGGTGGGGCCGGGGACGGGGCGCCGCGGGTCGCCAGGACGCTGTTCGTCCTCCTCATCACCGCGAACTTCGTCATCAACTACACCTCGACCGCCATGAACGTGGCGCTGTCGGACATCGTCGACGACCTCGGCACCTCGCTCACCGGCGTGCAGTCGGTGATCTCCCTCTACGCGCTGGTCGTCGCCGCCTGCCTGATCACCGGCAGCAAGCTCGGCGCGCGCCACGGCGACCGGCGGACCTTCGTCGTCGGCGGCCAGATCTTCGCCGTGGGCGCCCTGGTCACCGCCCTCGGCCCGACCCTGCCGTTCATGCTGGTCGGCTGGTCCCTGCTCCAGGGGGCCGGCGTGGCGCTGATGCTTCCGGCGCTGGTGTCGCTGCTGACCGAGAGCTTCACCGGAGCGGCCCGTACGAAGGCCCTGTCCGCGCTGGGCGTGAGCGCGGGGATCGCGTCCGGGGTGGCTCCGGTGGCGGGCGGCCTGATCTCCCACTACCTGAGCTGGCGGGTGTCGTTCCTCCTCGCGACCGTGGTCACGCTCGCCGTGGTGCTGCTCATGCGCCGCGAGGCCGGTCCCGAGCCGTCCCGGACGCGTCCGGACCGGCGCTTCGACAACCTCGGGGCGCTGCTGTCCGCCGCCGGGTTCGGGCTGCTGGTCGTCGCGACGCTGCTCGCGGGACGGTACGGCCTGATCGAGGACCGTCAGGACTTCCAGGTCCTCGGGGTGACCCTGCTGCGCCGCGGCCAGGTGTCGCCCGTACCGCTGCTCGCGGGCGCGGGTCTGGTGGTCCTGGCCGTGTTCGCCGGCTGGGAGCGCCATCTGATCAAGCGCGGCCGGGACCCGCTGGTGCGGCTGGTGGTGCTGCGCGACCGGCGGATCGGGGTGGGCTCCCTGACCCTGGTGATGCTCTTCCTGGTGCCCTCCGGCATGCTCTTCCTGGTGCCGGTCTTCCTCCAGACGACCGCGGGCTTCGACGCGCTGCGCAGCGGCATCACGCTGATCTCGATGCCGGTGGCGCTGTCGGTGGGGGCCTCGATGACCGCCCGGCTGGTGGGGAGCGGTCGGATGACCCATCGCACGGCCCAGCTGTGGGCCTTCTCCCTCATGACCGCCGGCTGCGTCGCCGTCGCCGTCATGTTCGGCCCGCGGTGGGACGTGTCGGCCGTGGGCCTGGCGCTCACACCGGGTCTCCTCCTCGTCGGGTTCGGCCGGGGCATGGCCACCACGGCGAACGACCTCGTCCAGTCGGCCGCGCCGCCGGAGGAGGTGAGCGACGTGACGGGCCTCTCCCGTACCGCCACCTACCTCGGCAGCTCGTTCGGGGTCGCCCTCGCCGGCGCGTTCATGACCACCACGTTGCTGCTGGCGTTCGAGGCCGGGGTGAAGGACAGCACCGTCCTGTCCTCCGCGCAGCGGCAGCGGGTCGTGCAGGCGGTCGAGCACCAGGTCCAGGTCACCGCCGCCACCGACGACGCCGTGCGCGCGAGGCTCGCCTCCCAGGGCGTCACGGGCGCCGCGGCCGACGAACTCGTGCGGGTCAACGCCGAGGCGCGGGGGCGGGCGCTGGCCGTCGCGGCCCTGGGCATGGGCGTGCTGGCCGTGGTCGGCTTCCTGCTGGCGCTGGGACTTCCCCGCGGCCCGGCCACCCCCGCCGGCCCCGCCGTTCCCACGGCCCGTCCGCCCGCCTGACTTCGGCCGGCCGTCCCCGGCGGCCCGCCCCGCCCCGCCCGCCCCCTGCCGGGACGTACCGGGTGTCGCGGAGGGAGCGCGGGGCCGCCGGGACGCGGTCGCGTACCGGTCCGCACGCG
Source organism: Streptomyces fradiae ATCC 10745 = DSM 40063 (assembly GCF_008704425.1). Taxonomy (NCBI): domain Bacteria; kingdom Bacillati; phylum Actinomycetota; class Actinomycetes; order Kitasatosporales; family Streptomycetaceae; genus Streptomyces; species Streptomyces fradiae. The sequence goes on from NZ_CP023696.1 coordinate 5,344,695, forward strand.
CCGGACCGCCAGGCCGCGAGGCCGGCGGGGGACGGCGAAGCGCCGGCCCCGCACGCGCCGCCGAGGCGGCGCCGGCCCGCACGCGCGGGGCCGGCCCCGTGTCACGCGACGGCGGTGCCCTCCAGCTCGACCATCAGGCCGGGGAAGGCCAGACGCGTCACACCGAGCATGGTGGAGGCCGGCGCGGCCCCGGCGGCGCCCAGCCGGCCCGCCAGCACGCCGTAGTGCTGGAGGAGAAGGTCCACGTCGGTCGTGTAGACGTTCAGCCGGACGAGGTCCGACAGGGACATCCCGGCCTCGGCGAGCACCGCCTCGACGTTGTCGAGGCTCAGCTCCAGCTGCGCCGCCATGTCGCCGGGGTGTTCCGGCCCGCCGTCCTTGTTCGTCGCCGTCTGCCCCGAGAGGTACAGGGTGCGAGAGTGCCCGGAGACGAGCTCACCCTGGTTGAAGCCCAACTCGACCGACCAGGTGACCGGGTTGACCGCACTACGTTCCATCGCCGCGACTGCTCCGTTCGGTTCGCTGACACCACGGACGTTCCTACCGGCGCGGCAGCCGCCGCCCGGTGACGTCCCGGGAAGCAGCCTGCCAACAAAACATGACACCTCCGGTCATGTATCCGGCTAGGGTTCCTCCGTGCGTGCCGACCGGCTGGTCTCCCTGGTGCTCCTGCTGCGGCAGCGCGGCCGGATGACCGCCGAGGCGCTCGCCCGTGAGCTGGAGGTCTCCACGCGGACGGTGCTGCGCGACATGGAGGCGCTGTCCGTGGCAGGCGTGCCGGTCTACGCCGAGCGGGGGCGGCACGGCGGGTTCGCGTTGCTGCCCGGCTTCCAGACGGCGCTCGCCGGACTGACCCACGACGAGGCGCTCGCCCTGCTCGTCGCCGGATCGCGGCGCGGGGCGCAGGTGTTCGGCCTCGGTTCGGCGCTGGCCTCGGCCATGCTCAAGGTGGTCGACGCGCTCCCCGAGGACCTCCGGGGCGACGCGGCGGGGGCGGCGCAGCGCCTGCTCGTCGACCCGGACACCGATCTCCTCTCGCGCCGGGTGGCGCCCGAGGAGCTGTCCGGCGCCGTCGTCGCCGAGGTCCGGCGCGCGGTGCTCGCCGGACGCAGGCTGCGCATCCACTACGCGGCCGCGGGCCAGGAGCCGAAGTGGCGCACCGTGGACCCGATCGGCCTGGTCACCGTGCGCGAGCAGGGCTACCTGCTGGCCAGGCGGGCCGGCGAGGACCGCACGTACCGGCTGTCGCGCGTCCTGGCGGCCGAGGGGCTCGACGAGCCCGCGCGGCGCCCGGACACGGTCGACCTGGACCGGGCCTGGCGGGAGCACCGGGCGCGGTTCCGGACCGGTGGCGACCAGGTCGCCGCGCTCGTACGGGTGGACCCGGCGCGCCGGGAGCACCTGGTCGGCACCGCCCTGGCCGTCAGCGCCGAGGAGACCGACGCGGACGGCTGGACGCGCCTGGACGTGGTCTTCCAGGACGCGCGGCACGCCGAGTGGGCGCTGTGGCAGTACGCCGTGGACGCGGAGGTCCTGTCCCCGCGGTGGCTGCGCGCCGCCCTGCGCGAGCGCGCCCTGGCGGTCGCCGTGCACTACGGCTGCCCCTGAGGCGCCCTCGGGCCGCGGTGCCTCAAACGCCGCCGGCGCCAGCTCCACGAGAAGGGGTGAATCGACCGCATCGGCGGCCCCACGTGACCCGTCCGCCTCCATGATGGCGACGTTTCATCCCCCACATGGACAAGAGGTGCATCATGTCCGCGACGACCGAGCCCAACGTCGGTACGTTCACCCTCGCCGGCCCGCTGACCGCCGCCGCCACGGCCCCGGCCGAGGTGCCGGAACACCGGGAATGGCCCCTGCCGAACGGCTTCGCCTGGGTGTTCCCCGGTGAGGGGAACGAGGGACTGCGCCGCCCCGTCATCATGGCCGACGGGTTCAACCTCGGCCGGAGCAGACTCGACGTGCTCTACCACGGCCTGGAGGGCGGTGCCTTCCCGTTCGTCAGCGAACTGCGGCGGCGCGGCAGGGACGTGATCCTCCTCGGCTTCGAGGAGCGCAGCGCCTCCATCCTGGACAACGCCCGGGCGGCCGAGTCCGCCATCATGCGGGCCATCGCGGAGCGCACGGGCTACGCACCCCTGACCGTCGGCGGGTTCAGCATGGGCGGCATCGTCACGCGCTACGCGCTGGCCCGCATGGAGATGCAGCGGATCGACCACCAGACCGGGCTGTACTTCTCCTACGACAGCCCCCACTGCGGTGCCTCCGTCCCGGTCGGCGTGCAGGCGTTCTCGCACTTCATCCCCGTCGCGAACGACTTCGCGAGGCAGATGGACAGCCCGGCAGCGCGCCAGATGCTGTGGCGGCACTACGACAAGGAGACCGGCAAGACGGGTACGGCCCCCGAACGCCTGCAGTTCCTGGACGCCCTGGACCGCGTGGGCAGTTGGCCGCGGATCCCGCGGACGATCGGCGTGGCCAACGGCCGCGGCGACGGGACCGGCCTCCCCGAGGTGGTGCCGGGCGAGGTCGTCCTGCGGATCGACGGGATCTACCCGGGCACCGCCTTCTACACGCAGGCCCAGGGCGACGACGTCACGGTGGCCTACCTCAACCGCAGGTTCCCCCAGGCCGAGCGGACCGTCACGACCGACGGCTTCCCGGAGCTGGACGGGGCTCCCGGCGGAACCCTGCACACCTACACGATCCTGGCCGACGCGATCACGCGGCTCGGCGGCACGGTGGACCTGCGGCACGGGGAGGTGTGCTTCGTCCCCTCCGTCAGCGCCGTCGCCCTCCGCGACATCGCCCGGCAGGACGACCTGTACGCGAACATCGCCGGACTCGACCCGGAGCAGAGCGGGCTGGACGACTTCCTCTGCTCGTCCACCACCACCGCCCACACGGCCGTCACCGAGGAGTTGTGCGCCTGGCTCATCGACCGGCTGCCCGACTGACAGTGTGTACGCGCGTGGTGGCGCTGCCGGCGGGGTCGGCCTTCCGGCCGCCGGACGTGCCGGCCGTCCTGCCCGGGATCGGCCGGCCCGCCGGGCGTCACGCGCATGCGGCCCGCCGGGCGTCACGCGCACGCGGCCACCGGGCGCCGAGCGCCCGCGGGAAGGACGGGGCGACCCCCTCCCCGCGGGTGGCGCCGGCGGGTGAACGGTGTTGCTGCGCACAGGTGTTGGAGGTGGGGCGGTGGCCGGAAAGGTCCTGCCGGAAGTCTTGACCCCATGCGGTGGAAACCTTAACTTGTCGCCACTTGCTGAAAGTTACGGCAAGGTCTTGCGGGCCCCGGTGGCCGTAACCTCCGCGACCCGCATCCACCCCACCTCTGGAGCGACGCATGAGCCCGATCGCACCTGCCCGAAGACGGACGTCCGCCGCCCTGGCGGGCACCGGCCTGCTCCTCGGCCTGACCGCCGCCCTCGCCGCGCCCGCCCAGCCGGCGGTGGCGGCGCCGACCGCCAACGGCGACAAGACGGTCACCGCCGTCCTGTTCGAGTGGAACTTCGACTCGATCGCCCGCGAGTGCACGCGCACCCTCGGCCCCAAGGGCTATGGATACGTGCAGGTCTCCCCGCCCCAGGAGCGTATCCAGGGCAGCGCCTGGTGGACCGCGTACCAGCCGGTCAGCTACAAGATCCAAGGGCCGCTCGGCGACCGCGCCGCCTTCAGGAACATGGTCGACACCTGCCACGGCGCCGGTGTGAAGGTGGTCGTCGACGCCGTGCTGAACCACATGACGTCCGGCTCGGGCACCGGCACCGCCGGCACGCGGTACGGCAAGTACGACTACCCCGGCACCTACTCGGACGCCGACTTCCACGGCTGCCGCCGTCCCATCGGCACCAACTACGCCGACCGCTACAACGTCCAGGAGTGCGAACTCGGCGAGACCGGCCAGCCCTCGCTCTCCGACCTCGACACCGGCAGCGACTACGTCCGCGGCCGCATCGCCGGGTACCTCAACGACCTGCTGTCGCTGGGCGTCGACGGATTCCGCATGGACGCCGTCAAGCACGTGGCCGCCGACGACCTCGCCGCCATCCGCAAGAAGCTCTCCGACCCGGGCGTCCACTGGATGCAGGAGGCCATCCACGGCGAGCGCGAGGCCGTCTCGCCCAGCGAGTACCTGGCCACCGGCGACGTCCAGGAGTTCCGCTACACCACCGACCTCAAGCGGATCTTCGGCGGCGAGAAGCTGTCCTACCTGAAGAACTTCGGCGAGGCCTGGGGCTACATGCCCTCCGGCAAGAGCGGCACCATGGTCGCCAACCACGACACCGAGCGCAACGGCTCGGGCCTGAGCTACCGCGACGGCGCGGCCTACACGCTCGCCCACGTCTTCATGCTCGCCCACCCCTACGGCGCCCCGTCCGTCCACTCCGGCTACGAGTTCGGCGACCGGAACACCGGCGCCCCCAACGGCAACAGCGTGCGGGCCTGCTACAGCGACGGCTGGAGCTGCCAGCACTCCTGGCGCCAGATCGCCAACATGGTGGCCTTCCGCAACGCCTCCGAGGGCACCGGCGTCACCGACTGGTGGGACAACGGCAACAACGCCGTCGCCTTCGGCCGCGGCGGCAAGGCGTTCGTCGCCGTCAACCGCGAGGGCGGCTCCCTCACCCGGACCTTCCAGACCTCGCTCCCGGCCGGCACCTACTGCGACGTCCAGCACGGCGACCCGACCGCGAACGGCGGCTGCACCGGCACCACGTACACCGTCGGCAGCGACGGCAGGTTCACCGCCACCATCGGCGGCAACGACGCCGTCGCCCTCCACGTCGGAGCGAGGCTCGGGGACAAGCCGGGCGACAACACGGCCACCGTCTACTACAGCACCGACAGGGCATGGTCGGCCTACAACATCCATTACGCCCCCACCGGCGGCACCTGGACCACCTCGCCCGGTCTCGCCATGGAGGCCGCCTGCCGGGGCTGGGTGAGGAAGACCGTCGCCCTCGGCTCCGCCACCGGCCTCAAGGCCGCCTTCAACAACGGCTCCGGCACCTGGGACAGCAACGGCGGCGCCGACTACACCCTCGGCACCGGCGACATCACGGTCGGGAACGGCACCGTCGGCACCGGCAACCCCTGCGACGACCAGCAGGCCGAGCCCGGCGCCTCCTTCGCGGTCACCGCCACCACCGTCCCCGGCCAGACCATCCACGTCGTCGGGGACCACGCGGCCCTCGGCGGCTGGGCGCCCGCCGCGGCCCTCAAGCTCGACGCCGCCGCGTACCCGGTGTGGAAGCTGGATGTGAAGCTGCCCGCGGGCACGTCCTTCGCGTACAAGTACATCCGCAAGGACGCCTCCGGCAACGTCACCTGGGAGAGCGGCGCCGACCGCACGGCCACCGTCCCCGCCGACGGCACGGTCACGCTCAACGACACCTGGCGAAGCTGACCCTCCGCCACACGGGCGGGTACCGGGCGACACCGGTACCCGCCCGAGGCGTGGGCGGACACCGCCGACCGCGCGCCGCGGCCCGACCGCCCGCCGGCGCCGTCGCGCCTACGGCCGGTCGGCGCCGACGAGCAGCAGGGTGTGCGGCCAGAGGGTGTCGAGGACGGCGGGGTCGTTCTTGAGCTTGGCGAAGAGGACCAGCCCCTCCAGATGGGCGATCACCGCGCGCGCGACGGGGCGCCCGGCGCGCTCGCGGGGGACGGCCCCCTCCGCCGCCGCCTCGTCGAGCACCCGGGCGATCAGCGCGGTCTGCGCGTCGAAGATCTCCTCCAGCCGGGCGCGGACGTCCGGCTCCTGGGTGCTCAGCTCCAGGGCGAGGTTCCCCAGCAGGCAGCCGTCGACCGCGCCGCACTCCTCCTTGGCGCGCCGCTGGAAGTCCGCCATGCCCTCCAGCAGCCGGCGCAGCCGGGCCAGGGCGGGATCGGCGCCCTCCAGGGCGGCGCTCCAGGCGCGGTGCTGCTCCTCCCAGTAGGCGTCGATGGCCCGCAGGGTCAGGTCCTGCTTCGAGGTGAAGAAGTGGTAGAAGCTGCCCTTCTTCACGTCCGCCGCGGCGCAGATCTCCGCCACGCCCAGGCCGCTGTACCCCCGGTGGCGCATCAGGGTGCCGGCGGCGTCGAGGAGCCGTTCGCGCGCGGTGCTGGTCCGTCCCATGGCAGCGAGTATACGGCCGGTCAACTAACCGGCCGGGATCGCCACTGGTGAAATAGTTGACCGGTCGTCTAGTGTGTCCTCCGGAGGCGGGTCCACCGCCGCACCGCCCGACGGTCGACCCGTCACCGGGCACCGTCCCACCCACGCCACCTTCCGGAGGGCCACCATGTCCGCACCGATCCCCGTCGTCGTCGCCTACCACAGCGGATACGGGCACACGGCCCGCCAGGCGTCCGCCGTCGCCGAGGGCGCCGCCTCGGTACCCGGTGTCCGCGCCGGGCTGCGCGACGTCTCCACGCTCGACGAGAGCCTGTGGGAGGCCCTGGCCGAGGCGGAGGCGATCGTCTTCGGGTCCCCCACCTACATGGGCGCCACCTCGGCGGTCTTCCAGCGCTTCGCGGAGGCGAGCGCCCCGGTCTGGGCCGCGCGCGGCTGGCAGGGCAAGCTCGCCGCCGGCTTCACCAACTCGGCCGGGGTGAACGGCAACAAGGACAACGCGCTGCTCTCCATGACCGTCCTGGCCGCCCAGCACGGCATGAACTGGGTGCCGCTCGGCCTGGTGCCCGGCTGGATCTACAGCTCCGGCGGCAGCCCGGAGGACCTGAACCGGATGGGCTCCTTCGTGGGGGCGATGGCGCAGTCGCCCTCCGACCTCGGCCCGGACCGGTCGCCCTCGGACGCCGACCTGCGCACCGCACGGCATCTGGGCGAGCACGTCGCCCGGACCGCGCTGCGGTTCGTGCACGGGCGCGAGGCCGCGGCGCACCCGGCGGTGACGGCGTGAACGCCGGACGCCTGGGCGGCCTCCTGGGGATCTCCCTGCCCGTCGTGCAGGGGCCGTTCGGCGGCGGCCTGTCCTCCGTCGCCCTGGCCGCCGCCGTCTCCGAGGGCGGGGGACTGGGCTCGTACGGGGCGCACCTGCTGGCCCCGGACGAGATCACGGACCTGGTGGCCGAGCTGAAGGCCCGCACCGCCCGCCCGTTCGCCGTCAACCTCTGGGTCCCGCAGGAGGACGAGGCCCGGCCCTGGCCGGACCCGGCCGAACTGGGCCCGCACATGCTGCGGTTGCACCCGTACCACGACGAACTCGGGCTGCCCCGGCCGTCGGCCGGCGACCTCGCGCCGGTACCGGACTTCGACGCCCAGGTGGACGCGCTGCTCGCGGCCGGGCCCCCGGTCGTCAGCTTCGTGATGGGCCCGCCGCCCGCCAGGGTGGTGGCCGAGGCCCGCCGCCTCGGCATCCGCGTGCTGGGCACGGCGACCACCGTGGACGAGGCCGTCGCCCTGGAGCGGGCCGGAGTCGACGCCGTCGTCGCCTCGGGCGCCGACGCGGGCGGCCACCGGGGCGCCTTCCTGCGGCCGGTCCGGGAGTCGCTCGTCGGGACGTTCTCGCTGGTCCCCCAGGTCGCCGACGCCGTGGGCGTCCCGGTCGTCGCGGCCGGCGGGATCGCGGACGGCCGGGGGATGGCCGCCGCCCTCGCCCTGGGCGCCGACGCCGTGCAGATCGGCACCGCCTTCCTCGCCACCCGCGAGTCGGGGGCGAGCCCGGCCCACAAGCGGGCCCTCGCATCCCCCGAGGCCCGCACCACGGTCCTCACCCGCCTCTTCTCGGGCCGCACCGCGCGCGGGATCGCCAACCGCTTCGTCCGCGACATGGCCCCGCACGAGGACGCCGTGCCCCCATATCCGGTGCAGAGCGCCCTGATGCAGTCCATTCGGCGGGAGGCCAACGTACGGGGGCGGGCGGACCTCGGCAGCCTGTGGGCCGGCCAGGCCGCCCCGCTCACCGCCGCCGACCTCGCCGCTCGGGACTACCTCACCGGGCTGATGGAGGACTTCCACAGGGCGCGCCGCCGCGCCTGACCGGCCGGGTCCCGACCGGTTCCGTCCGGCACCGCGAGAGCCCTGCGGCCCCGGGAGGGGCGGCAGGGCTCCAGCGGCGCGTACGGCGGTCAGGCCCCCTGGAGGAAGCCCGCCCACGCGGCACGCGACACACGGACGACAGGACCGGCCACGGCCTTGGAGTCCCGGATGTGGACGGATCCCGTTCCGGCGGCGACCTCGACGCAGTCGCCGCCCTCCGCCCCGCTGTAGCTGCTCTTGAACCAGGCGAGGTCGGACGCGACGGTCGAGGACTCAGCGGTGTTCATAGCTCTCCCAGCAACCTTTCGACGAACTCCAGGGACTCTCGCGGGGTGAGAGGCTGCGATCGGATGATCCCATAGCGGGCGGCGGCGCGAGCCGCCTGAGCCGGGTCGGTGACCAGGGTGCCGATCCCCTGTGCCTCGGTGTAAGCGAACTTCGCGCCGTCGCCACGCGTGACGACGGTGAACGGCCCGTCGACCCCGGCGTTCTCCTCGCAGTCGAGAGGAATCACCTGAAGCTCGACGTTCTGCTTCTGACCGACCAGCAGAAGGTGCTCCAGCTGCCCGCGAAGGACGCGCGCCCCGCCGAGCCGGCGCCGCAGTACCGACTCGTCCATCACGAAGCTCAGCAGTGGTGCGGACGGCCGGTCGAAGATGGCCTGGCGGGCGAGTCGGGCGGCCACCCGCTGCTCGACCGTCTCCTGGTCCAGAGGCGGTCTGCGCATGGCCAGTACCGCCCGCATGTACTCCTCCGTCTGCAGCAGTCCTTTGACCATCAGCGTGTCGTACGCCAGCAGTTCGATGGCCTCCCTCTCCAGCGCGGCCATGCCCTGGAAGAACGGCGGGTACTGCGCCCGCCCGACCTGGTCCTTCCACACCGTCAGCAGCCCGCCCGCGTCCAGAACTTCGTCCGCCCGCTCGATGGCCCTCGGCGGCGGGATGCGCCGCCCCTGCTCGTACGCCGCGACGGTGGACGCCGAGTACCCGATCCGCCGTCCGAACTCCTCGCGCTCCAGCCCCGCCCGCGTCCGCAGCGTCTTCATGGTCCGCCCGAACGCGGCGACCACCGCCTGGCCCGACGTGTCCGCCGTCGCCCATCCCGTGTCGCCCGCCGGTACGGTCGCGGCGCCCTCGCCCCTGTCCTCGGTCATGTTCATCGCCTCCCTGGCCCAACGCCGGCCGGGTGGCCCGGTCACGCCGCGCACCGCCGACAACGGGCGGTGTCGGCGCGGCCGGGCGCCGCGCCGGGTCAGCGGAAGGGGATCGTGAGGGTGGAGCCCGTGCCCACCCGGAGCAGGGCCGGGGCCGCGCCGATGGCGTTCCACACCTCGACGCGGACCGTTCCCCCGGACAGGTCGCCGAGGGCGCCGGTGGCCGAGCGCAGTCCGGCGCGCGAGCCCGTGTACGGCTCGTATCCGGGGACCGGGTCGGTCGCGAAGTACGCGAAGGTCTCGACGCGTTCGAAGGTGCCGTCGCCGGTCAGGTCGTAGGAGACGCGGGCCTGCTGCCCGAGGGCCACGTGCGTGCCGGCGTCGGTGAGCAGGGTGAAGTCGGTGCGGCGGGCGGGGTCGTGGGTGCCGGTCACGCCGCGGATCTCGTAGACGAGGGGCTTGTGGGGCGTCCCGTCGTGGGTGGCGCCCTCGGCGGACGGGATGGTGTCCGCGCCCGCCTCCGCGCTCGTGGTGTCCAGCCGCCCGCCCGTGCGCAGGTGGAAGGTGTCGCCGGTGGGCGGGAGCGTCGGGGTGGGGGTCGGTGTCGGGCTCGGCGTGGGGGTCGGCGTCGGGTCCGGGGGCGGTGCGCTGCCGCCCGTCATCGGGTCGAGCACCATGTACGCGTGGCGCGGGTCGCCGTCGTGGACCAGCGACTCGTGGGCGCCGACGTCGTCGAAGGCGAAGGCGTACGCCTTGCCGTCGGCCATGTGCTCGTGGATCTCCCGGGCGTAGTGGTTGGTGACGGGGTCCTGGTAGAACGCGGCCGGCGAGGTGTCCGGCTGGTGGGGGTTGTCGAGGAGCGTGGACCGGTTCAGGGCCGCGCACAGGGTGCGGGCCAGGGGGCCGCGGACCAGGTCGTTGGGGGCGTCGAGGTGCTTGTAGCAGCCGTAGACGCTGTCGGAGTCCGGTTTGGGGAAGGAGGCGGCGAGGGCGCCCGACCCGTCGGTGAAGTTCATGGTGTCGCCCGTGACCCGGCCGTGGTACTTGATCTCGGGCTGGTACGAGAACGGGGTGACGGTGAGGGTCTGGGTGGCGTACTTCCGCCAGACGCGGTCGATGTAGTCGTCCAGCGAGTAGCGCAGGGGCGCCCCGGCCTCGATGCCGTGGCTCGGGGCGAGGGCGCGCAGGACGGTGCCGTCGGGGCGCCGCTGGATCAGCTTCTCCCAGCCGCCGCCGCGCTCCTCCAGCGCGTCGAGCACGCCCTGGTAGCCGCCGGGCTTGAGGTGGCCGGTCATCGCGACCTGTCCGTCGGGTCGCTTCACGCCGACGGCGTACGGGGCGGAGAACATGTCGACCTGCGTGCTGTTGAGCCACAGTCCGGAGTCGTTGAGGGTGTACTCGGACCAGTTGAACAGGATGTTCCGGTTGGGGTCGGTGGGGTTCTGCACGGCCGGTTGCACCAGGCCGCCCGTGGCCAGCCGGAAGTCGAGCTTGTCGCCGTAGGAGAAGTAGAGTCGGCCGGAGAACCTGGGCAGGCGGATCGTCATGGACTCGCCGTCGGCGGGGCCGGCGAAGGAGGCGTCCGGCGCCGGGACGGGCGGGACGGCGCCGCCGGGCCAGGGGTGGAAGGTGCCGTCGGCGTCCGCCCAGCCCTGGCGCCCCGTGGCCAGTTCGGTGCCGAGGTTGTACAGGTGGACCTGCCGGCCGGTGCCGGAGTTGTTGGTCACGGTCAGCGCGATGGTGTCCGGTACGGCCGCCTCGGCGCGGTGCACGGGACCGGTGGCGAGGAGCCCGGTCACCCCGAGCGCCGCGGCGGCCACCGAGGCGAGCAGCCGGGGGCCCGGACGGCCCCGGCCTTCGCGTCTCACGGGCATGGTCGTCCTCCTGGTCGTGGGGGGCCTCCTCCGCGTGCGCGGGGGAGGGGCGGGGCGGGCCCGCCTTCGGCGGGGCGGGTGGCCCGCTCCGGTGGAGCCGGTGGAGCCGGTGGGCCGTCCGCCGAACGGGCCCGGCCCGCGGGGCCCGCGGCCCGGCCGGCGGAGGGTGCCCGCCGGCCGGGCCGGGGCGCGGCCGGGTGTCGCGGCCGGGTGCGGCCGGGACGGCTCGGCCCGGTGCCTCGTCAGGCGAAGGGGATCGTCAGGACGGAGCCGGTGCCCACCTGGATCGTGGACGGGTTGTTGCCCAGGGCGCTCCAGACCTCGACGCGGACGGTGCCGCCGTCCAGGTCGCCCAGGGTGCCCGACGCCGAGTGCGTCCCCTGCCGGGCGGAGGAGTAGTCCTCCCAGCCGGTGAGCGGGTCGGTGGCGAAGTAGCGGAACGTCTCGACCCGGTCGAAGGTGCCGTCGCCGGTCAGGTCGTAGGAGACCCGGGCCTGCTGGGCGAGGCCGACACTGGTGCCGGCGTCGACCTTGAAGGTGAAGGCCGTGGTCGAGCCCGCCTTCAGGGTGCCGCGGACGTTCTTCACCTCGTAGACGAGCGGGTTGTGCGGGGTGCCGTCGCGGTTGGCGCCGCCCGCGGACGGGATGGTCTCCGGGGAGCCGGCCGAGGCGGCCTGGGTGGCCAGCCGGCCCTCGGGGTGCAGGTAGAGGGTGTCACCGGTGACGGGCGGCGGGCCGGAGGTGGTGACCTTCAGGGTGCCGCTCGCCGGGCCGACCTGCCCGGCGGTGTCGCGGGCCCGGACGCTGTAGGTGTACTCGGTGCCGGGGGTGAGGCCGGTGTCGGTGTGGGCGGTGCCGGTGACGGTGGCGACCTTGGCGCTGCCGCGGTAGACGTCGTAGTCCTTGACGCCCCTGTCGTCGGCGGCCGCCCCCCAGGTCAGCTCGACGGTGGTGCCGGTGACCTCTCCGGCGACCGGGGCGCCGGGCGCGCCGGGCGGCATGTCGCGTGTGCCGGTGGTGGTGACGGTCACGGTGCCGCTGGCCGGGCCGACCTGGTGGGAGGTGTCGCGGGCCCGGACGCTGTAGGTGTACTCGGTTCCCGAGGCGAGCCCGGTGTCCGTGTACGTGGTGCCGGTGACGGTGGCGACCTTGGCGCCGCCGCGGTAGACGTCGTAGTCCTTGACACCGAGGTCGTCGGTCGCCGCCTCCCAGGTCAGGGTGACGGAGTCGTCGGTGACGTCGCCGGCGACCGGGGTGCCGGGCGCGCTGGGCCGGTCGTCGCCGGGGGCGCCGCACAGGGTGCCGAGCTCGGTGTCGTCGCCGGCGCCGGACGCGGTGGACCGCGCCGGGACGTTCAGCACCCCGCCGTCGGAGAAGAGCACCGAGCACGTCTCGGCCGTGTAGTTGTGCGCCGCGTAGGTCCTGGTGCCGTTCTTGTCGAAGACCACGGCGGTCGGGGAGTTCGCCGTGACCGTCATGTCGGGCGACCCGATGGAGTTCATCGTGGCGACCCAGTGGTAGGTGTGGGCCTTGGTCTCACCGGCCTCGGGGACGTAGCCGCCGTTCCACTGGTTCCAGTAGCCCATGGCCTTGGCGGGGTCGTACAGGGCCTGGACCTGCCAGAAGATGTCCTTCCACTCGACGGCCGGGCCGCCGTTCTCCCGCTCCATCTCGGCGACGCTGCGACGCAGCATGTCCTTCTCGCGGGCCAGGTGGAGCGAGCCGCCGGTCATGGGGAGGAAGTTGATGCCGTGGATCTCCTCGGGGTTGGCGGTCCACCAGGTCGCGTAGGCGCCGCCGCTGCTCCACACCATGCCGACGACGTCGTGGGTGAAGTCCTCCGGGTAGACCTCCTGGTCGGCGTCGAACCAGTACTGCGCGATCGACTCGGACTCGGTCATCATCATGTAGACGCCCTGGTCGCGCAGCGCCTTGTCGCCCATGGCCGAGCCCCACATGATCAGGCCGGCGCTGAGGTTGATCGACTCCGAGGACGACTCCTGGTTGTTGCCCGCGGCGAACGCCGAGTGCCCCGCGGCCCAGCTGTGCCCGGCGTACACGTCGAAGCCGCGCAGGAACGGGTACCTGGCGTCGTCCCGCGCCGGGTTGGCCGCGTCCTTGATCAGCTCCTTGACCATGCCGCCCCACTCCGAGTCGGCGGCCCACCGCGGGTCGTACTGCGCCACGACGGCGGCGGCCATCACGTAGTACGAGTAGTGGAAGTGGTGGTCGTTCAGCTCCTGGTCGCTGCCGTACGACGCCGGGTACCCGATGAGGGTCCGCCAGTCCTTGTCGTAGGAGAACTCCGAGGGGCCGCCGACCGTGAACCACTCCTCCATGCGGCCCTTGATCAGGGCGAGCAGCCTGTCGCGGTTGGCGGTGTCCCCGACCTGGTCCGCGAGGGGGACGAGCTGGGCGAGCTTGCCGAGGGCCTTGCCGGTCCAGTAGGTGTCGATCGCGCCGCTGAAGGGGTCGCCCTGGGTCAGGACGTCGTTGATGTAGGCCTTCAGCTTCGCCTTGTCGACGCCCGCGGCGCTCGGCAGGCCGGGCAGCACGCCGTTCACCTTCTGGACGGTGGTGAAGGACGTGCCCTCGCGGACCTTCATCTCGCCGCGCGACGAGACGTAGCGGTGGTCCGTCAGCGGGTCGCCGGTGTGCAGCCACTGGTGGCGGTAGAGCGCCTGGAAGGTTCCGGTGGCGCTCCCCTCCTTCGCCTCGGTGGTCAGCGAGTAGGTCGCCCGGACCTCTCCGTCGCCCTCCCGGTACTCCCACTCGACGGCGGAGCCGGTCACGAAGCTGAAGGCGTACTTCGCGAAGTCGGCCAGCGCCGCCTTGTCCGGGAGGACCGCCAGCGAGAAGTAGTCCTTGCCGCCCAGGTCCGCCCGGATCTCGTCGCCGGAGACGGTCCAGTCGCTGCCGCTCGGGGCGAACAGCGCGTAGTGGTGGCCCGCGATGGTGACACCGAGGACGTTGCCCTGGTCGGCGAAGACGGTCGGCGGCGCCGCGGCGCTGATCTGCGCCGCCCCTCCGGTGCCCTCCGCGTACACGTACGGCAGGCCGTGGCCGATGGTCGTCCGCAGGGTGCGGGCGCCGTCGCTCCAGTAGGGGCTGACGGTCCAGTCGCTCCACCCGTCCGCCTTGGCGTCGGGGGAGTTGAGCCCGGCGAGGCCCAGGGTCAGGTCGGCCTTGTGGGGGAACTCGTACTGCCGGCCGCCGCCCACGACCTGGTGCGTCGTCGGATAGCCGACCTCCAGGCCCCCGGAGACCGCCTTGTAGGTGAGCGGGTGGCCGTACATGTTCTCCGACCACGGGTTGGCGGCGAAGCGCTGGAAGGCCAGTGAGGACCACCAGTCGTTCGTCGGCACGGGGGTGTCCGCCATGGCGGCGGTCACCTTCGGCTTGACCGGCTGGCCGCCGTTGTTCGACGGACCCTGGCGGCCGGCGGGGCGGACGTCGCTGTAGCCGCCCTTGCCCACGTCGATGGTGGCGGCCGACGCGCTGCCGGTGCCGACGGTGCCCAGCGCCGTGGCGGCGAGGGCGACCGTCGTCAGCAACGACAGTCTTCTGCGGGGGGATCTCATGCACAACCCTTCTGAGAGCGCTCTCAAGTCGCCGACAACGTAGGGCGGGGCCCGGGGGCGGTCAATACTCCGCACCGAAACTCCTTCCGGTTGCCGCGTGCGCCGCTGCCACGGGGGCGGGTGTGTCGTTCCCGCGCGGTGGCGGTGGCGGTGGCGGTGGCGGTGGCGGTGGCGGTGGCGGGGCCGCGGCCTCGCGGGAGCGCGCCGGGCGGGGGAGGGGGTGCGGCTTCGCGGAGGCGTCCGGGCGGGGAGGGGGGTGCGGGCGGTGCGCGGGGTCCGGCGGTGACCCGCGGGCCGCCTCGTGGGTGACCGGCCCGCCCCGGGCGGAGGAGCGTGAGCGGCGCGGTGGCGAGGTGGCCCGGTGCGGCGGGGCCGGACGGGCCGCGCGCGGCGAAAGAGGTGATATGCCCCCGGGTGTCAGCGAGTCCAAGCCGTTATCCCTGCACTCCTTGACGGCGCGCGGTGCGCCCGTGCAGTCTCCACATGCACATCTGAGAGCGCTCTCAAGCGCCTCGTGCTCCACCGAAGCCCAGGAGGCACCCATGACCACTGCCAGAGCCGCCAGGAGAAGAACGGCCCTCCGCCTCGGCGGGGTGGTACTGGCCGGTACGCTGCTCGCCGCTTGCGGCTCCGGCTCCGGCACCTCCTTGTCCGACACGGCGGGCGGCAAGGTCACGGTCACCGTCGACCTCTTCGGCTCCTTCGGCTACGAGGAGGCGGGCCTGTACGCCGAGTACGAGAAGCTCCACCCGAACGTGAAGATCAAGCAGACCGACACCCAGGACGAGGCCGACTACTGGAAGTCCCTCCAGACCCGGCTCGCCGGGGGCGGCGGCCTCGCCGACGTGCAGGGCGTCGAGGTCGGCCGCATCGCCTCCGTCACCCAGCAGCAGGCCGACCGCTTCGAGGACCTGCGCAAGTACGGCGCCGAGTCCCTCAAGGGCCAGTTCGCCGAGGCCAAGTGGGCCGCCGCCACGGCGAAGAACGGCGAGGTCCTCGCCCTCGGCACCGACGTCGGCCCCGAGGCGATGTGCTACCGCACCGACCTGTTCGCGAAGGCCGGACTGCCCACCGACCGCACCGAGCTGTCCAAGCGCTGGTCCACCTGGGACGGCTACCTGGAGCTCGGCAAGCAGTACAAGGCCAAGGCACCCGGCAAGAGCGCCTGGCTGGACAGTGTCGGCAGCCTCTTCTCGATCATGATCGGGCAGGAGAAGGAGCGGTACTACAACGCCTCCGGCGAGCTGATCTGGGAGACCAACCCGGCCCTGAAGACCGCCTGGGACACCTCCGTCGAGGCGAGCGAGGCGGGACTCAGCGCCAAGCTCGACCAGTGGTCCCCGCAGTGGAACCAGGCCTTCTCGGCCGGCTCCTTCGCCACCATCCCCTGCCCCGCCTGGATGCTCGGCTACATCAAGGGCCAGGCCGGCGAGGCGGGCAAGGGCAAGTGGGACATCGCCACCCTCCCCGGCGGATCCGGCAACTGGGGCGGCTCCTACCTCGCGGTGCCCAAGGCCGCCAAGAACAAGAAGGAGGCGTACGAGCTGATCAAGTGGCTCACCGCCCCCGAGCAGCAGGCCAAGGTCTTCGCCAAGCAGGGCAACTTCCCCTCCGCCACCGCCGCCATCACCAAGATCGCCGGCACCACGGACCCGTACTTCTCCGACGCCCCCATCGGGCAGATCTTCGGCCACGCGGCCAACACGGCACCGGTCCAGGTCCTGGGCGTGCACGACCAGAACATCAACCAGCAGATCACCAACGCGCTCAGCGAGGTCGAGCGCAAGGGCCTCGCCCCGCAGAAGGCGTGGGAGAACGCCAGGAAGGGCGTCGCGAACACGCTGGGGTAGCGACCTGGCGGCGTCACGCCCCGGCGCCGCGCTACGGCGCTCCGGTACTCCGCGCTCCGGCGCTCCGGTCCGCTGGTCCGGTGGTCCGTGCCGCCCGCCGTAGGTGCTCCTCTCCGCCGCCCGCACCCCCTCCCCCCGCCCGCACCGCCTCCTCCGCCGCCGCACCCGACCCCGCTCGGCGGCGGGGGAGGCCCGCCTCCCGTCGAAGGGCCGCACCGTGACCCTCACCGCCCCGGCAGAGCCGGCGACGCCGCCACGCACCGCCCCGGCGCGCCGCCTGCGCGACAGGCTCTCGCCGTACGCCTACGTCGCCCCGTTCTTCACCCTCTTCGCCGCCTTCGGGCTCTTCCCGCTCCTCTACACCGCCTTCGTCTCGCTCTACCGGGTCGAGCTCCAGACGCCCGGCGACATGGAGTGGCGGGGCCTCGGCAACTACACCGCCCTCCTGGCCGACGAGTTCTTCTGGACCGCGCTGCGCAACACCTTCACCATCGGTGTGCTGTCCACCGTGCCGCAGCTCGTCATGGCGCTCGGCCTGGCGCACCTGCTCAACTACAAGCTGCGCGCCCGCACCTTCCTGCGCACCGCCATGCTGCTGCCGTACGCCACCTCCGTGGCCGCCGCGACCCTGGTCTTCGCGCAGCTCTTCGGGCGCGACTTCGGCCTGTTCAACTACGTCCTGGGCCTCGTCGGCATCGGCCCGATCGACTGGCAGAACGGCACGCTGGCCTCCCAGATCGCCGTGTCCACCATCGTCATCTGGCGCTGGACCGGCTACAACGCGCTCATCTACCTCGCCGGCATGCAGTCCATCCCCTCCGAGCTGTACGAGGCGGCCGAGATGGACGGGGCCTCCCGCTGGCGGCAGTTCCTCCACGTCACCCTGCCCGGCCTGCGGCCGACGATCCTCTTCACGGTCGTGGTGTCCACGATCGGCGCGACCCAGCTCTTCGGCGAGCCGCTGCTCTTCGAGGGCTCCATGTCGGGCGGCATCTCGCACCAGTACCAGACCCTCGGGCTGTACCTGTACGAGCAGGGCTGGGGCTTCTTCCACCTGGGCCGGGCCGCGGCCATCGCCTGGGTGATGTTCCTGCTGATCCTGGTGCTGGTCGGGGCCAACGCCCTCGTCGCGCGCCGCCGCAACCGCAAGGAGGCCGGCCGATGACCACCCTCGCCGACCCGCCCGCCACCTCCCAGGCCCCGCCCACCGCGCGTGCCCGCAGAGCGCCCGGCCGCCCGCGCCGGTCGCGCGCGGGACGCACCATGAAGGCCGGGCCCCTGGCCTACGCGATCCTCGGCGTGGCCGTGCTCTTCTCCGCCTTCCCGTTCTACTGGACGATCGTCGCCGCCAGCCGCTCCAACGCCGACCTCGCGAGCGTCCCGCCCGCCCTGCTGCTGGGACCGCACCTGATCCGCAACTTCGAGGCGGTCCTGGCGGAGGCGGACATCGGCAAGGCCCTCCTCAACTCCCTGATCGTGTCCGGGTCGATCACCCTCGGCACGGTGCTGTGCTGCACCCTCGCCGGGTTCGCCTTCGCCAAGCTCCGTTTCCGGGGCCGGGGCGCGCTGCTCGCGGTCACCGTGGGCATGATGATGATCCCGCCGCAGCTCGGGGTGATCCCGCTCTTCATGCTCATCGCCGAGCTCGGCTGGGTGAACCAGCTCCAGGCGGTGATCCTGCCGGGCCTCGTCTCCGCGTTCGGGGTGTTCTTCATGCGCCAGTACCTGGTGCAGTCCCTGCCCGACGAACTGATCGAGGCCGCGCGCGTGGACGGCGCCTCCACCGCCCGGATCTTCTGGTCGATCGTCGTGCCGATCGCCCGCCCCGGCATGGCCGTCCTCGGCCTGCTCACCTTCATGGCCGCCTGGAACGACTTCTTCTGGCCCATCGTCGCCCTGTCCTCCTCCGAGCCGACCGTCCAGGTCGCCCTGCGCCAGCTCGGCGGCGGCTACGTCCAGGACCAGTCCGTGATCATGGCGGGCACCCTGCTCGGCACCCTGCCCGTGCTGCTGGTCTTCGTGCTCCTCGGCCGGCAGATCGTCGGCGGGATCATGCAGGGCGCCGTCAAGGGCTGACCCGGCGGCGGACGGACCGCGCCACCGCGCGGGACGGACCACGACGGCACGGCCGCGCGTCGCGGACGGACCACGTACGGCACGGCCGCGCGCGCCGCGGACGGACCACGCACAGCACGGAGCGCGGACGGCACGGGCCACCGGCCACCGGCCGCGCCCGGCCAACGACCACGCCATCCCCCAACCGACCTCACCCTCGGAGCGATCAGCCATGGCCGTACTCGGCACACCCACCGGCGGGACCATCGGCGAGACCGACGGCACATCCACCGGCCTCCGCTTCCCCCGCGGCTTCCGCTGGGGCACCGCCACCGCCGCCTACCAGATCGAGGGCGCCGCCACGGAGGACGGCCGGACGCCGTCCATCTGGGACACCTTCAGCCACACACCCGGCAAGGTGCACCACGGCGACACCGGCGACATCGCCGCCGACCACTACCACCGGATGCCCGAGGACATCGCCCTGATGCGGCGCCTCGGCGTCACCGACTACCGCTTCTCCGTCGCCTGGCCCCGCGTCCAGCCCACCGGGCGCGGCCCCGCCGTCCAGAAGGGCCTCGACTTCTACCGGCGCCTCGTCGACGAGCTCGTCGAGGCCGGCATCCGCCCGGTCGCCACCCTCTACCACTGGGACCTGCCCCAGGAGCTGGAGGACGCGGGCGGCTGGCCGCAGCGGGACACCGCCCGGCGGTTCGCCGAGTACGCCACGCTCATGGCCGACGCCCTCGGCGACCGGGTCGCCACCTGGACCACCCTCAACGAACCGTGGTGCGCCGCCTTCCTCGGGTACGGCAACGGCGTCCACGCCCCCGGACGCACCAGCGCCCCGGACAGCCTGCGCGCCGCCCACCACCTCAACCTCGCCCACGGCTGGGCCGTCCAGGCGCTGCGCGCCGCCCTGCCGGACACGGCGGAAGTCTCGCTGACCCTCAACCTCCACGCCCTGCGCCCGCTCACCCCCTCCGCCGCCGACGAGGACGCCGTCCGGCGGATCGACGCCGTCGCCAACCGGATCTTCCTCGACCCGGTCTTCCACGGCCGGCTCCCGGACGACCTGGTCCGCGACACCGAGGCCGTCACCGACTGGTCCTTCGTCCGGGACGGCGACCTCGCCGCCACATCGGCGCCGATCGACTCGCTCGGCATCAACTACTACTCGCCCACCGTCGTCGCCGCCGGGACGTCCGAGTCCCCGTCCCCCTGGGCCGGCGCCGAGCGGCACGTCGCCTTCCACCCCGCGCCCGGCCCGCGCACCGCCATGGACTGGCCCGTGGACGCCGGCGGCCTGTACGAGCTGCTGACCCGGCTCCGCGACGAACTGCCGCACGTACCGCTGCTGATCACCGAGAACGGCGCCGCCTACGACGACTACGCCGACCCGTCCGGACAGGTCCGCGACCCCGAGCGGATCGCCTACCTGCACGAGCACCTGACCGCCGTGCACCGGGCGATGGAGGACGGCGCCGACGTGCGCGGCTACTTCCTGTGGTCGCTGCTGGACAACTTCGAGTGGGCGTACGGATACGGCAAGCGGTTCGGCATCGTCCACGTCGACTTCGCCACGCAGCGCCGCACCCCGAAGGAGAGCGCGGCCTGGTACGCGCGAGTCATCGCCCGCAACGGTCTCTAGGCTCGTCGCGCCTGCGGGGCGCTCCTTCTTCTCAGGCTCGTTGCGCCTGCGGGGCGCTGTGAGCGGGTCCCGGGCGACCGAACGTGCTCAGCGCTTCGCGCCTCCGCGCGATCGGCCTCCCGGTACCCGCGCGCCCCTCCGGCTCCACTCGCGCGCCAGGTGCGCGGCCATCCCCTCCCGGGCGCAGGTGGCTTTCCTCCCGAAGCGGGTGCGCGCCCCTTCGGCTCCGCTCGCGCGCCGGGTGCGCGGCCTCCCCCTCCCGGCAGCCGTGAGCCCCCCCGCCCTTCCGCTCCACCGCGGACCCGACTCGGCATTAAGGGCGCGTGAAGACTGCCGGGTTACGGCAATGCGCGGCTCGGGGCGGGCGTCCAGAATGGCTCCGGCGGCGACACGTCCGTGCCGTCGGTGCCGGATCGCGGCAGAGTCGACACGGGGGAGGGCGCACCATGACGAAACCCCCTCCCCGGGCTTCCCGGCTCCCCGGCGCGGTCCCGACCGCCGCGCCCGTCGGGGTCGGCCGCCTCGCGGTCGCCTGGCTGCGGGGCTGCGCCGGCACCGTGCCGTCCGCCCGGCCGCGCGGGCTCCGCGCCGCCTCCCGCCGCGCCCCGCGCCTCGGCGCCGCGGCCGGACCGCGCTCCGCACGTACCGCCGTCTGAGCGCGTACGTCCTTCCTCCATCGATCGACACGGGGTTCTCTCATGGATGCCAACACCGTGGGCATCGGCGTGCTCGTCGCCGTGGTCCTCTTCGCCGCCGCCGTCGTGTTCGCGGTCAGCCGGCTCTTCCGCAAGGTGGAACAGGGCAAGGCGCTGATCGTCTCCAAGATGCGCAAGGTCGACGTCACCTTCACCGGGCAGGTCGTCCTGCCGGTGCTGCACAAGGCCGAGGTCATGGACATCTCGGTGAAGACCATCGAGATCTCCCGGACCGGTCGGGACGGGCTGATCTGCCGGGACAACATCCGGGCCGACATCCGCATCTCGTTCTTCGTGCGGGTGAACAAGACGGTCGAGGACGTCGTCAAGGTCGCCCAGGCGATCGGCACGGCCCGCGCCAGCGACAAGGCCACCCTCCAGGAGCTGTTCAGCGCCAAGTTCTCCGAGGCCCTGAAGTCGGTGGGCAAGCAGATGGACTTCACCGACCTCTACACCAAGCGCGAGGAGCTGCGCTTCCGGATCATCGAGCTCATCGGCATCGACCTCAACGGCTACTGCCTGGAGGACGCCGCCATCGACTACCTGGAGCAGACCCCGCTCTCCCAGCTCGACGCGGGCAACATCCTCGACGCCCAGGGCATCCGCAAGATCACCGAGCTCACCGCCGCGGAGAACGTCCGCACCAACGAGCTCCGGCAGCACGAGCAGAAGGAGATCACCCGCCAGAACGTCGACGCCCGCGAGGCCATCCTCGAACTGGAGCGCCGCCAAGCGGACGCCGAGATCAAGCAGAAGCGGGAGATCGAGACCGTCCGCGCCCGCGAGGAGGCCGAGACGGCGAAGGTCGTGGAGGAGGAGCGGCTGCGCGCCCAGAGCGCCTTCCTCCGTACCGAGGAGCAGCTCGGCGTGCAGCGGGAGAACCAGGCCCGCGAGGTCGCCGTGGCGCAGAAGAACCGCGAGCGGGTCATCGCGATCGAGAGCGAGCGGATCGAGAAGGACCGGCTGCTGGAGGTCATCGCCCGCGACCGGGAGACCGAGCTGACCCGGATCTCCGCGGAGAAGGAGCTCGAGGCGGAGCGCAGGGACATCGCCGAGGTGATCCGCGAGCGGGTCGCGGTGGACCGCACGGTCGCCGAGCAGGAGGAGTCGATCAAGCGGCTGCGGGCGGTGGAGGAGGCCGAGCGCGAGCGGCAGGCCCTCGTCATCGCCGCCGAGGCCGAGGCCCAGGAGAAGCTGGTCAAGGACATCAAGGCCGCCGAGGCCGCCGAGCAGGCCGCCGTGCACCGGGCGGCGGAGGAACTGACCCTCGCGGAGGCCCGGCACAAGGCCGCCGACCTCGACGCCCGCGCCAAGGTCCGCCTCGCCGAGGGCGTCCAGGCCGAGGCCGCCGCCGAGGGGCTCGCCGCCGCCCAGGTCCGGGAGCGGGAGGCCGACGCCATCGAGAAGGCGGGCCGCGCCGAGGCCGAGGCCACGGAGGCACGGCTGCGCGCCGAGGCGGAGGGCCTGCGGGCCAGGGCGCTGGCCGAGGCCGAGGGCATCGGCGAGAAGCTGAAGTCCGAGGCGGCCGGGCTCACCGAGAAGGCCGCCGCCATGGCCGCCCTCGACGAGGCGTCCCGCACCCACGAGGAGTTCCGGCTCCGCCTGGAGGCCGAGAAGGACGTCCGGCTCGCCGGGCTCGACGTCCAGCGGCAGGTCGCGGAGGCGCAGGCCACGGTCCTGGCGACGGGCCTGGAGCACGCCGACATCAACATCGTCGGCGGGGAGTCCGTCTTCCTCGACCGGCTCGTGCAGTCCGTCTCGCTCGGCAAGTCCGTCGACGGCTTCATGGACCACTCGAAGACGGCCCAGACCCTCGCCGGCCCGTGGCTGAACGGCGACGGCTCGTTCACCGGCGACCTGACCCGGGTGCTCGGCTCGCTGTCCACGGCCGACGTGCAGAACCTCAGCGTGTCGGCGCTGCTGGCCAAGGTCATGAAGTCCGGCGTCCTCGACGCGGGTGTCCTCGCGGCGGCCTCCGCCCCGGACGCCGCCGCGGCCACCGCGCCCACCGCGCCGGGCGGGCTGAACGGCGCGGCGGCGGCGAACTGACGGCCCCGCAGGTGTGGGACCCGGCCCGCCCGGCCCCGCACGCCGGGGAGGGCCGGGGAGGGCCGGGTCGGGGCGGGCCGGGAAGTCCGGCGCCGCGTACGGGGCCCGGCGCCCCCACGCCCGGCGCCGGGGCCCAGGGAGGCCCGGCCCCGGAGGGGGCGGGGCGGGAGCGGTGGGCGCCGGGCACGGGGGTTCCGGCGCGCGGCGGAGGGACGGGTACGAGCATCGTGGAGAGGTACGGCGGGATGGACACCAAGAGCGGGGCGCGCGGCCTGGACGAGGACGCGTACGCGGTGCTGCGCGACCGGCTCGCCGCGCAGGCGGCGGAGCTGGCCGCACGGGCCGAGGCGCTGAACGCGGCCCGTACCGGCGAGTTCGGCACGGGGGAGCTGGAGCTCACCGGGACGGGGCAGGCCAGGACCGGGGACCCGTGCGTCCTCACCGACGTCGCGGCGGTCGGCGGCCGGCTGCTCTTCGGCCGCACCCGTCCCGCCGCCCAGGACACCGAGCCGCGCGTCGCCGACGTCCTCGCCCTGTACGACCGCGACCTCGTCCCGCTGCCCGAGGACGCCGTCCCCGGCCTGCTCGACGACCCGGCCTTCGTCCGCGAGTTCACCGCCCTGCACCGCTACTTCCGCGGCGCCCGGCTGATCGCGCTGCGCCGCACCGAGGCCCGCCTGCTCGCCGTCTTCCGCACCGGCGAGAGCGCCGACGACGTGCGGGTCCTGCGCTGGGCCACCGGCCCGTCGGGCACGTACCGGTTCCTCGACGCGCTGGGGGAGGGGGACCTCGTCACGCCGCCCGGCCAGGACGTCGACTGGGTGCCCGCCGGCCGCGACGACCACGTGCCCGGCCGCCACCCGCACCTCTCGCTCGGCGGGCGGCTGTACGTCTCCACCCTCGGCGGCACCCTCACCGTCAAGACGGTGAACGACACCGAGACCGCCGAAGGGGTGTACGCCGAGCCGGTCGACGAGCCGCTGCAGTCCCTCGCCGACGCCGGGGTCGCCCACGCCGCCGTCGGCCCGCTCGTCCTCGTACGGGTCCTGCCCTACCGCGAGGAGACCGTGCGCCACCTGGTCTTCAGCACCCTCACGGGCACGGTCGTCCGCCTCGACGGGCTCGGCCAGGCGTGCCTGCGGCTCCCCGACGACCGGGGCGTCGTCT
Source organism: Streptomyces fradiae ATCC 10745 = DSM 40063 (assembly GCF_008704425.1). Lineage (NCBI taxonomy): Bacteria > Bacillati > Actinomycetota > Actinomycetes > Kitasatosporales > Streptomycetaceae > Streptomyces > Streptomyces fradiae. The sequence continues at coordinate 5,368,754 of NZ_CP023696.1, forward strand.
TCCCCGGCGGCTACTGCCTCGCCGACGGCACCGTGCGGACCTTCGGCACCGACACCGCCGGGCTCGCCCACGACGGGCGCGTCACCTCGCCGCACGGCGAGGACGTCCTGTTCACCTTCCGCTCGCCCGGCGCGCCGGACGGCGGACGCTCCCTGATCCTCCCGTACAACCGGGTCCGGGAGGAGATCGCCCGCCCCGTCACGGGCCGCGCGCACACGCTGCTCGACGACGGCACCCTCGTCGTGCTGCGCGGCTCCGGCACCGAGGCGGGCCGCGTCCACCCCGTCCAGTTCTGGCGCACCCCCTTCGCCGCCGACACCCACCAGGAGCCGGCCGGCACCGGTCCGCTCGCCCGGATCGGCAACGCCGACCTCGTCCGCGGCGTCTCCGACTGCCTCGCCATCGCCCGGCAGGCGACCGAGACCACCCCGACCGGCGAGGTGTACGAGGCGCTGATCGCCGCCTGCGACCGCGCCGCCGACACCCACCACTGGCTCGGCGACCCCGGCACCGGCGACCTCGCCGCCCCGCTCGCCGCCGTGCGCACGACCGCGGAGCGGGTCCTCACCGAGTTCGAGACCGTGGCGGCCCTGCGGTCCCGCGCCGCCGACGCCCTCGCCGAGGCGGAGCGGCGCCTGACCCGGCTCACCCGGCAGGTCCGCGGGGAGTCCCCGGCCACGGCGGAGGAGTGGATCTCCCGCCTCACCGGCCTGCGCCGGGCGCAGGGCCACCTCCTGGCGGTGAAGGAGCTGCGCTACGCGGACACCGCCGCCGTCGACGCCCTGGCCCGGCGGGCCGAGGAGGACATCACCGCCGCCGCGCAGCGGGCCGTGGCCTTCCTCGGGCGCGAGGACTCCCTCGACACCCACCGGGCCGAGGCCGAACGGCTCGCGGCCGACGCCGCGGCGGCGCCGACCGTCGCCGCCACCCGCGACCTCGCCGACCGCCTCGACGCGCACGCGCTCGGGCTGCGGACGCTCAGCGAGGTCGTCGCCGGACTCGACATCGCCGACGCCACCGTGCGCACCTCCGTCCTGGAGCGCGCCGCCGACGTCCTCGGCGCCCTCAACCGCGCCCGCGCCGCCCTCACCGCGCGGCGCGCCGCACTCCTCGACCAGGAGGGGCGGGCCGCGTTCACCGCCGAGTTCGCCCTGCTCGCCGAGGCGGTCACCGGCGCGCTCGCCGCCGCCGGCACGCCCGAGGAGTGCGACACCCGGCTCGGCGGGCTGCTGCTCCAGCTGGAGAACCTGGAGACCCGCTTCGCCGACCACGACGGCTTCCTCCGCGACCTCGCCGACAAGCGGACCGAGATCCACGACGCCTTCACCGCCCGCCGCCAGGAACTCACCGACGCCCGCGCCCGCCGCGCCGAACGCCTCACCGAGTCGGCCGGCCGCGTCCTGGAGACGATCGCGCGCCGCGCCGCCGCGCTCGGCGGCACGGACGACGTCCACGCCTACTTCGCCTCCGACCCCATGGTCGCCAGGATCCGCCGCACCGCCGACGAACTGCGCGACCTGGGCGACCACGTACGGGCGGAGGAGCTGGAGGGCCGGCTCGCCGCCGCCCGCCAGGAGGCCGGGCGGGCCCTGCGCGACCGCGCCGAGCTGTACGCCGACGGCGGCGACACCATCCGCCTCGGCCGGCACCGCTTCGCCGTCCAGCGGCAGGCGCCCGAGCTGGTCCTGGTCCCGCACGGCGACAGCCTCGCCCTCGCCCTCACCGGCACCGACTACCGCCGCCCCGTCACCGACCCCGCCTTCGCGGACACCCGCCCGCTGTGGGCGCGGACCCTGCCCTCCGAGTCCCCGGACGTCTACCGCTGCGAGTACCTGGCCGCCCGGCTGCTCGCCGAGCGCGGCGCCGACGCGCTCGCCGCCGCCCACGCCGCCGGGGAGTTGCCGGACCTGGTGCGGCGGGCCGCGGAGGCCGCGTACGACGAGGGGTACGAGCGCGGCGTCCACGACCACGACGCGGCGGCCATCCTCAGCGCGGCGCTGCGGCTGCGCGAGAGCGCCGGGCTCCTGCGCCACCCCGCCGCCGCCCGCGCCGCCGCGCAGCTCTTCTGGGCGCACACGGCGCCCGCCGCGGCCCGCGCCGACTGGGCCCGCCGCGCCGCCTCCCTCACCCGCGCCCGCGACCTGTTCGGCGCGGCGCCGGGCCTCGACGCGCTCCGCCGCGAACTGGCCGAGCACACCGGCGACCCGGCCGCCGCCGCGTACCTCGTCGAGGAACTGGGCACGGGCCCGGCCGGGTTCGCCGTCTCCGCGGAGGCCCGCACCCTGCTGGAGAAGTTCCACCGGGCCGCCGGGGACGGCGCGTACGGCGACGACCTCGGCGCCCTGGACGACCCCGCCGCCCGCCGCCAGCTCGTCGAGGGCTGGCTGCACGCCTACGCCGCCGCGTCCGGCGAGCAGCCCGGCGACGGGGTCCTGGCCGAGGCCGCCGCCGTCGAGCTGTGCCCCGCCCTGGACCACTACGACGCCGACGGCGCCACCCGGACCACCGTCACCGGCCTGCTCGGCACCCACCCGCGGCTGCGCGGCGGCGCCCTGGAGCTGCGCATCGACGAGTTCCTGCACCGCACCGCCCGCTTCGCCGCCCACGACGTACCGGCGTTCCGCGCCTACCAGCGGCGCCGCGCCGACCTCGTCGCCGCCGAGCGCGCCCGCCTGCGCCTGGACGAGTACCGCCCGCGGGTCATGTCGTCCTTCGTCCGCAACCGGCTCGTCGACGAGGTCTACCTCCCCCTGTTCGGCGACAACCTCGCCCGGCAGCTCGGCGCCGCGGGCGCCGCCAAGCGCGCCGACAGCCACGGCATGCTGCTCCTGCTCTCCCCGCCCGGATACGGCAAGACCACCCTCGTCGAGTACGTCGCCGACCGCCTCGGCCTGCTGCTGGTCAAGGTCGACGGCCCCGCCCTCGGCCGGGCCACGACCTCCCTCGACCCGGCCGAGGCGCCCGACACGGCCGCCCGCCGCGAACTGGAGAAGATCGCCTTCGCCCTGGACGCCGCCAACAACGTCCTGCTGTACCTGGACGACATCCAGCACTGCTCGGCGGAGTTCCTGCAGAAGTTCATCCCCCTGTGCGACGCCACCCGCGCCCTGGCCGGGCGCGACCTGCGGGGCAAGCGCTTCGCCGTCTGCATGGCCGGCAACCCCTACACCGAGTCGGGCGGCCGCTTCCACGTCCCCGACATGCTCGCCAACCGCGCCGACGTGTGGAACCTCGGCGACGTCCTCACCGGCAAGGAGGACGCCTTCGCCCTCAGCTTCGTCGAGAACGCCCTCACCTCCCACCCGGACCTCGCGCCGCTGGCCGGCCGGGACCGCGCCGACCTGGAGCTCCTCACCCGGCTCGCGGCGGGCGACCCGCTGGCGGACCGGGAGCGGCTCACCCACCCGTACACCCCGGCCGAGCTCGACCGGGTCCTCGCCGTCCTGCGCCACCTGCTGGCCGCCCGCGCCACGGTCCTCGCGGTCAACGGGGCGTACATCGCCTCCGCCGCCCAGAGCGACGGCGCCCGCACCGAGCCGCCCTTCCGGCTCCAGGGCTCCTACCGCGACATGAACAAGATCGCGTCCCGGATCTCGCCCGCCATGGACGACGCCGAACTCGCCGCCCTCGTCGGCGACCACTACACGGCCGAGGCCCAGACCCTCGACGGCGACGCCGAGGCGAACCTCCTCAAGCTCGCCGCGCTGCGCGGCACGCTCACCCCGGAGCAGGCCGCCCGCCGGGCCGAGGTCACCGCGGCCCACGCCCGCACCCGGTCCCTCGCCGGGGCGGGCGACGACCCCGCCGCCCGGACGCTCGCCGCCCTCGGGCTGCTCGCCGACCGGCTCGCGGCCGTGGAGGCGGCCATCACCCGCGCGGCCGGCCGGGACGGCCCGTAGGCCGGTGGACGCGCCCGTGGGGCACGGGGGCGGCTCCGGACCGTCCGCGGGCCAGGGCGGCCCCCACCGCCGCTGGCCTACGATGCGCGGTATGAACGAGAACCTTCCCGCGTGCCCGAAGTGCTCCGGCGCGTACACCTACGAGATGGGCGCCCTCCTGGTCTGCCCCGAGTGCGGCCACGAGTGGTCCCCGGCCGCGTCCGGCGAGCCGGCCGGCGGCCCGGGCGAGCAGGTGGTCAGGGACGCGGTCGGCAACGTCCTCGCGGACGGCGACACCGTCACCGTGGTCAAGGCCCTGAAGGTCAAGGGCAGCCCCTCGGGGATCAAGGCCGGCACCAAGGTGCGCAACATCCGCCTGGTGGACGGGGTCGACGGGCACGACATCGACTGCCGGATCGACGGCTTCGGCGCCATGCAGCTCAAGTCCAGCGTGGTGAAGAAGGCCTGACCGGGCCGCCCGGCCCGGAGGCGCGCACCCGCGCGCTAGACTTGCAGAAATCTGCAATTCGGCAGATTGCGATCAATGAAAGACCCTGAGGTGGAGGGCGGGGGTGGACCGCACCGCCCTCCACCGGGACGCGGCCGCCCCGCGCCCGCGCCGGGTCGCCGCCGACGGCCCATGGGTCCGTCGGGCTGGGAGGAGCGGCATGACCACACGACCGGAAGGCGACGGCCGGGACGGGGAGAAGTGGAAGGAGCGCGGCGTGATGCTGCGCGTCTTCGTGTACGTCTTCGCCACCCATCTCTTCGCCGGGTTCGTGTGGATCCTCTTCGCCGTGGGCCGGCACGCCCAGAAATAGCCCACCCGCACGCCTCCCGGACGCCCGTCCAGGGACCCCCGGTGCCGCCCCCGGCGCGGACGCCCGTCCAGGGTCCTCGGCGCCGCCCCCGGCGCGGACGCCCGTCCCGGGTCCTCGGACGCCGCCCGCGACGGCGCCCCGCCGGGCCGCCGGGAACGGCCGTCAGGCAGGCGGCTCCGAGGTCGCGGCCCGCAGGTCCGCGAGCAGTTCGGCCTGCCCGGCCAGCACACCGGACAGGATCGCGCGGGCCACCGCCAGCAGCTCCGCCACCCGCGGGTCGGTCAGCGAGTAGTGGACCGCCGCCCCCTCCCGCCGGGCCACGACCAGGTTCGCCCGGCGCAGCACCGCGAGCTGCTGCGAGAGGTGCGCCGGCTCGACGCCCAGCTGGGGCAGCATCTCGCTCACCGCGTGCTCGCGCACGCTCAGCAGCTCCAGCACGCGGATCCGCACCGGATGCCCCAGCGTCTTGAAGAACTCCGCCTTCAGCTGGTACAGCGGCGTGCTCATCCGCACCGCCTCCCCCATGCCGGGGCCGGGCTCCGTGTCGGTCGCGGTCTGTTCGTCATGCCCCCATCCTCCCGCCCGTACGCCGGCGCCATGACCTCCGGGGCGCCCCACGCCCGCGGCCGGCGGGTCCGGGCGCCCCGGAAGGCCCGGCCCGCCCTTCACGCGGCCGGCAGCAGCCCCGCCCGCCGCAGGTGGGAGCGGGCGCCCGCGATGGCCTCCGGAGTGGTGGCGTACTCCCGCCCCTCGGACCGCACCGGGTCGAGTGCCCCGACGGAGTCGAGGACCCGGCGCTGACCGGGACGTATCCCGGACACCATGACGGCGATGCCGCGCCGGTGCAGCTTCTCCACGGCGTCCTTCAGGACGAGCGCGCCGGTCGCGTCCATGGTGGTGACGCGGGACAGCCGCAGGATGACCACCCGGACGTCGGCCACCTCGGAGAGTTCGAGCAGGAAGCGGTGCGCCACGGCGAAGAACAGCGGACCGTCGATGCGGTACGCCACGATGTGCTCGGCGAGCAGCGCGTGCTCCTCCTCGCTGTGCTCACCGGGCAGGTCGGCGCGGAAGTCGACCTGGTCCATCCGGGCCTGCGCCGCCACGGCGCGCAGCGCGAGGGCGCCCGCCACGACCAGGCCGATGATCACCGCGTACACCAGGTCGAGGGCGAGCGTGGCGAGCGCGGTGAGGACCAGGACGGCGCCGTCCGAGCGGGTGGCGCGGGCCATCGCCCGCAGGGAGCCGACCTCGACCATGCGGACCGCGGTGGCCAGCAGGACGCCGGCGAGGGCGGCCAGCGGAATCCGCGACACCAGCGGCGCCGCGGCGAACACGATCACGGCGAGGACGGCGGCGTGGGTGAGCGCGGCCAGGCGGGAGGAGGCCCCGGAGCGGACGTTCACCGCCGTACGGGCGATGGCGCCGGTCGCCGGGACACCGCCGAACATCGGGGCCACGACGTTGGCCAGGCCCTGGCCGAACAGCTCCCGGTCCGGGTCGTGCCGCTGCCCCACCGTCATGCCGTCCGCGACCTGCGCCGAGAGCAGCGACTCCAGCGCGGCGAGCGCCGCCACCGCCACGGCCGGGGCGAGCAGCGACCCCACCGCGGACAGGTCCAGGAAGCCGAGGGAGGGCGCGGGGAGCCCGGCGGGCAGGTCCCCGATGGGCGCCGCGGCGTCGAGGTGGAGAACCTGGGCCACGGCGGTCGCGGCGACCACGGCGACGATCGAGAAGGGCACCGCCGGCCTGACCCGCGCCCCCACCAGCATCACCGCGGCGACGCCGGCGGCGAGAGCGGCGGCCGTCCAGTTCGGCGCCCGGACGAACGCCTCCACGGCCCGCCACGCCACGACCGGCACGCGCTCGCCCTCCGGCTCGGGCACCCCGAGGGCGTGGGGGAGCTGCTGGAGCCCGATCACCAGCGCGATGCCGAGGGTGAAGCCCTCGACGACCGAGGCCGGGATGTACGTCATGTACCGGCCGGCACGGGCGAGGGCGAGGCCCACCACGATCAGCCCGGCGAGCAGGCCGACGGTGAGCACCCCGCCCGGCCCGTGCTGGGCGACGATCGGCACGAGGACCACGGTCATCGCCCCGGTGGGGCCGGAGACCTGGAGGTTCGAGCCGCCGAACAGGGCGGCGAGCGCCCCGGCGACGACGGCGGTCGCGAGCCCGGCCTCGGCGCCGAGCCCGGAGGAGACCCCGAACCCGAGCGCGAGCGGCAGCGCCACGACGGCGACGGTCAGCCCGGCCGTCAGGTCCCGCCGCGGGGCTCGGAGGGCGGCCGCGAGATCGGCCCGGACGGGCAGCAGGGAGCGGACCCTGCCCCACCCGGCGCGCACGGCGCCACGGGCGCGCACGGGGGCGCCGGCGGGCACACGGGGGCCGGCGTCCGTCGCGTCCTCTGTGCCCTGGATGCCCTGGATGCCCTGGGTGTCCTGGATGCCCTGGGGGCTCGGGGTGCTCACGACGGCGCGACCTCGGCCTCCCGCAGCTCCCCCAGGAGCCGGTGCCGGCCGGCCAGCATCTCGGTGAGGATCCGCCGGGCGGCCCGCATCAGGTCGTCCACGTCCCCGCCGGCCAGCGTGTAGACCACGGTGGAGCCCTCGCGGCCGGACGTGACGATCCCCGACCGCCGCAGGACGGCGAGCTGCTGCGACAGCGCCGACGGCTCGACCTCGATCCGCGCGAGCAGTTCGCGCACCGCCATGGGGCCGGTCTGGAGCAGCTCCAGGATCCGGATGCGCACCGGATGCCCGAGCATCCGGAAGAACTCGGCCTTCGCCTGGTAGAGCGGAACCGGCACGATCTCCCGCCTCTCCTCGGCCCCTCTGCTCGGCCTCTCTCGGTCCGCCGGGGGCGGGCGTCCCGCTCCCGGTCGGCTGTGCCCGCGGCTACCTGCGGGCACAGCCGTCCCTTCATGATGTGCTGAATTGCAGAAATGCGCAATTGTCGAGGTGGTGAGGTGGGTCGCACCCGTGCCCGGCCGTGCGCCCGGTGCGGCCTCGCCCGCCCCGCCGCTCCCGGCGACGGGGCGCGTCCGCGTGAAGCGGGGGCCGGGTGCGGACCGGCTGCTGGCCGGGGGTGGCCGGGGGTGGCCGGGGGTGGCCGGGTCCGGGTCCGGACCGGGTGTGAGCCGGGTGTGGGCCGTGTGGCGAAACCGTGGTGCGCTTCCGGCGCTCCGGGGCTACCGCGCTGACGGAGTGTCAGGCATAGTGGTCCGGCCACCCCGGCCCGCCGACCCCCGGCGCCCGGCTCCATGCCGGCGCGGCCGTCGGCGCGGCGTGTGCCGCCGCCGCTCGCGGTGCCGCTTTTCCGTGCGCCCGGAAGCGTGCCCTTTCGCCGTGCCGGCCGCCAGGGGTATCCCCTCCATGGGTTACCAATCGGTAGACCGCTCCTTTCGATTGGCGCAATCCTTGTCGCCCGAAAGTGGAAGCACTTCTTTGGGCTTGCATTAGTTGACGCCATGAATGGCTTGTTCTTGACCCTTCTTTGAGGTGTGGTGTGCATCACAATCTCGACTGAATCCGCATGGCATATCGGGCATACCACCCGCCGATAAGGCGGAATGAGCCGTTCAGGTGGCGGAATCTGCGCTACCGCGCATTACTCCTCCATGACCGATGCTTGACCTAGATCAGCCCCCCTCCATAGCCTCCGTACCACGCTCGTACCGCAGGCCTGATAGACCGTCAGGTCCTGAAACCGACCCAGCCCGGGGGGACTCCGTATGTACGATGTCGTTGTTGTTGGCGGCCGTTGCGCTGGAGCGCCGCTCGCCATGCATCTGGCCCGTCAGGGGCACCGCGTTGTCGTGGTGGACAGGGCCTCCTTCCCGAGCGACTCGGTGTCGACGCACTACATCCACCAGGCCGGTCTGCTGCGCCTCAAGGAGTGGGGCCTGCTCGACGAGATCATCGCGGCCAAGACGCCCCCGCTCCGCAAGATGCACTACGGGTACCGGGGCATCGAACTCAACGGCTTCGCGGACCCCGTCGACGGCGTCGACGCCGTCTACTGCCCGCGCCGCACCGTGCTGGACGAGATACTCGTCAACGCCGCCCGCCGGGCCGGCGCCGAGGTCGTGGAGAACTTCACCGTCACCGACGTGGTGGTCTCCGACGGCCGTGTCACGGGCATCCGCGGACGCGAGGGGGACGGCCCCGAGCGCGAGCTCCGCGCCACGATCGTCGTCGGCGCCGACGGCTTCCACTCCACCGTCGCCAAGAAGGTGGGCGCGGAGCTGTACAACGTGCGCCCCGCCGCCGGCTTCATCTACTACTCGTACTACACCGGTCTCGAGTCGTGGGGCCTGCACCACAAGAACGGCATGAACGAGAAGTGGTTCGGCACCTGGCCGACCAACGACGGCCTCACCATGGTGGCCACCATCTGCACCAAGCGGTACCTCAAGGAGTTCCGCCAGGACGTCGAGACCAACTTCCAGGCCGTCATCGACGACGTCTCCCCGGAGATGGGCGAGCAGTTCCGCGACATGGGCCGGCGCGCGGAGGACTTCCGCCCCATGCGCTACCCGGACAACTACTACCGCCGCGCGTACGGCCCCGGCTGGGCGCTGGTCGGTGACGCCGGCTACCACAAGGACCCCTACACCGGCTGGGGCATCACGGACTCCTTCCTGCACGGCGAGCTGCTCGCCGAGCGCATCCACCAGGGCCTCGCAGGCGAGCGCCCCATGGAGGAGGCGCTGGCCGAGTACAACAAGCTGCGCGACGAGGAGAGCGCCGGCGTCTACGACTTCACCACGACGCTGGGCGAGCTCACCGAACTGCCGCCGTTCTTCAAGGCGACGATGAGCGCGATGAGCAAGTCCCAGGAGTGGACGAACAAGATGCTCGGCCTGATCGGCGGCGTCGTCCCCGACTACGAGATCTACGCGCCGGACGCGCTGGAGCGGCTCTACGACGACGCCGGCGTGCCGCAGGACGAGCGGATCTACGACCCCGCCGCCTGACGCACCCCCGCGCGGCCCCCCGCCGCCCCCTCCGGAGCCCCCCGGCCCCGGACCCGTACCCCTCCGCCGAGCACCGTGCGCCGAGCCCCGCCCTTCCGGGCGCTCGCGCCGGTGCCTCGCGCCACCCCATGTGCGCCGCGGCCCCCTCCCACGCCGCCCTCTCCGCGCCCCCGTGGCGGGACGACCGTCCCGGACACCGGCCCCCCCGCCCGGCGGGGGCACCGGCGTCCGGTCCGCTCCCGCACACCGGCGCGCCAGGCCCGCCCGGATCCGCACACCCCTCCCCCCAGAGCACCCCAGTCACCCCGCCGTCCCGACGCGCCGGGGGCCCGGTGCGGCCTGTCCGCAGGCCCCGGACCGCCCCGACGCCGGCACGGCATTCCATGCGCTTCGTTCGAGGGAGACCCGCAGATGACGCGTGCGTCCAGCATGTTCGATCTCATCAGTGACCAGGATGAGGACAGGCCCTACTTCGAGACCGGCGGCATCGGCAGGTCGCACGAGTTCTACACGGGCGAGGAGCAGTTCCGCCGGGAGATGTCCCGCATCTACGGCCGGCGCTGGCTCCCGGTCGACCACGTCTCCCGCCTGAAGGAGAAGGGCGCCTACAGCACCCTCAACATCGGCTCCGGGTCCATCCTGCTGATCCACGGCGACAACGGCATCCAGGGCTACCACAACTACTGCCGGCACCGCGGCTACAAGCTGGTCGAGGAGGCCACCGGCAAGCGCCAGAGCCTCGTCTGCCTCTACCACTGCTGGGTCTACGACCGGAACGGCAAGCTCAAGAGCCTCAACGGCACCTACATGGACCACTTCTTCGACAAGGAGAAGAACGGCCTGCTGCCCGTGCGGACCGAGGTCCGCTTCGGCGTGGTCTTCGTGGCGCTCTCCGACGACGCGCCGGACCTCGACGAGTCGCTGGGCGAGTTCGGCGCGTTCGCCGAGGTCTACGACCTCGCCGACCTGGAGTGCGTCGAGGCCAAGGACTACCCGGTCGCCTCGAACTGGAAGCTCGTCGCGCACAACGTCAACGAGAGCCTGCACTTCCCCACGGCCCACAAGGACCTGCACCGCATCACCGACTTCGACGACGCGGGCACCTACGACCTCGAGGGCGACATCGTCGGCGCCTGGCAGTCGATCCGCACCGGCTACAACTCCGTCTCCATGTCGGGCCGCAGCCCCCGCACGCCGATGCCGAACGTCCCCGAGGGCGACCTCCAGAAGATCAACTGGATCACCATCCTGCCCAACCTGCTCTTCGGGTTCACGGCCGACTACGTGATGATGCAGTGGGTCTGGCCGGAGAGCCCCGGCACCTGCTTCGTCCGCCACTTCTGGCTGTTCCACCCCACCGAGACCGCCAAGAGCGACTTCTCGCACGAGGACGTCTTCGCGCTGTGGGACAAGGCCAACTACGAGGACTGGGAGATGTGCGAGCGGACCCACCGCGGCCTCTCCAACCCGCTGTGGGTCCCCGGCCAGCTCTCCTACGACGAGGAGGTCATGGCCCAGATCGACGCCTGGGTCGCGCGCGAGACCGCCGAGGGCGCCGAGGCCGGGGCCGAGGGCGGGGCCGGTACCCCGGACGCCCCGGCCGCCGAGCCCGCCGGCGCCTCCGCCGACTCCGAGGCCGCCGCCGCCGAGGACGGCGGCAAGGCCGCCGGACCCGGAAAGGCGGAGCGGTGAGCATGAAGGCCAACTGCTACCTGATCGGCGGCACCCGCGTCCTCACCCAGTGCGGCGCGCGGCTCCTGGACGCCGGTGTGACGATCGAGGGCGTCCTCAGCGATGATCCCGCCGTCGTCGCCTGGGCCGGCGCCCACGACGTGCCCGTGCACGACCCGGCCGGGGACCTGACGGCGCTCCTGTCGGAGCGGCCGTTCGACTACCTGTTCAGCATGGTCAACTTCCGGATCCTGCCCGGAGCCGTGCTCGGCCTGCCGAAGATCGCCGCGATCAACTTCCACGACGGCCCGCTGCCCCGCTACTCCGGCAGCCACGTCCCGGCCTGGGCCCTGTACGAGGGCGCACCGCGCCACGCGGCCACCTGGCACCTGATGACCGAGGCCGTCGACGCCGGCGGCGTGCTCCTGGAGCGCTGGTTCCCGGTCCGCGACCACGCCACCGCCCTCTCCCTCACCTACGAGGCGGCCGAGACGGGCATCGAGCTGTTCGCCGACCTCGTCCCGCACGTCGCCCGGCGCACCCTCCCCGAGGTCCTCGACACCAGCGGCCGCGAGCGCCGCTTCTACCGCCGGTCCGCGCGCATGGCGGGCGGCGGCGTCATCCACGCCGGCACCACCGCCGCCGAGGCCGTACGGCTGGTCAAGGCCCTCGACTACGGCTCCTTCCCCAACCCGCTCGGCGTGGCCGCCCTCGTCACCGAGCAGGGCGCCGTCTACACCCGCCAGGCCCGGCTGATCCCGCGCGACGAGACCCGCACCGAGACCACGGTGCTGTCCGTCACCACCACGGCCATCACCCTGGCCGCCCCCGACGCCGACCTCGTCCTCAGCGACTGGCGGGCCGTCGACGGCAGCACGCTCAGCGGCCAGGCCGCCGCCCAGCGGCTCGGCATCGCCCCCGGCGCCCCGCTCCCGGCCGTCTCGGAGGAGCGGCTGGCCGGCATCGCCGACGCCCAGAAGCTCCTGCGCCCCCACGAGCCGTGGTGGCGCGCCCGCCTGGAGGACGTGCGGCCCGCCCCGCTGGCCGCCGACGACTTCTCCGCGGCCACCGCCCACTACGGGCACTACGAGCTGGCGTACGTCCCCGCCTCGCGCGAGGAGAGCGTCGCCGTCTTCCGCGCCTTCCTCGCGGCCGTCGCCGAGCGCGTCGGCGAGGAGGTCTTCGACTTCGCCTGGTCGCCGTCCGGCGCCCGCGTCCTCGCGGAGCGCACCCACGGCCTGACGGCCGCCCGCTTCCCCGTCCGCTACGACGGCGGGACCGCCCGCACCCTGCGGGAGCGGCTCGACGAGGCCGCCGCCCGCCACGGCTACACCGGCGACCTCGAGGTCCGCCTCGGCCTGGCCGGACGGCCGCTCGGCGCCGACGAGCCGAGCTTCACCCGCGTCATGGTGCTGGAGCGCGCCCCGGGCGAGGAGGCGTCCGCCGACCCGCACACCGAGATCGCCCTGCTGTGCCTGACCGACGGCCCGCCCACGATCTTCGTGCGGGAGACCGCCATGGGCGAGGACGAGGCGCTGGACTTCGTCGAGCGCGTCGAGGACCTGGCCATGGCGGCGCTGCTCCAGGGCGACGAGCCGCCCACGGAGTCCACCGCCTCCGCCGAGCCCGCCGCCTCCGCCGAGTCCGGCGCGGAGACCGCCGGGGAGCCCGTCGAGGAGACCGGCGGCCCGACCGTACTGGACCTCTTCGCCGCCGCGGCCGCCGAGCGGCCCGGAGCCGTCGCCGTCCGCGCCGGGAACCGCACGCTCGACTACGCCGGACTCGACGGCTGGGCGGACGCCGTCGCGGCCCGCCTGCACGACGAGGGCATCGAGCGGGGCTCGGTGGTCGGCGTCCTGCTGGAGCGCGACACCGCGCTGCTCCCCGCCATGCTCGGCATCCTGCGCGTCGGCGCGTCCTTCCTGCCGCTGGACCCGGGCTACCCCGTGGACCGGCTGCGGCGGTACGTGGACGTCTCGGACTGCGAGCTCATCCTCACCGACGCCCGCACCCACGACCTGGGCGCGTCCCTGGGCCCCGCGCGGCGGGTGCCCGAGCCGGACGGGGCGGCCCAGGCCGTACCCCCGCGCGTGACCGCCGCCGACCTGGCGTACACCCTCTTCACCAGCGGCTCGACCGGCGACCCGAAGGGCGTCGAGATCGGCCACGGGGCGCTCGCCGACTTCCTCACCGGCATCGGCGGACGCCTGGGCGTCACGGCGGACGACACCGTCCTCGCCCACACCACGGTCGCCTTCGACATCTCCCTGCTGGAACTGCTCCTGCCGCTCACCGTCGGCGCGACGGTCGTCCTCGCCTCCCGCGAGACCGCGGCCGACCCGTACCGGCTGGCCGAGCTGGCGAGCCGGGTCTCCGTGGCCCAGGCCACGCCGAGCCTGTGGCGCCTGCTGCTGGGCACCGGCTGGACCCCGCACGCCTCGCTGACCGTCCTCTCCGGCGGCGAGGCCCTGTCGCCCGCCACCGCCGAGCGGCTGCACGAGCCCGCGCGCGCCCTGTGGAACCTGTACGGCCCCACCGAGGCGACGATCTGGGCCGCGGCCCACCGGGTCGAGTCGGTCGGCACCTTCCTCCCGCTCGGCGAGCCCCTCCCGCACATGGAGCTCCACGTCCTCGACGAGGAGCTGAACCCGTGCGCGGCCGGGAGCACCGGCGAGCTGTACCTCTCCGGTACCGGGCTGGCGCGCGGCTACGCCGGACGGCCCGACCTGACGCGGGAGGTCTTCGTCGACCACCCCGCCACCGGGACGCGGCTCTACCGCACCGGGGACGAGGTCCGCCTGCACGCGGACGGCGCGGTCGAGTGGCTCGGCCGCACCGACGCCCAGGTCAAGGTGCGGGGCCACCGCATCGAGCCCGCCGAGATCGAGCGGGTGCTGGAGCGGATCGACGGGGTCACGGCCGCCGTCGTCGTCGCGGCGCGCTTCGAGGGCCGCGGCGAACCGAGGCTCACCGCCTACCTGGTGGGCGACGCCGTGCCGGGCAAGTCGCGGCTCGACGCCCTGGTCGGCGCCGCCCTGCCCGCCTACATGGTGCCGGACGCCTATGTGGACCTCGACGTCCTGCCGCTCACCGACAACGGCAAGGTGGCCCGCGCCAAGCTCCCGCTGCCCACGCGCGACACCATCCTGCGCTCGGGCGAGGAGCCGGAGTCCGGTGCCGCGCCCGAGGCGGGCCCCGAGTCCGCGCCGGAGACGGCGGCGGCACCGGAGCCCGCGACGGTCGCGGAGCCGGCCGCCGCGCCGGTGGCCGAAGCCACCACCGAGTCCGCCGGAGCCACCGAGTCCGCCGAGACCGTCGAGTCCGCCGGAACCGTCGAGTCCGCCGAGCCCGGTATGACGGAGGAGGCGCTGGCGCGGTCCATCGCGCGGGTCTTCGCGGCCACGCTGGACCACCCCGGCTTCGACGTCCACGCCAACTTCTTCGACCTGGGCGGCGACTCGGTGAACGTCACCGTCGCCGCCGCGCGCCTCGGCGACGAGCTGGGCGCCTCCGTCACCGCCCCCGCCATCTTCGCCTCGGGAACCCCGGTGAAGCTGGCCCGCCTCCTGGGCGCCGAGGGCGTCGTGCCCCTGCGCGACCAGGAGACGGAGACGGCCGTCGAGACGGCGCCCGCCGCCGCCGCGCCCGCCGCGTCCGCGCCGGCCACGCCCGTCACCCCGGCCGCTCCGGTCACCCCGGCCGCCCGGTCGACCGCACCCGCCACGCCGTCCGCCGCCCCCGTCCCGGCCCCCGCGGCCGCGCGGCCGGCCGACGACGGCGCCCTCGCCGTCATCGGCATGGCGTGCCGGTTCCCCGGGGCGAGCACCCCGGACGAGCTCTGGCAGAACCTCGTCGCCGGCGTGTCCAGCATCGGCGACGCCCCCGAGGGCAAGCGCGGCTGGGCCCACCTGTGGTCCGAGGCGGGCGCCGACGACGTGCGCATGGGCTGGGTCGACGGCGTCGAGTACTTCGACGCCGCCCGCTTCGGGCTCACCGACCGCGAGGCGCGCCGCATGGACCCGCTCCAGCGGATCCTGCTCAGCGTCACCGCCGAGGCCATGGAGAGCTGCGGCCGGGACCACACCTCGCTCGGCGCCGCCACCGGCGTCTTCGTCGGCGCCATCGCCAGCGACTTCCCGGAGATCGTGGCCCGCAGCATCGGCCACTCCGACCCGCACGTGGCCACCGGCACGGCCCCCTCCATGGTCGCCAACCGCCTGTCCCACGTCTTCGACTGGTCCGGCCCGAGCTTCGCCGTCGACACGGCCTGCTCGTCGTCCCTCGTCGCCCTGCACGAGGCCGCCATGCACCTGCGGGCCGGCGAGGTCGACGCCGCCGTGGTGGCCGCCGCCAACCTGGTGCTCACCCCGGCCAAGACCCGCTCCTTCACCCGCAACGGCATGCTCTCCCCGCAGGGCGCCTGCCGGGCCTTCGACGACGCCGCCGACGGCTACGTGCGGGGCGAGGGCGCCGGCGCCCTCATCCTCAAGCGGCTCTCCGACGCCGAGCGCGACGGGGACCCGGTCCTCGCCGTCATCCGCGGCACCGCCGTCAACCACACCGGCGGCAGCGCCGGCTTCCTCACCGCGCCCAGCAGGCCGGCCCAGGAAGCCGTGCTGCGCCGGGCGCTGGCCCGCTCCGGGCGCGCCGCCGCCGACATCGGCTACGTCGAGGCGCACGGCACCGGCACCCAGCTCGGCGACCTCATCGAGCTGGAGGCCCTCCACGCGGTGCTCGGCGAGCCCGCCGGCCGCACGCCGGTCGCGGTGGGCTCCGTGAAGACCAACATCGGCCACCTGGAGCCCGCCGCGGGCATCGCCGGCCTCATCAAGACGGTGCTGGCGCTCCAGGCGGCCCACATCCCGCCGTCCCTGAACTACGAGACCCCGAACCGGTCGTTCGACTTCGACGGCTCCCCGCTGTTCGTGGCCGACCGGCTCCTCCCGTGGGGCCCCGGCCCGCGCGTCGCGGGCGTCAGCAGCTTCGGCTTCGGCGGTGCGAACGCCCACGTCGTGGTCGAGGCCGCACCGGGCACGGAGCAGGGCGGCACGGACTCCGGTCCGCAGCTCCTGGTCCTCTCGGCCGGCTCCGACGACGCGCTGCGCACCCTCGCCCGCCGGCTCGTGCTCATGCTGCGCTCCGCCTACTGCCCCTCCCTGGAGGCCCTGGCCGAGGCGAGCCGGCTGCGTCCGGCCGGGGTGCACCGGCTGGCGTGCGTCGCGGACAGCGCCGAGCAGCTCCAGGACAAGCTCCAGCTGTTCCTGGCCGGCGTCGAGGACGTCCGCTCCCTCCACGTGGGGGTCGCGTCCACGGCGGCACGCCCGTACGGGCTGCCCACCTCCGCGCCCGCGGACCGCGCCGAACTCGCCGCCGCGGCGCAGGCGTTCGTCGCGGGCGCCGACCTCGCCGCCGGGCCGCGCCGCCGGTCGGGGGTGCGCTTCCCGACCGCGCCGCACGCCGAGAAGTACCTGTGGCTCGAGCCCGCGCAGCAGCCAGCGCCCGCTCCCGCCCGTACGCGCAGCACATGGACGGACCACCCGGAGGCCGCGGAGCACCTCGTGCTCGGCCGGCCCACCCTGCCGGGGGCCGGCTACCCGGCCAAGGTCGCCGACTTCCTCGGCCAGGACCGCTTCGGGCTGCGCGACCTCACCTTCCGGGCGGCCGTCGAGGCCCCCGCCACGCTCACGGCCGCGCGGGACGGCGACGCCCTCGCCTTCCGCGACGGCTCCGGCGCCCTGGTGTGCACCGCCACCCTGACCGCGCCCGAGCGGCCCGCGCTCGCCGCCCCGCCCGCCGCGCACGGCTTCACCGAGGTCGGGCTCGACGCGATGTACGCCGCGTTCGCCCGCTCCGGGCTGGACTACGGCAGCGGCTTCCGCACGGTGGCGTCCCTGTCGGTCGCCCCCGCCTCCGGGGAGGCCGTGGGCGTCCTGCGCGGCGACGCCGCCGGGACCGTGGACGCCCGGCTCCTGGACGGCGCCTTCCAGGTCGCGCTCGCCGCGTGCGGCGCGCAGGGGCTGTACGTCCCCTTCACCGTCGAGCGGCTCACCGTCCTCGGCCGGCTGCCCGCCACCGCCCGCGTGTACGCCCGGCGCGACCGGGACTCCGGGCCGGACTCGGGTCTGCTGACCGCCAGCCTGGTCGTCCTCGACGGCGACGAGCCCGTGCTGGAGGCGCGGGGCATCACCTGGAAGCGGCTCTCCGCGGCCCCGTCCGGGCCGGGCGCGGCCGGTGACACCGGCCACGGCCACCGCCCGGCCCCGGCGCCGGTGCGGGCCCCGGCCCCGGCTCCGGCCCCCGTGCCCGCCGCCAACGGGCACCTGCCCGGCGGCCGGCCGGGCCGCGCGCTGGAGGCGGCGCTGGCCGAGTGGGTGGCCGCCGCCCTGGAGCTGGACGCCGCCGAACTGGAGACCGACCGCCCGCTCCAGGAGCAGGGCCTCGACTCCATGCTCGCCGTCTCGCTGGCCCAGGACATCCGGGCCCGCCTCGGCGTCGACATCCCGGTGACCCTCGTCCTGGAGGTCGGCACGGTCGACCGCCTCGCGGAGGAGCTGCGGGACGAGTACGGCGTCACCGCCCCGCCCGCCGACGCGACCGGCCTCCCGGCCGGCGCCGACGCGGGCGAGCCGGGCGGCGGGCCGGCGCACGTACCGGCCCCGGACCCGGCGCCGGCCGCCGCGCCCGCCCCGGCCCTGGCCGCCGTGCCCACCGGGGCTCCGGCCCCGGCCCCCGGCCCGGCCCCGGCCCCCGCCGCGCTCGCGGCCGTCCCCGCCGCCCCCGAGGCGGCGGACGCCGACACGCACGACATCGCCGTCATCGGCGTCGACGGGGTGTTCCCCAACGCCGGGAGCACCGACGAGCTGTGGCGGGTCCTGGTGGAGGGCGAGGACTGCCTGACCGAGGTCCCGGCCTCCCGCTGGGACATCGACGCCTACTACGGGACGGACGGCGCCCCCGGCACCGTCTACCTGCGGCGGGCGGGCTTCGTCGAGGGCCTGACCGACTTCGACCCCGGCTTCTTCCGGCTCTCGCCCGCCGAGGCCGAGTGGATCGACCCGCAGCAGCGCCACCTCGTCCAGTCCGCCTGGCGGGCCCTGGAGGACGCGGGCCTGGCGGGCAAGGCCCAGCCGGCCACCGGCGTCTTCGTCGGCGCCAGCTACCAGCACTACCGCGACACCGTCGTCGGGGACGTCGTCCAGACGCCCGCCGGCCTGGGCAACCACAACGCGATCCTGGCGAACCGGGTGAGTTTCTTCCTGGATCTGCACGGGCCGAGCATGACGATCGACACGCTGTGCTCGTCGTCGCTGGTGGCGCTGCACACGGCGGTGCGCAGCATGCGCGCCGGGGAGTGCGAGCAGGCCGTCGTCGCCGGCGTGCACCTGGGCATGTCCCCCCAGTACTTCCAGCTCGGCTCCCGCCTGCGCTCGTTCTCCCCGTCCAACGCCCTGCGGCCGTTCGACTCGGGTGCGGACGGGTTCGTGCCGGGTGAGGGTGTGGTGACGGTGGTGCTGAAGCCGCTGCGGGCGGCTCTGCGTGACGGTGACCGGGTGCGCGGTGTCATCAAGGGCACGGCGGTGAACCACGGTGGCCGGACGAGTGGGTTGACGGTGCCGAGCAGTGCGGCGCAGCAGTCGGTGATCTCCGCCGCGCTCGCGGACGCGGGGGTGCCGGTGGAGTCGATCGGTCTGGTGGAGGCGCATGGCACGGGGACGAGTCTGGGCGATCCGATCGAGGTCGAGGGGCTGACGCGTGCGTGGCGTGCGCTGACGGATCGTTCGCAGTTCTGTGCGATCGGTTCGCTGAAGGGGAACGTGGGTCATCTGGAGCCGGCGGCCGGTCTGGCGGGTCTGGTGAAGGTGCTGTTGTCGATGGAGCGGGGCATGGTTCCGCCGTCGCTGCATGTGGTGCGGCCCAACGACCACATCCGTTTCGAGGACACGCCGTTCTTCCTGGCGGACCGGGTCATGGAGTGGCCGCGTCCGCAGGGCGGTCCGCGTCGTGGCGCGGTGAGCGCGTTCGGGATGGGCGGGGTCAACGCCCACGTCATCCTGGAGGAGGCGCCCGCGGCCCCCGCCCGGGAGGTCGTGGCACAGGAGTCCTACCTCGTCCGCGTGGACGCGGCCGACGAGACCTCCGTCCGGGCGCTGGCCGGCGCCTACGCCGACCGGCTGGCCGAGGTGGACGCCGACCAGCTGGGCGACTTCGCCTACACGGCCAACACCGGCCGGGCCGGTCACCGCTTCGGTGCGGTCGTCTCGGGGGGTGACGCGGGGGAGCTCGCGGTCGCGCTGCGGGACGTCGCCTCCGGCACCTCCGCCGTCGCCCGCAAGCGCGGCGGGAACGCGGCGCCCGTGGCCTTCATGTTCACCGGCCAGGGCTCGCAGTACGCGGGCATGGGCCGGGGCCTGTACGCCACCGAGCCCGTGTTCCAGGACGCGCTCGACGAGTGCGCGTCGCTGCTCGCCGGCCACCTCGACGTACCGCTGACGGAGCTGCTGTTCGGCTCGTCGGCTCACCTGCTCGACTCGACCCGGTTCGCTCAGGTGGGGATTGTGGCGGTGCAGGTGGGGTTGGTGCGGTGGTTGGAGTCGGTGGGGGTGCGTGCGGATGTGGTGGTGGGTCACAGTCTGGGTGAGTTGACGGCTGCGTGGGCTGCGGGTGTGGTGGGTCTGGGGGATCTGCTGCGTCTGGCGGTGGTGCGGGGTCGGTTGATGGAGTCGCAGCCGGGTGAGGGTGCGATGGCGGCGGTGCACGGGGACGCGGAGGCGGTCCTGGAGGCGCTGCGGGCGTTTCCCGGTGTCGAGGTGGCGGCGTTCAACTCGCCCAGGGTGGTGACGGTTTCGGGTCCTGCGGACGTGGTGGCGCGGTTCCGTGAGGAGTCGGGTCTGCGGTCGCAGGCGTTGGTGGTGAGCCACGCTTTCCATTCGGCTTTGATGGAGGGTGCGGTTGCACCGTTCGCCGAGGCGGTGTCGGGGGCGGTGTTGTCGGCTCCTTCGGTGGCGTTCGCTTCGTCGGTGACGGGTGGGTGGCACACGGCGGGGTCGGCGGTGGATCCGGGGCATTGGGCGCGGGGGATTCGTGAGCCGGTGCGGTTTGCGGAGGCTGTCGCGTTGGTGGGTTCGGTGGGTGCGGGTGTGGTGTGGGAGATCGGTTCCCAGCCGCAGTTGACGTCGTTGGCGCGGGCGTCGTGGCAGGGGGGTGAGCCGGTGTGGTTGACCACGTTGCGGCGTGACCGTGTCGACCAGGCCGAGGTGCATGCCGCTCTGGCCGCTTACGCGAACTCCGGGTCGGGAGTCGTGGACTGGGCCGGTGTGCATGCCGGCAAGGGCCATCGGACGACGACCCTGCCCACCTACCCCTTCAACCGGCAGGACCTGGTGGCGCCCCCGGCCCGCCGCGAACGCGCGGCGAGCACCCTGGGCCACCCGCTCTTCGACCGTCACTACGAGCACCGGAGCGAGGGACAGTGACGCATCCCGCCGAGACGTACGAGAAGACCTTCACGGGCCAGGAGCCCTTCATCGCCCAGCACCGCTCCGCGGGGACCGGGCTGCTGCCCGCCGCCGTGCAGCTGGAGATGGCGCTCGTCGGCGTGGCGAGGCGCCGGCCGTTCGCTCCCCTGGAGCTGACCGGCGTGTCGTTCCTCCGCCCCCTGATGATCGCCGACCGCGCCAGCGCGCCGGTCCGCCTCGACGTGACCCCCGGCACCGACCGGACCCGCTTCGAGCTGACCACCGTCGCGGCCGGCAGCCGCAAGCAGCTGTCGACCGGCGCCGGACGGTTCCTCCCGGCGGACGCGCGGCCCCCGCGCGCCGACGCGGACCACGGGCCCGCCGCCCGGGACATCGCCCCGGACCGCCTCTACACCGGCTGGGAGCGCGAGGGACTCCAGTACGGTCCCGACTTCCGCACCGTCCGCGCGCTGTCCGTCGGAGACGGCGGAACGGCCCGCGCCACCCTGCGGTCCGACGCCGAACCGATGCCCTGGTACGCCCACCCGCTGCTGGTGGACGGCGTCTTCCAGGTCGTCAGCTGCGCCCTGCAGGACCTGACGGGCGAGGACGGCCCGTATCCCATGCTGCCGATCGGTGTGGAGCGGCTCGCCCTCTTCACCGACCTGTCGGCGCTGACGGGAGAGGTCACCGTCCACGTCCGCCGCACGAGCGACGACGGTGCCTACGCCACCGCCGACGCGCTGCTGCTGGGCCCCGCCGGTGACGTCCTCGCCCAGTTCCAGGGCGTGCGGATGCGGCGTACGACCACCGTGACGCGCACACCCGGCGCGGCGGCCTCGACGGCCGCCGCCTCGCCGGCCTCCGCCACGGAGGCCGGCGCGGCGCGGACCCCCGACCCGGCCGCCGTCCGGCGGGAGCCGCTGCCCGTCTCCCGCATCGACTGGCGCCCCGAGGAGGGCGACGCCGCCCGCCGCGAGGCGGCGACCGGCACCTGGGTGGTCCTCCACCACGGCCCGGCCGACCGGCTCGGCACCGGCGCCGCCGAGGCGCTGCGCGCCGACGGCGCCCGCGTCGTGGAGGTCGCCGCGGGCCCGGCCGCGCCGCCGGACGGCGCCTCCGGCCCCGACCGGCTGACGCTGGAGCGGCTCGACCCGGACGCCTTCCGGGCGCTGTGGGAGCAGGTCGGCGACCCCGTCGCGGGCGTGGTCCACCTGTGGAACGCCGACGGCCCGGCCGACGGCGGCCGGGGCGAGGAGGAGGAGCTGGGCCTCGGCCTGTACGCCTGCCTCGCCGCCCTGCGGACCCTCGGCGAGCGGCAGCGCAAGTCCCGCTTCCTCGTCGTGACCCGCGACGGCCAGCCCGTCGCCGACGGCGACCGGCCGGTCCCCGCCCGCGCCGCCCTGTGGGGCCTGATGCGCACCGCCGCCATCGAGTACCCGGGCCTGCGTCCGCGCGTCGTCGACCTCGGCGGCGCCCCCGGCACCCTGCTGCCCGCCCTCGTGGCGGAACTCGGCGACGCCCGCGGGCCCGTCGAGACCGGCTACCGCGACGGCGTCCGGCACGTGCCCGTACGGGTGCGCGACCGCTCGGCGTACACCCCGCCGCGCCCCGCCGGGCAGGGCCCCGTCCGGCCCGGCGGACGCTACCTCGTCCTGGGCGGCCACGGCGGCCTGGGCCTGGAGGTGGCCGAGCGGTTCGCCCGCGAGGGCGCCGGCGTCGTCGCGCTGGTCTCCCGCTCCGGCGGGAACCCCGGCTCCGACGAGCGGGCCGCCGCCCTCGCCGCCCACGGCTGCCTGGCCGTCTCCTACAGCGCCGACATCACCGCCCCCGGCGCCCTGACGGCCCTGGTGGAGCGGATGCGCCGGGAGCACGGCGAGGTGCACGGCGTCATCCACGCCGCGGGCACCCTCAAGGACGGGCTGATCCGCAGCGCCACCGCCGAGGACGTCGCGGCCGTGATGCGGCCCAAGGCCGACGGGGTACGCGAGCTGGCCGCCGCCGTCGCCGGGCTGGACCTGGACTTCGCGGTGCTGTTCGCCTCCGTCTCCGGCACCTTCGGCAACCTCGGGCAGGGCGGCTACGCCGCCGCCAACACCTACCTCGACGGCTACGCCCACGCGCACGGCGCGCCGTGGCTCAGCGTCGACTGGGGCCTGTGGGGCGAGGTCGGCATGGGCACCGCCGTCGCGGACCAGCTCCGGGCGCGCGGCGTCCGGCCGCTGACCACCGCCGAGGGCCTGGACGCCCTCATGGCCGTCCTGGGGACGGAGCGGCCCGCCCGGCAGCTCGTCATCGCCCACCCGGACGCCGGCACCGAGATCGTCGAGCCGGACGACCCGGAGGTCCGTGCCGGTTCCGCCCCGGCCTCCGCCGCCGCACCCGCGGGGGGCGGCGCCGCCGTCTCCGGGCAGGCGGGGGGTGCCGACGGCACCGGTGCGGCCGCCGGGGACGCCGTGGAGCGCGTCGCCGACGCGCTGGCGGCGTTCCTCGTGGAACGGCTGGGGGTCGCGTCCCTCGACCGCGAGGCGCCCCTGTCGGAGTACGGCATGAGCTCGATCATGAGCGTCGAGCTGTCCGAGGAGCTGTCCCGCCGATGGGGCGTCAGCCTCCCGGCCACGCTCTTCCTGGAGTACGGCGCCTTCGACGAACTGGCGGAGGCGCTGACCGAGCGCTACGGCGCGGCGGCGGCCCTGCCGGAGCCGGCCGGGGGCGAGACCCCCGGGGCGGCGGCCGAGACCGCCGCCGAGGCGACCCGGCCCGCCGAGGACACCGGGTCCGCCCGGTCCGCCGAGTCCGCCCTCTCCGGGGGCGCGGCCCGGTCCGAAGCCGGTCCCGCGACCGCTCCCGAGGCCGTCCCCGCCCCCGCCGCCCCGCGCCGCCCCCGGCGCCCGGCGCCCGGCGGACGCGACCTGGACGTCGCCGTCGTCGCCGTGTCCGGCGACCTTCCCGGCGCCCCCGGCGGCGTGGCGGAGCTGTGGCCGCTGCTGCGCGCGGGCGGCCACGCCTTCACCGACGTACCCGCCGAACGCTGGGACGTCGACGCCCACTACGAGCAGCGCGGGCCCCGCATGACGGGCACGTACTGCCGCAAGGGCGCCTTCCTCTCCGGCGCCGACCGGTTCGACCCGGCCTTCTTCGGCATCTCCGTGCGCGAGGCCGAGGAGATGGACGTCCAGCAGAAGCTGCTGCTGGAGCACGCCTGGGCGGTGCGGGACGACGCCGGCCTCGCCGGCCGCCGCGACATCGGCGTCTTCGTCGGCGCGACCTACACCCACCACCGCGACACGCGGGGACTGGAGACCGTGGGCCCGCACACCGCGCTCGGCTCCATGAACGCGGTGCTCGCCAACCGGATCTCCTACGCCCTCGACCTCACCGGCCCCTCGCAGACCGTCGACACGCTCTGCTCGTCCTCGCTCGTCGCGCTCCAGCAGGCGGTCGCCGCGCTCCGCGCCGGCCACTGCGGCGCCGCGATCGTGGCGGCCTGCCAGGTCGGCCTGACGCCGTGGTACTACCGCAGCCTCAGCCAGCTCGGCGCCCTGTCGGAGGGCCTGCCGAAGCCCTTCGACGAGCACGCGGACGGCTTCCTGCCCGGCGAGGGAGCCCTCGCCGTCCTGCTGAAGCCGCTCGCGGACGCGGAGCGCGACGGCGACCTGATCTGGGGCGTCGTCCGGGGCACGGCCGTCAACCACGGCGGGCGCGGCAGCGCCCTGCCCGTGCCCCGCAGCGAGGCCCAGGCCGCCGTCGTCCGCGCGGCGCTGGACGACGCCGGGCTCGCCCCGGCCGACATCTCCCTCATCGAGACCCACGGCACCGCGACCCGGCTCGGCGACCCCATCGAGATCGCCGCCCTCACCGAGGTGTTCGGCGGCGACCCCGACCGCGAGGGTCCGTGCCACCTCGGCGCCGTCAAGGGCAACATCGGGCACCTGGAGCCCGCCGCCGGGCTCGCCGGACTCGTCAAGGCCCTGCTGTGCCTGCGGCACGGGGAGATCCCCCCGGTCGCCGGGTTCGACAAGCCCAGCAGCCACCTCGACCTGTCCACCGGGCCGTTCGAGATCCCGACCGAGCCCCGCCCGTGGACCTCGGCAGGGCCGCGGCGCTTCGGCGTCAGCTCCTTCGGCATGGGCGGCACCAACGCCCACGTCGTCGTCGAGGAGTACGTCGGAGGCGACCGCTCCGGCGGGACCGGCGGCGGACCGGCCGCCGAGGCCGCCCACGCGGACGGCGCCCCGGACGAGCACCTGCTCGTCCTCTCCGGCCACACCCCGGAGGCCCTGCTGCGGCGCATCGCGGACACGCGGGCCCTGCTACGCGGGGAGACCGCCTCCGGCCTGCGGGAACTGTGCCGTTCCAGCGCCGTCGGACGCGACCACCGGGCGTACCGGATCGCCGTGCTCGGCGGCACCGCCGAGGAGATCGGCGCCGGACTGGACCACGCCCTGCGGCTCGCCGACCGGGCCCCCGGCACCGTCGTGCGCGGCTCCGCCGTGGTGGAGAGCGCGACGGCCGGGCTCGGCGTCCACGCCCTGCGCCACGCCGGGGGCAAGGCCGTCGACTGGACGTCCGTGTACCCGGACCCGGCGGTACGCCGCCGGCCGCTGCCGCCGTACCCGTTCGGCGCGGCCGCCCTCACCGCCGCCGCCGCGCCCTCGGGCACGTCGGCCGCGGCCCGGGGCGAGGCCGCGGCCCGGGGCGAGGACGTGGCCGAGGCCGTGCGCAGGCTCTCGCGCGCACACCGCGTGCTCGGCGAGGACACCGTGCCCGGCGCCGTGCCCCTCGCCCTCGGACTGCGGGCGGCCGGCGAGGTGCGCGCCGTCGCCTTCACCGGCCGGGGGAGCGGCCCGCACGCGCTGACCAGCGACCTGGACGAGCCGGGCCGCACCGGCCCGGCCGCCTTCCGGCACGCCGGCCGCACCATCGCCCGGCTCACCACCGGCGCCGCCCAGGCCGGGCCCGCGCCCGCCCCGGCGGACCTGGACGCCCTGCGCGCGGAACTGGGCCGCGACCTGGCGCCCGCGGGCCTCTACGCCTGGTTCGCCGCCAAGGGCATGGAGCTGACGGCCCCGCTGCGGTCGATCGCCGAGGTCCACTACGGCCCCCGCCGGGTCCTGGCCCGCGTCGACATCCAGGCCGCCGGCCCTCTGGAGGCCGAGGTGGCGGCGCTCGACGCCGCCCTCCAGGCCATGGCGGTGCTCACGCTCGCCGACCCCGAGGCACCGACCGGCACCTTCCTGCCGGTCTCCATCGACCGGGCGGCGCGCTGGGGCGACCCCGCGCACACCGCGTTCGTGCTGCTGGACGGTGCCGAGCCGGGCGCCGACGGCGTACGGCGCGGTGACGCCAGCCTGCTGGCGGCCGACGGCCGGGTCCTGGTCCGCCTCGACGGCGTCGAGTACCGGACGGTGACCGGCAACGCCACGGGCGCGAGCACGACCTCCACGGCAACCGGCAGCGCCGCCGGCGCCACCGGCACCGGCACCCCCGCCGACGCGGGCGGGGGCGCGGACGCGCCCGCGCCCCGCTCGGCGCGGCTCGCGGCGGCCGAGGCGGCCGTCGTCGAGGTGGTGCGGGCGGCCCTGCACGACCCCCGGATCACCGCGACCACCTCGCTGTCCGCCGTCGGCATCGACTCCATGCTCGCGACGGCCGTCGCCGCCGACCTGGACGAGCGGTACGGGGTGCCGCTCAGCCCGACGGACGTCCTGGACGCCGCCGACTGCCGCACCCTCGCCGCCCACGTCGCCGAACTGGCCCCGGAGGACGCCTTCGGCCGGCCCGGGGCCGAGGCGGCGCCCGCCGCCGGAGCCGCGCCGCGTGCCACCGGCGAGGCCGCCGGGCCGGTCACCGGCCAGGCCGTTCACGAGGCGTCCGCCCAGGCCCCCATCGGTCGGACCGCCGCCCAGGCCACCCCCGCCGCCGTCCAGGCCGCCGACCCGGCCGCGCTCTACGGCGCGGACCCCGGCGAGGCCGCCTCCGCCGACGACGTGGCCGTGATCGGGATGGCCGTGGCACTGCCCGGCGCCACGGACCCGCAGGGCCTGTGGGACGTGCTGGCCGGGTCCGGCGACCGGGTCGGCCCCGCTCCGGCACGCCGCTGGGGCCGGTACGCCGACGGGCGGGAGCCGGACATGGGCGGGTTCCTCGACGGCGTCGAGGAGTTCGACGCCCGGTTCTTCGACTTCTTCCCCAAGCAGGCCGAGGCGCTCGACCCGCAGGCCCGCTGGCTGCTCCGCACCACCTGGGAGGCGCTGGAGTCGGCCGGCCTGCCGCCGCGCGGACTGATCCCCGCCACCGGCGTGTTCGTCGGGGCCAGCTACCAGCACTACAAGGACTACAACCTCTCCCCGGAGCTGGACGCCCCGGCGGGCCTGGGCAACCACAACGCCTTCCTGGCGAACCGGGTGAGCTTCTTCCTGGATCTGCACGGGCCGAGCATGACGATCGACACGCTGTGCTCGTCGTCGCTGGTGGCGCTGCACACGGCGGTGCGCAGCATCCGCGCGGGGGAGTGCGAGCAGGCCCTCGTCGCCGGTGTCCGGGTCGCCATGTCCCCGCTGCACTACGTCGCCATGCGGAACCTGCGCGCCCTGTCGCCCTCCGGCCGCTCGCGGCCGTTCGACTCGGGTGCGGACGGGTTCGTGCCGGGTGAGGGTGTGGTGACGGTGGTGCTGAAGCCGCTGCGGGCGGCTCTGCGTGACGGTGACCGGGTGCGCGGTGTCATCAAGGGCACGGCGGTGAACCACGGTGGCCGGACGAGTGGGTTGACGGTGCCGAGCAGTGCGGCGCAGCAGTCGGTGATCTCCGCCGCGCTCGCGGACGCGGGGGTGCCGGTGGAGTCGATCGGTCTGGTGGAGGCGCATGGCACGGGGACGAGTCTGGGCGATCCGATCGAGGTCGAGGGGCTGACGCGTGCGTGGCGTGCGCTGACGGATCGTTCGCAGTTCTGTGCGATCGGTTCGCTGAAGGGGAACGTGGGTCATCTGGAGCCGGCGGCCGGTCTGGCGGGTCTGGTGAAGGTGCTGCTGTCGATGGAGCGGGGCATGGTTCCGCCGTCGCTGCACGTGGTGCGGCCCAACGACCACATCCGTTTCGAGGACACGCCGTTCTTCCTGGCGGACCGGGTCATGGAGTGGCCGCGTCCGCAGGGCGGTCCGCGTCGTGGCGCGGTGAGCGCGTTCGGGATGGGCGGGGTCAACGCCCACGTCATCCTGGAGGAAGCACCCACCGCCCCGGTCCGGGACGTACCCGCCCCGGAGTCGTTCGCGGTGCGCGTCACCGGCGCGGACGAGACGGCCGTACGGACACTGGCCGCCGCGTACGCCGCCCGCTTCGAGACGGCGCGCGACGCCGCCGAGACCGCCGACCTGTGCCACACCGCCAACACCGGCCGGTCCGCACTCGAGTTCCAGACCGCCGTGCACGGACGCTCGGCGGCGGACCTCGCGGCGGCGCTCCGCTCCGTCGCGGACGGGTCCCTGCCCGTCGCCCGCGTCGACATCGACCTCACCGCCGACGCGGCGGCGGCCCTCAGCGGGACCACC
Source organism: Streptomyces fradiae ATCC 10745 = DSM 40063 (assembly GCF_008704425.1). Lineage (NCBI taxonomy): Bacteria > Bacillati > Actinomycetota > Actinomycetes > Kitasatosporales > Streptomycetaceae > Streptomyces > Streptomyces fradiae. The sequence continues at coordinate 5,397,104 of NZ_CP023696.1, forward strand.
GCCGCCCCCGGCCGCCCGGCCGGGGCGGCGGAGCTGGCCAGGGCCGGGTACGCGCACGTCGACTGGGCCGGGCTGTCCCCCGCGGGAGCCCGCGTCACGGACCTGCCCACCTACCCGTTCGCCGGGACCCCGTTCTGGCGCGGCCCCGAGGAGGCCGACCGCCCCGACCACGCCGGGACCCCGGCGCGCGACGGGCGGCCGGGCACACCGGCCGTACGGGTCCGGTGGCACGCCCGCGCCCTGACCCCGGCGGCCTCCGCCGGACCGGCGACGGTGAGCCTGGCCGCCGCCGACCCCGCCCTCGGGCAGGCCCTGACCGGGCTGCTGCGGGACCGGGGCGTGACCGTCGTCGCGCCCGGTGCGCCCGCCGACGCCGCGCTCGTGGTCGGCGCCCGAGACACCCGCCACGCGGACCCCGCCGAGATCGGCGCGTTCTGGGCGGAGCTGGGCGACCTGATGAGGACGCTGCCGCAGCGTGCCGGTGTGCTCTGGGCCTCGTTCGGCGGGGTGGACCTCCACTCCGCCGCCCGGACCGGTCACGCCGCGCAGGACACGCCCGCCGCGCACGGCGGCGGCGCCGGTCCGGACCCGGTCCGGGCCGCGACCGCCATGGCCGTGCGGGCCGCGGGCGCCGAGGGCCGCCGGCCCACCGCCGTCGTCCACCTGGACCCCGCCGACCCGGCCGCCGCCCAGGCCGCCCACCTGGCCGCCGAGCTCGCCGCACTGGCGTCCGGCGCCCCGGAAGGCCCCTCCGGTGCCGACCCGGCCGACGCGGGGACCACCGTCGCCGCCTACCGGCAGGGCGTCCGCTACGTCCCGGAGACCGCGCCCGCCCGGCCCGGCCGCCCCTACTCCCTCCCGGACGAGGGCTACTGCCTGGTCACCGGGGGGCTCGGAGCCGTCGGGCTGCGGCTGACCGAGCGTCTCGTCGCGCGAGGCGCCCGGCGCGTCGCCGTCGTCGGCCGGTCGGCCCTCGACGCCACCCGCGCGCAGGCGCTGCGGGAGCTGGCGGACGGCGGCGCCGAGGTCGAGTACCTGCCGTGCGACGTCTCCGACCCGGCGGCCCTCGCCGCCGTCGCGGACCGGCTCGGCCGGCGCTGGGGCCGGCTCGTCGGCGTGGTGCACGCCTCCGGCGGGGTCAACCCCTTCGGGGCGATGCACCGCCGCCCCTGGAGCGACGCCGAGAAGGTGCTCGCGCCCAAGGTGGCCGGCTCGCTGCACGTCGTCCGCCTGGCCAAGGAGCGGCGCGCCGACTTCGCCGTCCTCGTCTCCTCCATCGCCGGCACCCAGGCCCTGGCGGGCCGCGGACTGGTCGACTACAGCCTCGCCAACGCCTTCCAGCTGGCGCTCGCCGAGCGGGAGGACGACGAGGTCACCGCGGTCACCGCGCACGCCTGGCCGAACTGGACGGGCATCGGGATGAAGGCCGACGACACCTTCTCCGCCGCGTACTCGGTCGGCGCCGAGGAAGCGCTCGACGCGTTCATCGACCACCTGCGGTCGGGCGGCGCCGTCGTCTTCCCCGGCACCGCGCCCGCCACGGCGGGGGAGCGGCCCGCGGCCATCGCCGCCCCGGTCATCCCGGCCGCGGTACCGGCCGCGCCCGCCGCCGCCCCGGCCACCGCCCCGGCCGCGGCCTCCATTGGGGCCGGGACGGAGGCGGCGGGAGCCCGGCGGGACACCACCGCCATGCGCGCCCGCGTCCGGGACGCCTTCCTCCACGTGCTGGGGGAGGACCCCGGTGACCGGCCCCTCCAGGGGCTCGGCCTGGACTCCCTGATGATCGCCGAACTGACCACCGCCCTCGAACGGGGCGGCGGCCTCACCGTCGACCCGTCCCTCCTCATGCGGGCCCGTACGGCCGACGACATCGCGGCCGAACTCGCCGCCCTCGCCGTACCCGCCGATCCGGCCGTACCCGCCGGTCCTCCGGCGCCCGCGGCCCCGCCCGCGCCCGCACCCGCGGCGCACACCTCCGCGCCCGACCACGACGGGACCGCCGGCTCCGCCCTCAGCGCCCTGCTGCGCCCCCTGCTCGACCGCGACGGCGGACGCGGGGTGGTCCGCGCATGACCGGCGAGCGACACGAAAGGACAACTGTGAGCGAGCTCGACACCCGCATCGCCGTCATCGGCCTCGCGGTAAGGCTCCCCGGCGCCGAGGACGTGACCGACCTGACGGCCATGCTGGGCGGCGACGGCGTCGAGGTCGGCGAGGTCCCGCCGAGCCGGTGGGCCCGCCACCTGTACCTCGGCGAGGCGCCGCACCGCGGCACCCACCACCGGGGCGCCTTCCTGGTCGACCCGTTCTCCTTCGACCACGAGGCCTTCGGCATGACCGCCGAGGACGCCGTCCTCCTCGACCCGCAGCAGCGGGTCATGCTGGAGGTCGGCGCCCGGGCCCTGGAGGACTCCGGCTACCTGGGCGCGCGCCGCAGGCTCGACGCGGGCGTGTTCATCGGCGCCCGGATGAACGCCTACGGCTTCGACCGGGGCCGCGGCACGGTCGCGCCCGGCGGCCTCCCGGACCCGGCGGCGCCCGCCCCGGCCGGCGCCGCCGGGCCCGGCCCGGCCGCCCTGTGGGGCCGCTCGCAGAACTTCATGGCGGCCTGGCTGTCCGACCGCTTCGACCTCGCGGGCCCCAGCCTCGTCGTCGACACGGCCTGCTCCTCGTCGCTCTCGGCGGTCTGGCTCGCCTGCCAGAGCCTCGCGTCCGGAAGCTGCGAGGTGGCCCTCGTCGGCGCGGTCGACCTGCTGATCGACCCGCTGACCTTCGTCCTCCTCTCCCGCACCGGGGCGCTCTCCCCGGACGGGCTCTGCCACACCTTCGACAGCCGGGCCAACGGCTACGTCCCCGGCGAGGGGGCCGCCGCCCTGGTGCTGAAGCCGATGGCGGCGGCGCTGCGCGACGGGGACCTGGTCCTCGGCGCGATCAGCGGGGTCGCGGTCAACAACGACGGCCGCACCATGGGCGTCACCACGCCCAACCTGGAAGCCCAGATCGACCTGCTCGACAAGGTGTACCGGACCGTCGACCCGGCGACCGTGCAGTACGTCGAGGCGCACGGCACCGGCACCGCCATCGGCGACCCCATCGAGGTGCGGGCCCTCACCGAGGTCTTCGGGCGCCACGGCGTGCCGCGCAACTCGGTCGCGCTCGGCTCGGTCAAGCGCCGGATCGGCCACCTCCACTCGGCCTCCGGGCTCGCCGGACTCGCAAAGATCATCGTGTCGCTGCGCGAGGGCACCGTACCGGCCGTGGCCGTCGAGTCCCCGAACCCCCGCCTCAACCTGGCCGACAGCCCCTTCCACCTGCCCGAGACCGCCCGGCCCTGGCCCGACGCGCCGGTCCGCCGGGCCGCCGTGAGCGGCTTCGGCTTCGGCGGCACCAACGCGCACGTCGTGGCCGAGGCGGTCCCCGTCCCGGCCCGCCGGGCCGGGACGGCTCCCGCCGGGGCCCGTCGGCCCGTCCACGTCCTGACGCTCTCCGCCGACACCGCCTACGGGCTGCGCGAACTGTGCGCCCAGTGGGTCCAGTTCCTGCCGTCCCTCCAGGACCGGCCCGAGGAGCTGGCGGACGTGTGCGCCACCGCCCGGCTCGCCCGCCCGCACCGCGCCGTGCGGCTGGCGGTCGTCGGCGAGGACGCGCGGGAGCTGACGGCCGCCCTGCGCGCCAGGCTCCTGACGCCCGGAGCCCCCGGCACCGGCGCCGGCACGTCCCGCGCCACCGTCTCCGTACGTCCCGAGGCCGCCGCCGCGCCGCCCGCGTGGCTCACCGCCCTCGACCGCTCCACCCCCGCCGTGCACGAGGTCGTGCGCCTCTTCGAGACGGCCACCGGCACCCCGCTCGCCGCGTTCTCCGGCGAACTGCTCCGCATCCTCTCCGGGGTCGCCCTCGCCATCGCGCTGCGCGACCTGGGGCTGCCCGGCGGCGCCGTCGACCTCCCGCCCGGCTGGGAGGCGGTCGCCGACTTCGTACGGGGCGGCCTGCCGCTGGAGCAGGCGCTCGGCGAGGTCCTGCGGCGCGACGGCGACCCGGCCCGCGACGCCGGACACCCGGACACCGCCGCCTTTGGCACCGGCGGCCCCGACGTCGGCGCGCGCCTGGCCGGGGCGCACGACGAGCGGACCGCCGCGACCGTACTGGCCGCGATCGCCGCCGAACTGTTCGAGGCCGGACGCGACATCGACTGGGCCGCGTTCCAGAAGAGCACCGGCGCCGCCGCGTGGAGCAAGCGCCTGCTGCCGGTCGCCCAGCCGCGCGGACGCGCCCTGGACCTCGCCGAGCCGCTGCGGTCCGCCGAACCGGGCTCGCCCGCCGAGCTGGTGGCCGACGACGGACCCGCCGGATACACCTACGCCCGGGTGTTCGGGCCCGGCGAGGTGCCCATCGCCCAGCACTCCGTGTACCGCACGCTGATGCTCCCGGGCGTCGCCTGGTTCGACTTCCTGCGCGAGGGCGCCGCCCTGCGCGGCGAGCCGTTCCACGGCGCGACGGACGTCCTCTTCCACCGCCCCCTCATCCCCGCCGGGGCGCGCCGCGTGGTCGGCCGGGTCGACGGGGACGGGCGGTTCCGGGTGGAGGACGGCGAGACCGGCGACGTCTTCGTCACCGGCCGCCTCGCCACCCGTGCCGAGCCGGCGCCCCGCCTCCCGGTCGCCGCCCTGCTGGCCGACTGCGCCGGCTCCGCCCTCCACGCGGGCTCCGGCATGTACCGGTGGCTGCGGCGCATCGGCTACCACCACGGGCGCTACTACCGGAACATCTCCTGGGTGGCGAGCCTGCCGGACGGCGGCACCCTCGCCCGGATCGAGGGCCCCCGCCAGCGGGAGCTGAACCCGCCCGGCGTCCAGCTCTTCCCGGGCCTCCTGGACAGCGTGACCGTAGCGGCCATCGACCCGGCCAACCCGGTCTTCGGCACCGCCGACGCCTCCGCGTTCATCCCGCTGTCGGTCGGTCGGCTCGACGTCCTGGGCCCGCTGGACGACGCCGCGTACGTCCGTACCGAGATCGCCTTCTGGAACGACGAGGCGTGCCGGGTCACCCAGACCGTCACCGACGAGTCGGGCACGCCGCTGCTGGTCTTCGGCGACATGTCCTCCAAGCGCGTCCCGGCGATGGCGTTCCGCGAGGACCCCGCGACCGACGCCACCGCCACCGGGCCCGCCGCGGCCCCGGCCGCTCCGGCTCCGGCCACCCCGGCTCCGGCCGCTCCGGCTCCGGCCCCGGCCGCTCCGGCTCCGGCCACCCCGGCTCCGGCCGCTCCGGCTCCGGCCCCGGCCGCTCCGGCCCCGGTCACCCCGGCCGCCGGGCCCGTCCCCGCCGCCGTCGCACCGCTCCCGGCCGAGCCCGCCGCCGCGCCCGCCGCTCCGGCGGTCCAGGCCGCCCCCGCCGCCGCGGTCGGTACGCCGTCCGCGCGGGCGCTGGCCTGGTTCCTGGCGCTGACCGGCACGTCCGAGGAGCACGCCGACACCGAGTTCCTCTCCGCCGGCTTCGACTCCGTCGGCCTGGTGGGGCTGAGCGAGCGGATCTCCCGGGAACACGACCTGTCCCTCTACCCGACGGTCTTCTTCGAGTACCCGACGCCCCGCCAGTTCGCCGACTTCCTGACGGAGGAGGCCCCGGAGCTCGTCGACCGCCTCCCGAGCCCGTCCGCCCCGCAGGCCCCCGAGGCCCCGCAAACCCCGCAGGCCCCCGAGGCTCTGACGGCCCCGGCGGTGACGGAGCCCGCTGCGACCCAGGCGGCCCCGCGGACCCCGGCGCCCCCGGTCGCCGAGGCGGCCCCCGTGGTGGAGCCGGCCCCCGTGGCCCCGGCGCCTCCGGTGGTCCCGCCGGCGCCGCCCCGGTCCCCGGAGCCGCAGCGGGCGCCCGCCACGGCGGCGGGCATCACGGCCGTCCCCAGGCCCCGCGCATCCGACGAGGCCGCGTCCGCGCCCGGCGGGGCCGCCCCCGCGACCCGGCCGCGCGACGTCGCGGTCGTGGGCGCCGCGGTCAGGCTGCCCACCGCCGGTTCGCTGACCGCCTTCGCCGACCTGCTCGTCGAGGGCCGCGACACCGTCGGCCCGCTGCCCGAGAGCCGTCGGGGCGACACCGCCGGACCCCTCCCGTACGCCTCCTTCCTCGACCGGGTCGACGAGTTCGACCCGGCCCCCTTCCGGATATCCGCCCGCGAGGCGCCGCTGATCGACCCGCAGGCCCGCATCGTCTACGAGACGATCTGGGAGGCACTGGAGGACGGCGGACGCGGCGGCGCCCGCGCCGACGAGGCCCGCACCGGGCTGTGGATCGCCTACAGCCACGACCACTACCACGAGGAGCGCGTCCGCCACGGCGTGCCCGAGGGCCGCGGCCTGGGCCTGGAGGCGATGATCGCCAACCGGCTCTCGTACCTGATGGACTGGCGCGGCCCCAGCACGGTCGTCAACACGCTCTGCTCGTCGTCGCTGGTCGCCCTGCACTCCGCGCTCCAGCACCTGCGCTCCGGCGACATCGACACGGCGGTCATCGGCGCCGTGCACGCCGGCATCAGCCCGGAGTACTTCCGGTCGATGGGCGACATGATGGCGCTCTCCCCGCGCCACCGCAGCCGCGCCTTCGACAGCACCGCCGACGGCTTCGTCCCCGGTGAGGGCGCCGTGGCCGTGGTGCTGCGGCGCTGCGACGACGCGCTGCGCGACGGCGACCGGATCCGGGGCGTCGTCAAGGGCGCGGCCGTGAACCACGGCGGCCGTACCACGCGCTACTCGGCGCCCAGCCCGCGCGCCCAGGCGGAGGTCATCACCGCCGCCCTCGCGGACGCCGACGTGCCGGTGGAGTCGATCGGCCTGGTGGAGGCGCACGGCACGGGGACGAGTCTGGGTGACCCGATCGAGGTCGACGGCCTGACGCGTGCGTGGCGTGCGACGACGGACCGTTCGCAGTTCTGCGCGCTCGGCTCGCTCAAGAGCAACGTCGGTCATCTGGAGCCCGCCGCGGGTCTCGCCGGACTCGTCAAGCTGCTGCTGTCGATGGAGCGGGGCCTGATCCCGCCGTCGCTGCACGTGGTGCGGCCCAACGACCACATCCGCTTCGAGGACACCCCGTTCTACCTGGCCGACGGCGTGAAGGAGTGGCCGCGTCCCGAGGACGGTCCGCGTCGTGGCGCGGTGAGCGCGTTCGGGATGGGCGGGGTCAACGCCCACGTGATCGTCGAGGAGCCGCCCGCGGCCCCGGCCCGCGAGGTCGTGGCGCAGGAGTCGTACGTCGTACGTGTGGACGCGGCCGACGAGTCCACCGTCCGCGCGCTGGCCGGGTCCTACGCGGACGCCCTGGCCGCCGTGGACGAGGACCGCGTGGGCGACTTCGCCTTCACGGCCAACACCGGCCGGGCGGAGGGCAGGTTCGGCGCGGTCGTCTCGGGGCGTGACGCGGGGGAGCTCGCGGTCGCGCTGCGGGACATCGCCTCCGGCACCTCCGCCGTCGCCCGCAAGGGCGGCCGGAGCTCCGCGCCGGTCGCCTTCATGTTCACCGGGCAGGGCTCCCAGTACACGGGCATGGGCCAGGGGCTCTACCGCACGGAGCCGGCGTTCCGGGCGGCGCTCGACGAGTGCGCCGACCTGCTCGCCGGTCAGCTGGAAGTCCCGCTGCTGGACCTGCTGTTCACCGACGCCTCCGGCACCCTCGGCCGCACCCGGTTCGCTCAGGTGGGGATTGTGGCGGTGCAGGTGGGGTTGGTGCGGTGGTTGGAGTCGGTGGGGGTGCGTGCGGATGTGGTGGTGGGTCACAGTCTGGGTGAGTTGACGGCTGCGTGGGCTGCGGGTGTGGTGGGTCTGGGGGATCTGCTGCGTCTGGCGGTGGTGCGGGGTCGGTTGATGGAGTCGCAGCCGGGTGAGGGTGCGATGGCGGCGGTGCACGGGGACGCGGACGCGGTCCTGGAGGCGCTGTCTCGTTTCCCTGGGGTTGAGGTGGCGGCGTTCAACTCGCCCAGGGTGGTGACGGTTTCGGGTCCTGCGGGTGCGGTGGCGCGGTTCCGTGAGGAGTCGGGTCTGCGGTCGCAGCCGTTGGTGGTGAGCCACGCTTTCCATTCGGCTTTGATGGAGGGTGCGGTTGCACCGTTCGCCGAGGCGGTGTCGGGGGCGGTGTTGTCGGCTCCTTCGGTGGCGTTCGCTTCGTCGGTGACGGGTGGGTGGCACACGGCGGGGTCGGCGGTGGATCCGGGGCATTGGGCGCGGGGGATTCGTGAGCCGGTGCGGTTTGCGGAGGCTGTCGCGTTGGTGGGTTCGGTGGGTGCGGGTGTGGTGTGGGAGATCGGTTCCCAGCCGCAGTTGACGTCGTTGGCGCGGGCGTCGTGGCACGGGGGTGAGCCGGTGTGGCTGACCACGTTGCGGCGTGACCGTGTCGACCAGGCCGAGGTGCATGCCGCTCTGGCCGCTTACGCGAACTCCGGGTCGGGAGTCGTGGACTGGGCCGGTGTGCATGCCGGCAAGGGCCATCGGACGACGACCCTGCCCACCTACCCCTTCAACCGGCAGCGGTACTGGGTCTCCCCGCCCACGCCCACTCCCGGCACCACCACCCCGAACCACCCGCAGGACCCGCAGGACCCGCAAGACAGGCAACACCCGCACCACAGGAACGAGAGGCACCAGCACCATGGCTAGCGAGTACGGACTGAAGCGTCACTTCAACGGTGACGCGGCCCGCCTCATCGGCGGCAAGATCCGGGCCGTCCACCCCGGCTTCGACGTGGAGGACTATGCGGCCGAGGTCGAGAAGCGGATCCCCGGACTGGAGCTGAAGGACCGCGTGATGGTCCTCGCGGAAGGGCTGCGGACGCGGCTCCCCGCGGACTACACGGCGGCCGTGCCGATCCTCCTCGCGATCCTCGAGGACGAACTCGCCGAGGGCGAGGGCATGTTCAACAGCAGCTGGTTCCTCATGCCGGTGGCCCGCTTCGTCGAGGAGTACGGCCTCGACCACCCCGAGCTGTCCCTCGACGCCATCGAGGAGATCACCAAGCGGCACACCGGCGAGTACGCCATCCGGCCCTACCTCGAGCAGCACTACGAGCTGACGATGGAGCGGGTCGCCCGCTGGGCCGTCAGCCCCAGCCACAACGTGCGCCGGCTGGCCACCGAGGGCGTCCGCTCCCGGCTGCCCTGGCACCGCACGCTCACCGTCTTCGTCAAGGACCCGCACCCGGTCCTGGAGATCCTCGAACCGCTGCGCAGCGACTCCTCCGAGTACGTGCGCAAGTCCGTCGCCAACAACCTCAACGACATCTCCAAGGACCACCCCCAGGTCGCCCTCGACACCGCGCTGCGCTGGCTGGAGGAGAGCCCCACCCCGGAGACCCGCTGGATCGTCAAGCACGGCCTGCGCACCCTCGTGAAGAAGGGCGACCAGCAGGCCCTGGCCCTCCTCGGGGCGACCGGCGGCGAGCACGTGCTCGTACCCCGGCTGCGGATCTCCCCGGACGCGGTCACCGTCGGCGACACCCTCGTCATCGACTTCGACATCGAGAACACCGACGACCGCCGGCACAGCCTCGCCATCGACTACGTGGTGCACCACGTCCGCAAGAACGGGCGCAGCATCCCCAAGGTCTTCAAGCTGACCACGCTCGAACTCGGCCCCGGCGAGAAGCGCACGCTGGAGAAGTCCCACCCCATCAGGGAGATCCAGACCCGCACGTACTACCCCGGCGAGCACGCCGTCGACATCCAGGTGAACGGCCTCGTGCGGGCCACCGGCCGCTTCGGGCTGCGCACATGAGCGCCCGCCGGATCACCCTCAGGGCCGCCGACCCGCTGGTCGCCGACCACCGGATCGGCGGCGTCCCGGTCGTGCCCGCCGCCGCGCAGATCGACGCCCTGCTCGCCGCCCGCGACGCCGAGCGGCCCGACCGGGTGTGGAAGCTGGAGCAGATCGCGTTCAGGGCGCCGCTGACCGTCCCCGGTGCCGAGGCCGGCATCGAGGTGGCGGCGGCCGGGGACGGCCGGTACGCGATCCGCTCCGTGCCGTCGGCGCCCGGCGAGGAGCCGGTCGAGCACAGCGCCGCCCGCGTGACCGGCACCCCGCTCCCGCCGCCCCGGTACGTCGACGTGGCCGGGCTCAGGGCGGGCTGCACCCAGCAGGTCCCGCTGGCGGACCTGGCGGCCTGGCGGGACGCGAGCGGCATCGCCTACGGGCCCGCCTACCGGGTCATCCGGTCGGCGCACCGCGGCCCCGGCCGCATGCTGCTGATGCTCCGCGCCGAGGACGGCGCGGACGGCGGGGCGGTGCCCCCGTTCGTACCGCCGCCGCTGCTCGACAGCGTCTTCCAGGCGCTCGGCATGCTCGACGACGGTTCGGCCGGCGCGTGCCTGCCCTGGTACGTCGGCCGGCTGGTGGCCCGCCGCCGGATCTCCGGCACGGTCATCGCCCTGGTCGAGCGGGACGAGCCCGCCGACTCCGGCTCCGGCTCCGCCGCCACGTCCGCGGGCGCCGTGCGCGGCCGGGCCGTGGTCTGCAACCAGCAAGGGGAGGTACTTCTGGAACTGGACCGGATCACCCTCAAGGCCGCGGGGCCCACCGCCGCGCCCCGGCCGGCCGGCGCCCCCGCGGCGCCCGCCGCGACCGGCACCGCCCCGGCGACCGGCACCGCCCCGGCCCCGGCACCCGTCCCGGCCCCGGCGACCGTCCCGGCGCCCCGGCCGGCCGCTCCCGCGGCGCCCGCGCGCCCCGCCGCGCCCCCGGCACCCGCCGGGGGCGACCCGGCCGGCGCCGGCCGGGCACCGGCGGTGGTCCCGATGACCGAGGCCCTGGTCTGGCGCGAGGTCGCCCCCGCGACCGCCCGCCCTGCCGGGGCCGGCGGGTCCACCGGGCCCACCGCCCCCGGCCCGGCGACCGGCCCCGGGGAAGCGGCCGACGCCGGCCCGGCGGCCGACGCCGAGGGCACCGTCCTGGTGGTGGCGGCGCACGCGCCCCGCGCGCCCGAGGGCCGCCGGGTCCTCCACCTGACGCCGCAGCGGCTCGCCGACGAGGGCCTCGACGCCCTGCCGGAGGGCACCGTCCCGCGGGACGTCGTCTACGTGGCCCCCGACGGTCCGGCCGCGGCGGACGACGCGGCGGCGGCGACCAGGGCCCTCCAGGACGTCTTCGCCCTGGTCCGCCGGCTCGCCGCCCGCCCGCCCATGCCCGACCTGCTGATCGTCACCGGCACCGCGCACGCGGTGGCGGAGGGGGACGTCGTCGACCCCCTCATGACGGCCCTGTGGGGCCTCGGCCGCACCCTGCGCGTCGAGCACCCCCGCACCAGGGTCCGCCTGGCCGACCTCGGCTCCGGCCGGGGCACGGCCGCCGGAGCGGAGGGCGACGACGGCGCCGCCCTCTGGGAGGCGCTGCGCCGGGACGGCACGGAGCTCGCCCTCCGGGACGGCGCCTGGTACGAGCCCTCCCTGCTGCCGGCGCCCCCGGCGCCCGCCCGCGAGGTGCGGTACCGGGGCGGCCGGTTCCTGATCACCGGCGGCATGGGCGGCATCGGCCTGCGCGTCGCCGAGTTCCTCGCGGACGAGGGCTGCGCCCGGCTGACCCTGGTCGGGCGGACCGTCCCGGAGCGGGGCGAGGCCCGCGAGCGCCTCGACCGGCTCGCCGGGCGCTGCGACCTCGACATCGTGGCCGCCGACGTCCGCTCCCTCGGCGAGGTGCTGTCCGGTCCCTTCGACGGGGTGTTCCACGCGGCGGGCGTACTGCGCGACGGACTCGCCCGCAGCCTGACGCCGGACCGGGTCGACGCCGTCCTCGGCCCCAAGGTCGGCGGCACGCACGTCCTCGCCGACCTCGTCGCGGGCGGCGAACACCCGGGCTTCGTCGTCCTGTTCTCCTCCATCGCGGCCGTCCGGGCCAACCTCGGCCAGAGCGCCTACGCCGCGGCCAACGGCTACCTGGACGGCTACGCCGCCCGCCGTCGGGCCGAGGGCCTGCCCTGGTACAGCCTCGGCTGGGGCCTGTGGACGGTCGGCATGGGCGAGGCCATCGCCCCCAAGGCCGCCGCGCACGGCGTCGCCGCGCTCACCGAGGACGACGGCATCGCACTGCTCCGCACGGCCCTGGGCCGCCCGCCCGCGCACTACGTACTCTCCGCCGCGAACGCGAAGGACGCACCCATGACTGCTGTCACGCCCGACGCCGGCCTCTGGCCGTCGCTCACCCTCGCCCTCCGGAAGGTCCTGCACGTCGACTCGGTCTCCGCCGAGGACGACCTGCTGGAGCTGGGCCTCGACTCGATGATGGCCGTCGAGCTGGCCGCCTCGCTGGCCTCCGACGGGCTCGACGTGGACCCGATGGTGTTCTTCGAGCAGACCCGGGTCGGCTCCCTCCTCACCCACCTGGAGAGCCTGCCGCGCGACGCCGCCGCGCAGGCGCCCGCGGCCCCCGCCGCGCAGGCGCCCGCCCTGTCCATACCGGCGCCCCGCGAGTCGCCCTACGAGGCCCCCGCGGCGGCCCCCGCTCCGGCCGCCCCGGCGACCGCCGTGCGGGCCCCGGCGCAGCCGCCCGTGCAGGAGCCGGCCCCCGCCCGGCCCGCCGACGGCTTCGTGCCCGACTGGGACCGCTTCCGCGACACGGACCCCGCCCCGGCGGCCCGGCCGGCTCCCGCCCCGGCGGCACCGGCCCCCGCGGCCCGGCCGATCCAGGCCCAGGCACCGGCACCGGTCCCCGCGCCCGCCCGTACGGCGTCGCCCTCCACGGTCCCGGCGCCCGCCCCGGCGTCCGCCGCCCGGCCCGCCCCCGGCGCGGAGCCGGCCGCCTCGGCCCGCGTCCCCCGCCGTACGCTGCCCGGCCGGCTGGCCGACGCCCCGCACGGCACCTTCCTCGACCGCCGCATCGACGCGCTGTCGGGCGACGACCGCGGGATCGTTGCGCGCGGCGAGTACTTCTACGAGCCGGTGATCGAGGAGGCGTCGGGCTCCCGCATCAAGTTCGACGGCCGCTGGTTCCTGAACTTCGCCTCGTACAGCTACCTCGGGCTCATCGGGCACCCCTACATCGACGACCAGGCGCTGCGCGCCGTCGAGCAGCACGGGACCGGCGCGCACGGCGTGCGGCTGCTGGCCGGCACCCTGCACCTGCACCGCGAGCTGGAGCTGGCGCTCGCCCGCTTCCTCGGCGCGGAGGACGCCATCGTGTTCTCCAGCGGCTACATGGCGAACGTGGCCACGGTCGGCGCCCTCGTCGGCCCCGGCGACACCGTCATCGGCGACGTCTACAACCACGCCAGCATCCTCGACGGCTACCGGCTGTCCGGGGCCAAGGTCGTCACCTACGCCCACAACGACCTCGCCGACCTCGAGCGCGCCCTGCGCAAGGCGGGCGACGGCGGCCGCCTGGTGGTCACCGACGCGGTGTTCAGCATGGACGGCGACGTGGCCGACCTGCCCGGCATCCTGGAGCTGTGCGAGCGCTACGACGCCCCGCTGATGGTCGACGAGGCGCACAGCCTCGGCGTGCTGGGCGACACCGGGCGCGGCATCACCGAGCACTTCGGCATCGACCCGGACCGCGTCCACGTCAAGATGGGCACGCTCTCCAAGACCGTGCCGAGCGCGGGCGGCTACGTCGCCGGCTCCCGTGACCTGATCTTCGCCCTGAAGAACAACGCGCGCGGCTGGATGTTCTCCGCGGCGGCGACGCCCGCGCAGGTGGCCGCCGCCAAGGCCGCCGTCGAGGTGATGGCCGCCGCACCGTCCCTGACCCGCGAGCTGCGGGCCAGGACCACCCGGTACCGCGACCAGCTGCACGCCCTGGGCTTCGACACGCTCGCCAGCGAGACGCCCGTCGTGCCCCTCATCTGCTCCAGCGCCGACCAGGCCGTGGAGATGGCGCGGCTGTGCCAGCTCGACGGGCTCTTCGTCCAGCCGATCGTGTACCCGGCCGTGCCGCGGACCCTTCCCCGGCTGCGGACGATCGTCAACCTCAGCCACACGGACGCCGACCTGGACGCGGCGGTCGTCACGCTCGAGAAGGCCGGCCGCGCCTGCGGCCTCATCCGCTGACCCGCCGGTGCCGCGCGGCTCCGCCCCCTCCCGGGGACCGGAGGCCACCGCACACCCGCACCGGCCCGTGCGCCGACCGGCGCACGGATCACCGCACCGCTCACCGCACCGATCACCGTCACCGCACCGGCCGGCGTACCGGCAGAAGCACCGGCCGGCCGGCGGCCCGGCGGACCCGTCCGCCGGCGCACCGACCGACTGACGTACCGACTGACGTACCGACTGACGTACCGACCGATGTACCGCGAGCAAGGGGGATTCGACCATGACCGACACCACGGCGTTCTTCGGAGCGGTTCTGAAGACCATCGCCTCCACCCGCAACAACGGCAGCGACCCGGCGGCGTTCGCGTCCGGCGTGGCCGAGCCGGCGGCGCGCATCCGCGCGCTGGAGAAGGAGATCGGCGAGAGGGGCCTGTCCCCCGCCGAGGCCGAGGAGATCCTCCGCCTGCTGGAGACGACGCTGCGCACCAAGCGCACGCCCGACGAGGAGCGCGAGTACTACCTGCAGTACATCGAGAAGGCGTCCGGCGTCAGCCGCGCCTCGCTGGGAGTGGCCGGCTGGTGAGCGGCTCCCGTCTCGCGTGGTTCAGCCACGAGATCTGCTTCTGGCACGACCCCGGCGCCGGTTCGGGGTACGTGCCGGTCGGGCCGGGCGTCGAACCGCTGCGGCAGTTCGCGGTCGACCCCGACCTGCGGCGTGCCGAGGGGCTGGTCAAGGCGACCGGGGTGATGGACCACTACACCGCCCACACCCCGGCGCCCGCCACCGACGAGGAGCTGCTCCTCGTGCACGTGCCCGGCCACATCGAGCGGGTCGAGGCCGCCTCGGCGGCCGGCGCGGGCGACGCCGGCGTGTACGCGCACGTCAACTACCACAGCGCGCGGGCGGCCAGGCTCGCCGCCGGGGCCTGCGTCCAGGCCGCGACGGGCGTCCTGGACGGCCGCTTCGACCGCGCCTACTGCCTGGTGCGCCCGCCCGGCCACCACGCGGAACCCGACCGGGCGATGGCGCTGTGCCTCTACAACAACGTGGCGGTGGCCGCCCGCGCGGCCCAGCGCCACGGGGCGCGGCGGGTGCTGATCCTCGACTGGGACGTCCACCACGGCAACGGCATCCAGCGCACCTTCTACGAGGACCCCGACGTCCTGTACATCTCCGTCCACCAGGACGGGCTGTTCCCGGCGGCGTCCGGTCTCGTCATGGAGACCGGCGCCGGCGCGGGGGCGGGCAGCACGCTCAACGTGCCGCTGCCCGCCGGCTCCGGCCACGGCGCCTACCTGGCCGTCATGGAGCGGATCGTGGAGCCCGCGGCCCGCGCCTTCGCCCCCGACCTGATCCTGGTGGCGGCGGGCGTGGACGCGGGCGGCCACGACCCGATGGGCCGGATGATGTGCACCAGCCGGACCTTCCACACCATGGCCTCGGCGATGTGCCGGCTCGCCGACGAACTGACCGGCGGCCGGGTGGTGTTCGCCCACGAGGGCGGCTACTCGGCGTGGTACCAGCCGATGCTGGTGCTCGGTACGGCCACCGGGATCGCCGGGCTGCCGGCGCCCGAGGACCCGTTCCTGCACTCCCTGGAGCACCTTCCGGGACAGCGCCTCCAGCGCCACCAGGAGCGGGTGATCCGGCACCTGGAGGAGCACCACCCGCTGCTGACCGGCCGCCCGGCGGACGGGCGGCCCGCGACGGCCGGACACGCGGTGTCCGGGGACGCGGGGCCCGGATGAGCGGCTGGTGGATGAGGGCGGGCAGCGGTGCCCGCCGTACGGCCGCAGGCGGCCCGGGGCCCGTGCCCCGGGCCCGCCCGCGGTTCCGGCTCGTGGCGCTCCCGCACGCCGGCGGGTGGCCGTCCGCGTTCCGCTCCTGGTGGCAGGTGCTGCCCGACGACGTCGAGTGCGTCGTGGCCCAGCTGCCCGGCCGGGGCGCGCGCATCAACGAGCCGCTGGTGAGCCGGGTCGAGCCGATGGTCGACGCCCTCGCCCGCGAGCTGGCCGAGCTGGAGCCGCTGCCGTACGCGGTGGTCGGGCACAGCTTCGGCAGCGTCCTCGGGTACGAGCTGACCCGCGCCATGGAGGCGAAGGGGCTGCCCCCGGCGCTGCTCGCGGTGTCGGCGCGGCAGCCGCCGTGCTTCCCCAGCGAGCCGCCCTTCGCGCACCTGCGGACCGACGCGGAGCTGCTGGAGCACCTGACGGACATCGGCGGGATGTCGCCGGGGCTGATGGACCGGGCCGACCTGGTCGGCCCGTCGCTCCGGGCGATCCGCGCCGACCTGGAGGCGATGGAGACGTACCGGCGGCCCCGCTCGGGCGTCCGCGTCCCGATCCTGGCCCTCGGCGCCGTGGACGACCCGGTGGTGATCGGCGACCGGATGCACCTGTGGTCGCTGGAGACCTCCGGCGGCTTCGCGCACCGGACCTTCACCGGAGGCCACTTCTACCTGTACACCCCCGCCAACGCGGCGGCCGTGGCGGCGCTCCTGCTGCCCGGCGCCGCCGCCGCGCCGCCCCCGGCGGCGGCGCCCCCCGACCCCCTGCCCGGCATCCGAGCCGGGCACCGATGAGCACGACCCCGAAAGGAACCCCCCATGACCACCGACGCCGACACTCCTGCACAGGCAGGGCCACGCGAGTGGCTGGGCCTGGCAGTCCTCGCGCTGCCGACCCTGCTGCTCTCCATCGACGTGAGCGTGCTGCACCTCGCCGTGCCGCACATCAGCGCGGCTCTGGACCCCTCCGCCTCCCAGATGCTGTGGATCATCGACATCTACGGCTTCCTGATCGCGGGCTTCCTGGTGACCATGGGCACCCTGGGCGACCGGATCGGCCGCCGGAAGCTGCTGCTGATCGGCGCGGCGGCGTTCGGCGTCGCCTCGCTGGCCGCCGTCTTCGCCAACGACCCGGTCACGCTGATCGCGGCGCGGGCGGCGATGGGTCTGGCCGGGGCCACGCTGATGCCCTCCACGCTCGCCCTGATCATGAACATGTTCCACGACGCCCGTCAGCGCGGTGTGGCCATCGCCGTCTGGGTCACGATGTTCTCCGTGGGCATCGCGCTCGGCCCGGTGGTCGGCGGCGCCATGCTGGAGTACTTCTGGTGGGGCTCGGTCTTCCTGCTCGGCGTGCCGATCATGGCGCTGCTGCTGGTGGCCGGTCCGCTGCTGCTCCCCGAGTACCGTGACGAGCAGGCCGGCGGCCTCGACCTGACGAGCGCGGCGCTGTCGCTGGCCGCGATCCTGCCGGTGATCTACGGCCTGAAGGAGATCGCCAACGACGGCTTCGGGGCCATCCCGGTCGCCGCGGTCGTCGTGGGCCTGGTCGTCGGGGTGCTCTTCATCCGCCGCCAGCGCTCCCTGGAGAGCCCGCTGATGGACCTGGCGCTCTTCCGCACCCCCACGTTCCGCACCGCGCTGGTGACGCTGCTGCTCAGCATGCTGGTGGCGGGCGGCACGTACCTGATGGTGACGCAGTACCTCCAGCTCGTCGGCGGCCTGACGCCGATGAAGGCGGGCCTGTGGCTGCTGCCGGCGGCGTTCGCGCTGATCGTCACCGCGGTGGTGTCCCCGATGGCGGCGAGCCGCTTCCGGCCCGCGTACGTCGTCGCGGTCGGCCTGGCCGTCTCGGCGGTGGGCCACCTGACGCTGTTCCTGGCCGACAGCTCCTCGGGCATCGCCCAGGTGGTCATCGGCTTCGCCTTCGTGTACGCGGGCGGCGGTCCGCTGATCGCGCTGGGCACCGACATCGTGGTCGGGTCGGCCCCGCCGGAGCGGGCCGGCGGGGCGGCGGCCCTGTCGGAGACCAGCACCGAGCTGGGCATGGCGCTGGGCGTGGCGCTGCTCGGCAGCCTCAGCGCGGCCGTGTACCACGCCGGGGTGAAGGTCCCTCAGGGGGCACCGGAGTACGCCGGGGACACGCTGGCCGGCGCGGTCGACGCGGCGCGGGGCCTGTCCGCGGAGGCGGCCTCCGGCCTGCTGGCCTCGGCGCGGGACGCCTTCACCGACGGCCTGAACATCATCGGCGGCATCGGGGCGGTCGTGGCGGTCGCCTCGGCCGTGCTGGTGGCGCTCGTCGTGAAGCTGCCCCCGACGGGCGCGGGCGAGGGCGCCGGCGACTCCGAGGGCGCGGCCGACGGGGCCGCCCCCGTCGGTGTGGAGGGCTGACACAAGCCGTCCGTCCCGCCCGGAAGGGCGACCCCGAGTCCGGCCCGCGTCACGACGACGCGGGCCGGACCCGTCATGCGGGGGCACCAGCCCCGGCGCCCGTACGGGGCGCGGCCGCAAGCCCGGCCGCGCCCCGGCCATCACCCAGGTACCACCCCGGGCCCCGCCCCCAGCGGCACCCGTACTGCGGCCCTGCACCGCGGCCCTGCACCGCGGCCCTGTACCGCGGCACACCCCCACCGCGGCACCCCTCACCGCGGCACAGCCCCACCCCCAACCTCCCACCCCGCTACTCGCCCCCGTCCTCATAGGCGTCGACGTACTCACCCGACGGGGGGATGGGCGTGATCACGTCCACCAGGACACCGTCCGGGGCGGCCACGATGAAGTGGCGCTGGCCGAACGCCTCGCTGCGCAGGTCGAGTTCGACCGGGAGGCCGGCCTCCCGCACCAGCCGGGCGTACTCGGCGTCGACGTCGGCCACCTCGAAGTTGAGGAGGAGGCCCGCGGCGGGCCGCCGGTACCCCTCGGGCACGGTGGGGTGGACCGCGGAGACCAGGGCCAGCTCGTGGTGCGGCGGCTCGGGCCGGCGCAGGCTGACGTACCAGTCACTCGTGTAGGTCGTCTCGAACCCGAAGTGCGTGCGGTAGAAGGCCACGGACTCGTCGATCTGCTCGGTGCAGAGGACCGGATAGAAGCTGGTCAGGGCGGAGGACGTCATGGTGGCACCGTTCTGCGTGGGGCATCGGTCGTTCCGTCTCAACGAGTCCCGCGCCCCCGCGTCACGCCGTCGCGTGACGTCTCCGCCAGTCGCTCGTTGAACCCCCGGAAGTCAGATTGACATACCGCCAGTATGCCTTTAGCGTCATCTGACATACCGTAGGTACGTGAGCGGAGTCGTCTCCATGCTGACCAGCTTCTGTCCGGTGATCTGCACCTCGCGCATGGACGAGACCCGCAGCTTCTACGCGAGACTCTTCGGCTTCACCGTCGCCCATGCGACCCCGTGGTACGCCGCGCTGGTCCGCGGCGGGCAGCGGCAGCACGAGCTCGCGCTCCTCGACCACACCCACCCCGCGCTGCCCGAGGCCCTCCGCACGCCCGTGCGCGCGGTGCGGCTCACCGTGGCCGTGGCGGACGGGGACGCGGCGTGGGAGAGGCTGGCCGCCCACGGGGCCGTGGAGGCCGCGGAGCAGGGGGAAGGGCGGCACGTCGTCATCGTCGACCCCAACGGGGTCCGCGTCGACGTCGTGGCGGCCTGACCGGCGCGCGGCGCCGGGCGGGGGAGCGCCGCGCGGCGCCCCGACGGGGGCGCCGCGCAGGGTCACCTGGTGCGCAGCGCTTCCAGTATCCGGGTCAGCGCCTGGCGCGTGGCCTCCAGATCGGCGGCGTCCTCCGACGCGGCCAGCCACAGGGCGGCCTCGTTCATCGCACCGGACAGCAGATGCGTCAGCGGCGCCACCGGCTGGGCCGGGATGGTGCCCTCCAGGACGAGCGCGGTGAGGGCGTGGGCCAGGTGGCGGCCGGAGGTGGCCTCGGTCAGCGCCCGCCAGCTCCGCCAGCCGAGCACCGCGGGCCCGTCCACCAGCATGATCCGCTGGACGGAGGGGTCCGTGGTGGCTTCCAGGAAGGCGTGGCAGCCGGCCGTGAGCTGGCTCCAGGAGTCCTGCTGCGCGTCGGCCGTCGCCGCGACACGGGTGGCGACCTCCTGCTGGACCTGCTCCAGCACCGCCTGGAAGAGCGCGGCCTTGCCGCCCTCGAAGTGGTGGTAGAGCGCCCCCTTGGTGACGCCGGCCGCCTGGACGACCTCCGAAAGGTGGACGGATGCGTAGCCCTGGGTCGAGAAGAGCCGCCGGCTCTCGCGCACCAGGGTCTGCCGGGTCTGTTCGCGCTGCTGTGCCCGGACCCCGGTCCTCATCGTGCACCCCCGTCTCGACCTGCCGAAACCTCCTGCACACGGTACTTCGTGGCCCTCCGGACCAGCGACCGCGTTCCACGGCACCCAGCCTCCCCCCGAGGCGGAGCCGCACGGCCGGCGCACCTGAGGCGCCGTCAGCCATGCCAGGAGTATGTCACTTCGAGCCATTCGGCGGAATATGCGTTGCCCACCCGGCAAAGCCGCCCCACCTGCCCACCCGGTGGCGGCTCGGCTAACCTGCCGCCGAGGAGAGCCACCGCGCACGCCCCGAAGCGGCGACCTCCGGCACACCGCGACCAGCGGCCCGGCCCACCCGGCACCACCGACCGAACCCCACCACCGACACGGGACGCGCCCGAAGACATGCCCGAGGCACCGGCACCAGCCCCCGAGGACACCCGCCCCGCCATCCCCGCCCCGGGGGAATGCCACCTCTGGCACATACCCGTCCGGCCGCGCCCGGACTGGCTCACCCTCCTCGACGAGGAGGAGCGAGCTTCAGCCGCCCGCTTCACCCGCACCCGGGCCCGCGAGGTCTTCCTGACCTCCCGCGCGGCCCAGCGCCTCGTGGGCGCCCACTACCTGGGCGTGCCGCCCACCGCCGTCACGGTCAGGCGCGACTGCGCCCACTGCGCGACCGAGCCCCCCGTCCCGCACGGCCGACCCCGCTTCGCGCACGGCACGCCGCCCCCGGTCGACTACTCGGTGTCGCACACCGAGGAGCACCTGCTCATCGCCGTGACCGGACACGGGGTGGTCGGCGTCGACATCGAGGCCCGCGGCTCCCTCCGGGACGCCGACGCCCTCCCCGCAGCGGTGCTGACCCCGGCCGAGCGGGAGCACTACACGGCACTGCCCGCCCGCGAACGGCCCGACTGGCTCCTGACCGCCTGGACCCGCAAGGAGGCGGCGATGAAGCTCACCGGCCTCGGCCTGCGCGCCGCCCCCCGCCACCTCGACGTACGCGGCCCGCAGGTGACCGCGGGCCCGATCCCCGGCTGGCCGGACACCCCCATCCACCTCTACCCCCTCCCGGCCCCCGAAGCCCACACAGCAGCCCTCGCCTCGACCACCCCGATCACCGCCACCCGCCCCCATACCCTCCCCTAACCCCACACCCCCGCCCCCTGACCTTCCAGGCGAAGCCGTGATGCGGGAAGCTCAGGGGGACGACTCACAACGTCGCCTCACGATCGCCGACGTGCACCGCGTCGTCACCACTGCGGTCGGCTACCGGCACCGATTCCCGGAAAGTGCTCCGCAGACGTCCCCAGGCCGTCCTCCGCAGACCTGTCCTCTGCCCCGTAACGGCAACGCCCCTCCGTACTACGGTGTGGAGGCGAAGCTCATCGACGGCCGGTGGGTCCAGCCCCGAGTACGAGTAATGACCGTTTCCAGGCCGAACGGAACGGCTGCCCGAATACGCTTCGGCCGGTCAGGCCAGGCGGTGTGGGTCCATGATTGCCTTGCCCTCCACGCGTCATCATCGCAGTCATGGTGAACGCAGCGCGTCGGGCAGAGGATGTCTGCTTGCAGACAGCAGGGTGCACCCGCTCCGCCGACGCCCAGCGGCCGCACATCGTCCGCCCGCCCGCGTCGGCCGGGCATCGTGGGCGCCCGGAGCGGGGCCGGCACGGTGACGTACCGTTGACAGGTCACTCGGACGGCGTCGCCAGTGCCTGCGCCGAGTGGCTGTCTGCCCCGACTCGACTGGGAGAGCGCGTTCGATGGCCAGGACCACGCAGCTCCGTACCTACACCGTCCGCGAGGGGCTGCTCGACCAGTGGGTCGAGCGGTGGCGGGACGACATCGTGCCGCTCCGGCTGAAGCTGGGATTCGAGATCGGCGGAGCCTGGGTGGACCGGGAGCGGAACCAGTTCGTCTGGTTGCTCTCCTACGAGGGACCCGAGTCCTTCGAGGAGCGAAACGAGACGTACTGGGCGTCGCCCGAGCGCGCGGCGATGGACCTGGACCCGGACGACTACCTTCTGCACACCGACGACCGCACGGTCGAGCAGCGGTACTGACGGCAACGTCAGAGGGGATCCGGCGGCAGCAGGTGCTGTCGCCGCTCCTCCGCGTCCAGGGTGCGGAACACGCGCCCGCGCGCCCGCGCCTCCAGCAGACCGTAGTCGGGATCCGCCGGCCACACACGCCCGGTCCCGTCGGCGGACGCGGTCAGCAGCCGGGCCCCGTCAGGGGACCATGCCACCGAAGTGACCTTGTCACGGTGGACGCCCACGACGGCGATCTCCTCGAAGGTGGCGGCCGACCAGAGCCGAACCGTCCGGTCGTCCCCGCCCGTGGCGATCCTGCGGCCGTCCGGCGACCACGCCACGGCACGTACCCGGCCTTCGTGTCCTTTCAGTACGTCGATCCGGCGGCCCGTCACCGCGTCCCAGACCGCCGCCGTCCAGTCACCGGACGCCGTCGCCACACGCGCCTCGTCGGGAGACCAGGACGCGTCCTCGACGTAGTTGTCGTGGCCGCGGAGCACCGTCGTCTGCGTCCCGTCGGACGCGTCCCACAGACGGCAGGTGCGGTCGTCGGAGCAACTGGCCAGCCTCTGTCCGCTCGGCGACCACGCCACGCGGCCCACCCAGTCCTGGTGCCCCGTGAGTCTGCGCAGCTCGGTTCCGTCGGCGGCCGAGAGAACGCGTACGGTTCCGTCGTGCCCGCCGGTCGCGAGACGCCGGCCGTCCGGAGACCACGAGCAGCCCTCGACGGGCTCCCCCCGCAGATCGAAGACCGTACCGCCGCTCCCGTCCAGGACCCGGACCAGGCCGTCCGAGGTGCTGAGCGCCAAACGGTCGCCGTGGGGCGCCCACGCCACGCTCCACAGGCGCTCGCCGAGCGTCGACACCGGACCTGCGGGAGACCCGGACTCCGTACTCCAGACCCGTGCGGTCCCGTCGTCGGAGACGGTGGCGCACCGCCTGCCGTCACCGGACCAGACGGCCTGGTTCACCGGGCCGTCGTGCCCCTGCACCAGCACGGACTCGGCCCCCTGCGGCTGGAGGTCCCACACCCGGCCGGTCCCGTCCGTCGAGGCGGTCGCGAGCCGGGTCCCCGAAGGCGCCCACGCGACCGACCACACCGTGTCGGCGTGTCCGCGCAGCACCGCCACCACTTGCGCATCCCGTACGCGGACCACCTGTACGGTCCGGTCGGACGACGGGGTGGCGAGGTACCTGCCGTCGGGCGAGAAGACCGGGTTCCACACGTAGTCGGTGTGACCGCGCAGCAGCAGGCGCTGCGCACCGGTGCGGGAATCCCAGACGCGGGCCGTGTGGTCGCCGGACCCGGTGGCCAGGAGCGCCCCGTCCGGCGACCACGCGATGCCCTCGACGAACTCCGTGTGGCCGGTCAGAGTCACGGTGGACGCACCGGTCGCCGCGTCCCAGACGACGACCGTCCTGTCGTGCGACGCGCTGGCCAGACGGGAACCATCCGGCGACCAGGCCACGCCCCACACGTCACCACTGTGCCCGCGAAGCTCCCGCACGAGCCGGCCGGTGCCGCTCTCCCACACCCGGACGACCCGATCCCTGAACGACGCGGCCAGGAGCGCTCCGTCAGGCGACCACGCCACCCGCCGACCGATGTCTCCCGCACCGGTGAGGTGGCCGACGGGTGTGCCCGACCGGATGTCCCAGACACGCACGACGTGATCACGTCCGGCGGTGGCCAGCTTGGCCCCGTCCGGGGAGAACGAGACCGACTCGACCATCGCACCGTCGCAAGGCAGCACCCACAGCGGACGACCGGACTCGGCGTCGTACACGCGGGCCGTCCCGTCGCGGGACGCGGTGGCCAGCAGGCATCCGTCGGGGGACCAGGCGATGTCCCGGACCGTGTCCGAGTGGCCCTCCAGCCGGATGCGGGCGTGACTCACGGCCAGCGCGGTGAGCAGCCCACGCCGGGCTGCCGGCGTCGGAGCGCACTCGGCGAGCGCGGCGACGGACAGCAGCAGAGCGCGTTCGGGGTCGGACTCGGCACCGGAGACGACCTGGCGGCCGAGGCTGTCCGAGACGCGGCTGAGGAAGACCAGGTCGTTGCGTTGCGAAGCGTCGACGAGCGCGCGGGCGGGAGCGGACGCCTGCCCGGCCTCCTCCAGGGCGGCGAGCCATCTCTGCGCGACGGCGAGCCGTTCCCCGGTGAGCAGGTAGTCGACGCTGTGACCGGAGCGCTCCCAGTCCGCGGCCCACCGCTCCAGCTCCGCGCGCTCCCGCAGCCGTTCGGCCCGCGCCTCCGCTTCCTGGCGCAGCGGCGCCCACTGGCGGAACAACGCCTCGTGCGTCACCTCGGCATAGGCGCTGCGCTCACCGCCCTCCTCATCCGGCGCCGCGTAGGACCGGAGGAGTCGGGCGTCGATGAAGGCGTCCACCACGTACCGTTCCTCGTCGCCCAGTTCGGACAGGCGGACCGGACGGCGGACGAGGCCGCCCTGCTCCAGCGTGACGAACTTCAGCAGCACCCGCAGGACGAGGTCGATGCCGTCGGGGCTGCTGAGGGCGGCCACCGTGTTGTCGGCCTGCCGGGCGAGCGCCCCCACCACTCCGCCCAGTTCCCGGTAGGTCTCCTCCGTCACGGAGCCTCCTGGCCCGCAGGCGAAGTACAACTCCTGGAGGAGGTAGGCGAGGAGGGGGAGCGCGTCATCCGTGCCGGTGTCGTCCACGATGGTCTCGACGAGACCGGGCGAGAACGTCATGCCGACAAGCGCCGCCGGTCGTTCCACCACCTGGACGAGTTCCGCCCTGCTCATTCTGCCGATGGCGACGGGGTTCCGAAGGAGATCCGCGTGGCCGGTCCCGAGCAGTCGCCCCAGCAGATCCACCCGGCATGTGGCGAGCACCCGGACGGACGGCTCCTGCCGGAGGCACGCGGCGAGCGCGTCCAGGAAGTGCGCCTGTTCCCGCTCGCTCGCGAGGGTGACGAGCTCCTCGAACTGGTCCACGACGACGAGGACCCGACGGAACTGCCCGCCCCGCAGCCGTGACAGCTCGCCGGCCAACCCGTCCGGTCCCCGCCGCAGGCGCCGGAGGACCATGTCCGCCGTCTCCCGGCCTCCGCCGGCGAGGGAAAGGGCCGATGCCAGGGCGTGCAGGGGGTTCGCGCCGGGGGTGAAAACTGGCACGATCGTCCACCGGCGCCGACGCAGCCGGGGCAGCACCCCCGCCCGGACAAGCGAGGACTTGCCACTGCCGGAAGGCCCCGTCAGCAGCAGGAACCGTTCGGCCGGGCGGGTGGCGGCACCTTGCAGGCGCCGTGTCAGCTCGGCCGCCTGCGCCTCGCGCCCGAAGTAGACGGCCGCCTCGTCCTCGCCGTACGCGTCCAGCCCGGGGTACGGGATACGGTCCTGCGGCCACTCCGCGCGTGCGGGCGCCGGATTCTCCAGCCGGTAGACGACGATCTGCCCTACCACCATGGCCACGATGAGCAGGCCGATGGCCGGAACGGACCCGCGCCGGATCACCTCCAGAGCCCAGGGTGCGCTGTCGGTGCTGGTGGCGTAGTTGGTGGTGATGCCCAGCAGACACGTGACCAGCACCAGCATGCCCTGAAGGGCCAGTTGCAGTCGGGACCTCATGACGCACCGCCCAGCCGTCGACCGGCGCACCGCCCGCGCAGCACCATCTCGCCCCCGCCCTGTCCGTCGCCCGAGCCCGTGTCACGCGTCCCACCGGGGAGTAGTACCGACCGGCGGAAGCGCGAGGGGCCCGGACATCATCTTCGGATGGCAGGTGCCCCTTCAAGAAGACCCTTGGGAACAGGCCATCATGGCCGTCGGGTTCGGCGCGCTGCCTTGCAGGGCTCCCCTTTCGGGGGCGGTCCGTGAGGCGCCACGGACAGCGGTCGGCGCTGATCGAACCGCTGCTGCCGTCCCGGCCCGAGAAGGCGCCGGTGCCGCGGCCGGTGCCGGACGGGCTGTGCCTGCAAGACGTTCTCTCGCGTGGGTGGAAGCTCCGCCGCCGGATCTTCGGCTGTCCTCCGCGGCCGTCCGCCTCGTCACCGCCGCCGGTGCCTGGGAGCCGCCCGCCACTGGCCCCGGAGCGATGCGATCATCGAGGCCCTGCGTACGACTCCCCGCCCTCCCGAGCCTCGGCCTACCAGCACCTTCCCGTCCCCGCGAGCCCTGCCACTCGGCCGGAGCCGTCGAATCCGGCGCCCACCCGACACCACAGCAGGGCCCTCAGGGTGCCCACCACCTGCCCGAATGCCCGAAGCGGCGTTCCGAAGAACCGCCGGACCGTCGCAAAGGATCGAGGCTAGGATTCCCGGCAGGGGCCGGGCCATGAGGAACGGCGGCCCCCGCGGGGTCCGAGGAGCGGGGAACAGGTATGCGGGAAGGCCGGTGGGTCACGGTCACCGAGTCCGAGTTCGACCACGAGCGCCGCGGCCTGGAGGCGATCCGGGAGCGGCTGCCGGACTCCGACCCCTGGCGGGCCTGGTCGAACTTCACCTTCACCGCGAACACCGGCCACGTCCGCGAGGTGGACCTGCTGGTCGTCGCCCCCGGCGGCCTGTGCATGATCGAGCTGAAGGACTGGCACGGCTCGGTCACCTCCGAGAACGGCACCTGGGTGCAGACCACGCCCGGTGGCCGCCGCCGCACGCACGGCAACCCGCTGCACCTGGTCAACCGCAAGGCCAAGGAGCTGGCGGGCCTCCTCGCCCAGACCGGCGCCAGGCGGGTCTGGGTCGCCGAGGCCGTCTGCTTCACCGACGGCGGCCTCCGCGTCCGGCTGCCCGCCCACGACCGCAACGGCGTCCACACCGTCGATGAGCTGGTCGACATGCTCAAGCAGCCCCCCGCCGACGAGCGGCGCCGCGTCACCGCGATCGGCTCCCGCGAGATCGCGGCGGCCCTGAAGAGCGTCGGCATCCGCAAGAGCGACGCCCAGTACAAGGTCGGCCCCTACGAGCTGGAGCGGAAGTCCTTCGACTCCGGACCCACCTGGACCGACTACCTCGCCCGCCACAGCGACCTGCCCGAGGCCGCGCGCGTGCGGATCTACCTCAGCGAGCGCGGCTCCGAGGCCTCCCTGCGGCAGTCGGTGGAGAACGCCGCCCGGCGCGAGGCCGCCGTGCTGGGCCGCTTCAGGCACCCGGGTGTCGTCCAGCTCAAGCAGTACTTCCCCTCCGGGCACGCCGCCGGCCCCGCGCTGATCTTCGACTACCACCCGGACACCCTGAAACTGGACGAGTACCTGGTCCAGTACGGGGAGAAGCTGGACATCCTCGGCCGGATGGCACTGGTGCGCCAGCTCGCTGAGACGATGCGCTCCGCGCACGCCAGCCGCATCCACCACCGGGCGCTCGCCGCCCGCTCCGTCCACGTCGTCCCACGGTCGCGCGGCCGGAAGGGGCAGGCCGTCGGGGAGGAGGCCGCCTGGCTCACCCCGCGGCTGCAGATCTCCGACTGGCAGATCGCCACCCAGCGCAGCGGCGACTCCTCCCAGGGGCAGGGCATGACCCGGTTCGCGCCGACCGCCCTGTCCTCCATGCACCTGTCCGACGACGCCGACCCCTATCTCGCGCCGGAGCTGACCGCCCTCAGCCCCGACCCGGTCTACCTCGACGTGTACGGGCTCGGCGTGCTCACCTACCTGCTGGTCACCGGCAAGGCCCCGGCCGCCAGCCAGGCCGAGCTGCTGGCCCGCCTGGAGGCGGGCGAGGGCCTGCGCCCCAGCTCCCTGGTGGACGGCCTGTCCGAGGACGTGGACTTCCTGGTCCAGGCCGCCACCGCCTACCGGCCCGGCCAGCGCCTCTCCAGCGTCGACGAGTTCCTGGAGCTGCTGGAGGACGTCGAGGACTCCCTCACCGCCCCGGCCTCGGCCCTCGACGGGCACGCCGGGCAGGGCGCCGGGGAGAGCGCCGACAAGGACCCGCTGGAGGCCGTCGCCGGCGACGTGCTCGCCGGCCGGTGGGAGGTCCGCCGCCGCCTCGGCACCGGCTCCACCAGCCGCGCCTTCCTCGTCCGCGACCTGGAGGCGGAGACCCGCAGGACGCGCCCGCTGGCCGTGCTGAAGGTCGCCATGTCCGACAGCCGCGGCGAGATCCTCGTCCGCGAGGCCGAGGCCATGCGCCGCCTGCGCCCCCACTCCGGCATCATCCGCCTCGTCGAACCGGAGCCCCTCCACATCGGCGGCCGTACGGTCCTGGTGCTGGAGTACGTCGGCGACGAGCGCGACGACGCCGCGCAGGGCGCCGACGGCGGGACGCGTCCGCGCCGCCGCGAGGAGACCGTCGCCCGCCAGCTCCGCGAGCACGGCCGTCTCCAGGTCGACCAGCTGGAGGCGTACGGCGACTACCTCTTCGGCGCCGTCGACTTCCTCGAGGGCGAGGGCGTCTGGCACCGCGACATCAAGCCGGACAACATCGCCGTCCGCATCCGCCCCAACCGCACCCGCGAGCTCGTCCTCATCGACTTCTCGCTGGCCGGCTACCCGGCGAAGAACACCGACGCGGGCACCGACGGCTACCTCGACCCCTTCGTCGACGTCATCACGCGCGGCTCCTACGACTCCCACGCCGAGCGGTACGCCGTCGCCGTCACCCTGCACCAGATGGCCTCCGGCGAGCTGCCCAGGTGGGGCGACGGCAGCGTCCCACCCCGCATGACCGACCCGAAGGAGTGGCCCCACCCGACCATCGCGGCCGAGGCGTTCGACCCGGCCGTGCGGGACGGGCTCGTCGCCTTCTTCCAGAAGGCCCTGCACCGCGACGCGGGCAGGCGGTTCCCCGAGCTGAAGCCCATGCGGGACGCCTGGCGCAAGGTCTTCCTCGACGCCTCCCAGACCGTCCCCTCCAGCCACCGCAGCCGCCACCCGGCCCCCGCCGAGGGGACCGCGACCGCCCGGGGCGCCGCCGCGGCCATCGCGGACGCCGAGCCGGAGACCGCCGAGCAGCAGCGCGACCGGCTCGCCGCCGAGGTCACCCGCGACACCCCGCTGACCGTCTCCGGTCTCACGCCCGCCGCCCAGTCCTTCCTCTACGGCCTCGGCCTCACCACGGTCGGCGAACTCCTCGACTACAGCCGCCGCAAACTCGTCAACGCCCCCGGCCTCGGCGCCAAGACCCGCAACGAGGTCCAGCAGCGGCAGCGGGAGTGGGGCGAGCGGCTGCGTGAGATTCCCGTCTCCCCGCTGACCCCGAAGGGCCGGGCGGAGGCGAGGGAGGAGCTGGACCAGCTCACCGCCGCCGAGTCCGCCGTCGTCGGGCAGCTCGCGACGGGCGAGTCGGCGGGCGCCCTGTCCGCCCGCACCCTGCGCTCGGTCAGCCTCGACACCCTCGCCACCGTCCTCGTGCCGGCCGTCAACAACAACGGCTCCAACCGCAACAAGGCGGAGATGGTGCGCCTGCTGCTGCGCCTGCCCGACGAGCACGGCGTCCTGCCCGGCATCGGCGTCTGGCCCAAGCAGAAGGACGTCGCCGACGCGCTCGGCCTCAGCCACGGCCGCATCCCGCAGATGCTCAAGGAGGAGCGCAGGCGCTGGACGGCGGAGCCCGCTGTCCGGGCCCTGCGGGACGAGATCACCGAGTTGCTGGCGAGCATGGGGCGCGTCGCCTCCGCCGTGGAGATAGCCGACGCCCTCGCCGTCCGGCGCGGCACGCACCTCGCCGGGCGCGAGCAGCGGCGCGCGATGGCCCTGGCGGCGGTACGGGCCGTCGTCGAGGTCGAGCAGCTGGTGCCGCAGGAGGCGGAGTTCCAGCACCAGCCGAACCGCAAGGCGACCGACGAGTCGCTGGGCGCCGGCCTGCTCGCCCTCGACGTCCGCGAGAACGACGCCCCGGACACCCCGACCGCTCCCGGCCTGCTCGACTACGCGACGCGCCTCGGCAGGACCGCCGACCGGCTCGCCCGGCTGGACACCCTGCCGACGGCCGCGACCGTCCTGGCCGAACTGGGCGCGCTGACGGTCCCGCCCGGCGCCGTCGACTGGGACGAGCGGCGCATGGTGGAGCTGGCCGCCGCCGCGTCCGTCAACGCCGCCGCCACCCCGCGCCTGGAGATCTACCCGCGCGACCTGCCCCTCGTCCGGGCGCTGCGCCTCACCCAGGCCGGTCTCGTCCGCTGGAACCCGGGCGTACCGGAGGGCCGGCAGCCCGGCCTGACCGGTGAGGACGTGCACGAGCGGGTCCGCGCCCGCTTCCCCGAGCTGGTCGTCCCGGACGGTCGCGGCGGCACCACCCACGATCTGCCGACCGGCGGCCCGCTCACCAAGGCGCTGCGCGACGCGGGCTTCGAACTGTCGCTGAGCACGCGCGAGGACACGGGCACCCTGCGCTACCTGCCGACACGGGTGGACGACGCCTCCAGCTACCTCACGACGGGCGCGTGGCGGCAGTCGACCCGTACGAGCGCGGTGACGCGGTACGCGGACGACCCGCAGCTCGCGGGCGCGGTCCGCGCGGAGGAGCGGCTGCTGGCCTCGGCCCGCCGGGACGGGTACCGGGTGCTGACGGTGGGGCAGCGGTCGGTGCGGGAAGCGGTGGCCGCACTGGGCGGTGAGCGGCTGGGAGCGGAAGCGGTCTCGGTGACCGAACTGTTCCTGCGGGCCCTGCGCGCGCAGGTCACCCCGGGCACCAAGCCGACCTGGGAGACCCTGCTCAAGGCGGACGCCGCCGAACCGGGCTCGAAGGGCGCGGTGCGGTTCGCGGAGTACGCGCGCACGGCGTGGGGCGCGGTCGAGCCCCGGATCGTGGAGCTGCTGGGCGACGGTGGCGGCAGCGGTGCCGGGCCGGTCCTGCTGACGGAGGCCGGGGTGTTCGCCCGGTACGACGCGATGGGCGTCCTGGACCGGCTGGCGTCGGCGGCCCGGCGGGGCGGGCGGGGCCTGTGGCTGCTGGTCCCGCAGCCCGACCCGTCACGCGAGCCGAGGCTCGGGCAGGTGGCCGTGCCGTACCAGGCCGGCCTGGGGGAGTGGATCCAGCTTCCGGACGCGTGGGTGGGCAACCGCCACCGCGGGTCCGGAGAGGTTGTGGCAAGCGCTGTCGAGGGAGACGCGAAGTGATCGACCGCAAGGCTCTGTTGGACGACCTGAAGCAGCAGGTCAAGGCGGTCGAGGCCGACCTGGGCAAGCAGGTGAAGGCGCTCGGGGAGGTCGGCGCGCGGCTGCGCGCCGAGTACGACCGGGCGCGCAAGCTGGGGCGTACGGCGGCGACGTGGAACGCGTGGCTGGACGAGCGGGTCACGCAGGTCGCGGTGGCGTGGGTGCTCGGCACGGTCTTCGTGCGGTTCTGCGAGGACAACCGGCTGATCCCCGAGCCGTACCTGACCGGGCCGGACGGCGACCGGCGCGAGCTGGCGGAGGCGCGGTACGACGCGTACGTGGAGTCGGACGACGACCCGACCTACCGCGGCTGGCTGGAGAAGGCGTTCGACGAGCTGGGCCAGGGCCAGGCCGGCCGCCTCCTCTTCGACAAGCGGCACAACCCGCTGTACCAGGTCCCACTCTCGCACGACGGTGCGCGGGAGCTGGTCGAGTTCTGGCGCCGGCGCGACGAGGCGGGCGTCCTCGTCCACGACTTCACCGACCCGCTGAACGAGGACGGCACGGAAGGCTGGGACACACGGTTCCTGGGCGACCTGTACCAGGACCTGAGCGAGGCCGCCCGGAAGACGTACGCGCTGCTCCAGACGCCGGAGTTCGTGGAGGAGTTCATCCTCGACCGGACGATGAACCCGGCGGTGCGGGAGTTCGGCTACGAGGAACTGAAGATGATCGACCCCACGTGCGGGTCGGGGCACTTCGTGCTGGGGGCGTTCCGGCGGCTGGTGCGGCTGTGGGCGGAGGGCCAGCCGGGCAAGGACGTGCACGAGCGGGTGCGGGCCGCGCTGGACTCGGTGCACGGGGTGGACATCAACCCGTTCGCGGTGGCCATCGCGCGGTTTCGGTTGCTGGTTGCGGGGATGGCGGCGAGCGGGGTGCGGTCGTTGGGGGAGGCGGCGCGGTATGAGTGGCCGATTCACCTGGCGGTGGGGGACTCGCTGATCAAGGCTCGCGGCAGCCAGCAGGGGAACTTGTTCGGTGGGGTGGACGAGGACTTTGTCGATGAGTTGGCTGAGTTCAAGTACGCCACGGAGGATGTGCACGAGTACCCGGGGATTTTGCGGCCGGGGCGGTATCACGTGGTGGTGGGGAACCCGCCGTATGTCACGGTCAAGGACAAGTTGCTCAATGTTCTTTACCGAGAGCTGTATCCGGCCTGTTCGGGAAAGTATGCTTTGTCTGTGCCGTTCGCCCAGCGATTCTTTGAGCTGGCGAAGCGCGGAGATTCTGAGGGCTGCGGTTACGGCATGGCTGGGCAGATCACTGCGAACTCATTCATGAAGCGGGAGTTCGGGGCAAAACTCATCGAAGGGTACTTCGGCCACGCGGTGGAGTTGACCGAGGTTATAGACACCTCGGGTGCCTATATTCCGGGTCATGGAACGCCTACAGTTGTGCTGGTAGGTAGGCAGCGCGGTGGTGATGGGCGATCGTCTGCTATTCGCACTGTCCGAAGTGTGCAGGGCGAGCCGTCCGCGCCGGAGAATGCTGAGAGGGGCCTAGTCTGGCGGGCGATCGTGGAGCAAATCGACAAGCCTGGTTCAGTGAGTCAGTGGGTATCCGTCGATGATCTGGATCGCAAGAAATACTTTAGTAAGCAACCCTGGATTCTGGTCGACGGCGGCTTGGAACTGAACTCGTCCATTGAAGAGAATTCCGTCGGACAGTTGCGCTCAGAGCTAGCACGTGACATTGGCTTTGCCAGCTTCCCAGGCCAGGATGATGCCTTCATTAGTGACTCGTCCTCGCTGCGGCGCCAGGGTATCGATGCCACCGTCGCGCGCCCGCTGGTCATCGGTGAAGTTGTGCGGGACTGGGAGGTGGACGTCGGTGACAGTGCAATTGCTCCATACGGTGGTGACCTGAAACCGTTGGCGTACGATGGCAGGAGCGCCTGGGGGCGGTGGCTGTGGAAGGTGCGCAGCTATTTGTGGTCGACCATGGAAGTTGGGGGACGGGCGCAGCAGGTTCGAGGTAAAGCTTGGTGGGAATGGTATCGATGGGTTTCCGATCGTTATCGGACCCCTTTGTCGATCACGTTCGCTGAGGTCGCCACACATAATCGCTTCGCGCTGGATCGTGGTGGGAAGGTCTTTAAGCAGACCGCGCCCGTGGTGAAACTGAGGGAGGGCTTGAATGAAGATGAACACCTTCAGCTTCTCGGTCTCTTGAACAGTTCTCTTGCCTGCCTCTGGCTAAAGCTCAACTGTCACGACAAGGGGATTCGCGGTGAAGGGGGAGGTTTCACCAGCTCGGAATGGGAGCGATTTTACCAGTTCAACGGCTCAAACATTGAGCGCCTTCCATTGCCTGCTGCGTACCCTGCTGCCGTTGCTGTTGCGCTCGACACTCTTGCTCAGCAAGTCTCCGTCACCACCCCCTTCGCTGTGGCGCGAGCCATCACCCCCACGGCTACCGCCTTCCGTGAGGCTCGCCAGACGTGGGAGTCCGCCCGAGACCGCATGATCGCTCTTCAAGAGGAACTCGACTGGCAGGTCTACTCGCTCTACAATCTTCACCCTGAAGACCTTCGCGCCTCCGAGGACCCTGACGACCCCAACATCCCCGAACTCGCCCTCGGCGAGCGTGCCTTCGAGATCGTTCTCGCCCGTCGTGTAGCCGCAGGCGAGGCCAGTGGCGAGTGGTTCAAGCGGCACGGCTCCACGCCCATTACTCAGATTCCTGCGCACTGGCCCGCCCCCTACCGGGAGGTCGTCCAGAAGCGGATCGACGCCATCGAGTCGAATCGGGCCATCAACATGGTCGAGCGGCCCGAGTACAAGCGGCGTTGGGCTACTGAAGGGTGGGACGCACTCCAGGAGAAGGCCCTCCGCTCCTGGCTGCTCGACCGGATGGAGAATCGTGACCTCTGGTTCGACGAGAATGGGCAGCCCGCCATCCTCACGCTGGCCCGCCTCACCGACGCGCTCTCGCGTGACGAGGACTTCGTCTCCGTCGCCAAGCTCTACGCGCCCCGCAAGGACCTCGCGAAGGTCGTCACCGAGCTGATCACCGACGAGCACGTGCCGTTCCTCTCCGCGCTGCGCTACAAGCCCTCCGGGCTCAAGAAGCGCGCCGACTGGGAAGAGGTGTGGGACCTCCAGCGCCAGGAGGACGCCGCGCCCGACGAGCCGGCCAAGCGGAAGATCCGGGACTCCATCCCCGTGCCGCCGAAGTACACCTCGGCCGACTTCCTCCGCGCGTCCTACTGGAAGGCGCGCGGCAAGTTGGACGTGCCCAAGGAGCGGTTCATCTCCTACGGGCAGACCAACGCCGCCACCCCGGAGCTGTACGGCTGGGCCGGCTGGGACCATCGGGAGCAGGCGCAGGCCCTCGCCACGTACTTCACCAACACCGCGCTGTCCACCGAGGAGATCACGCCGTTCCTCGCCGGCCTGCTGGAACTCCAGCCGTGGTTGTCCCAGTGGCACAACGAGTTCGACGTGCTCTACAGCGGCTCCCCGGCGGACTTCTTCGCCGGTTACCGCCAGCAGAAGCAGGGCGAGCACGGTCTCACTGACGACGACCTTCGTGACTGGCGTCCTCCGGCCGCAACACGAGGCCGTCGCGCAGCAGCGAAGAAGTAGCCAGGAGTAGATCGGCATCAGTCGGTTCAAGGGCCACCCGGTGCGTGAGCGGGTGGCCCTTCGGCCGTACGTGCAGCTTCGCCCACACGGTCTTGCCCGGCGCGGCCTGGCGGGGGCTGACGCCCCAGTCGTCCGCGAGGGCGGTGACGAGGAGCAGACCCCGCCCGGACTCGGAAAGCGGGTCGGTCGCCAGGGGACTGGCCGGAGGCCGCTTCTCGGTGCGGGTGTCCGTCACCTCGATGTGGAAGATGCCCTCGGTCAGGGTGAGTTGGACGCGGAAGTCCCGGCCGGGGACACGGCCGTGGCGTACGGCGTTGGCGGTCAGTTCCGCCGTGATGAGGGTGAGGGTCTCGTTGATCGGGCTGCTGTAGGGGTGCCCCCAGTCGTCCAGGCGGTGCGAGACGAGGCGGCGGGCGAGGCGGGCACCGCGCGGCGTCGAGGTGAACCGCATGGTGAACTCGCGTTCGGGTGCGGGGTGCTGCGGCGTGTGCCCGTTCGGGGGAGTTGCTGACTTCACAGGGTCAACGGTGGCCGACTCTGCGTAGCGTTGACCAGGAGTGATGGGCTGACGGGCAGGGGCTGTACACGCGGTCGGAGCGCCTGTAAGCGGGGTGGGGCGTGACCGGTTCCAGGGCTTTGAGTTGGCCGACTGGGCGGTTGTACGAGAGGAGCTGTGGCGTGGACGACGAGGTTCAGCAGCCGGAGTACGAGGTCGGGACGGGCATGCTGTGCGTGTTCGGACGGCAGTTGAAACTGTTCCGGGAACGGGCGGGCCTGGACCGCGCGAGGTTCGGATCCATGACCGGGTACTCGGTCTCGACGATCGCTGCGTTCGAGCAGGCGCGACGTATCCCGCCGCCGAAGTTCATCGACCGCGCTGATGAACTGCTGCAGGCAGGTGGGGTACTGAGCGCGAGCAAGGAGGAGGTGGCTCGGGCCCAGTATCCGGCGTTCTTCCGAGACGCAGCCAAGTTGGAGGCCGAGGCCACCGAGCTCTTCGTGTACGACACCCACGTGGTGAACGGCTTGTTGCAGACAGAGGAGTACACGCGGGCTCTGCTGGGGATGCGGCGTCCACTGCTTGACGAGGCGACCATCGAGCAGCGCGTTGCGGCGAGGCTCGCGCGACAGGAGGTCTTCGACAGGTGGCCCGCCCCGTTGCTGAGCTTCGTCATGGAGGAGCCGGTCGCGCGTCGACCGCTTGGAGGTGAGCAGGTATGGCGCGGGCAGCTTGAGCAGTTGCTTCTGCTCGGACAGAAGCGGAACGTCGAGCTGCAGGTGATGCCGCTCGACCGGCAGGACAATGCGGGTGTGGATGGCGCCTTCACCTTGCTTACTCCCAGGCAGGGGCAACAGGTCGGTTACATGGAGGCTCAGGGCCGGAGCACACTGGTTACGGAGCGAGATGCAGTCCATGCTCTGTCCGCACGCTATGGGATCATCCGAGCGCAGGCTCTCACCCCGAGTGAGTCCCTGGCCTTCATCGAGAAGCTGTTGGGAGAGAGATGAACGCTGAAGCTAAGAGCGGTCCCGCGCCTGCGCTTGTCTGGGGCAAGAGCAGCTACAGCGGTGCCGAGGGCGGTCAGTGCGTCGAAGTCGCCGCCACCCCCGCCAGGGTCCACGTCCGCGACTCGAAGGACACCACCCGCACCGCACTGGCCGTGGAGCCCACGGCGTGGGCGGCCTTCGTGGAGTTCGCGGCACGCTGACAGCGGTGGCGCCGTACGCAGGGCTCTCCGGTGGGCGGACGCTCGCCGGAGGGCCCTGCGCGTGTCCGCTCCCGCGACCGCTTCTACGGCCGTGGCGGCTTGCTCCCCGGGGCCCTCACCGACGTCGCAGGCGTAGCGGTCAACGCCCGCACACGAACGCTCGGTTCGCGTGCATGGGCCGCCCGCCCAGGTGGTGTCGCCGCCCTGGTGGTCCGGCCGGCACCCCCTCTCCGTCGGCCCCGTGACAAGGCGGCGACGGAGCTGCCGAAGTCCGGCCCTGGGCACGCTTGAGCTGCTGTAGGTTCCTGCCATGACACAGGGCAAAGAGGTCGAGAACCCCGAGTCGCGCTTCTTCGTGCTGCTGCTGGCCGCGGCGAAGCTCCCCGGTGTGCGTATCCACCGGGAGGCGTACCTCCGGTCTGCGCTGGCGCGCCACTGCACCGAGGACGAGATCCGCCGGGCGATCGAGGACACCCCCGCGGCGGCGGGCATCACCGTCGACGTCCTGGAGAAGGCGGCCAACGACTCCATCCGCTACGAGACGGCCAAGGTCAGCGCCCTCTCCGCCGCCGCCGGGATACCCGGCATCCTCGCCCTCCCCGCCACGGTGCCCGCGGACCTGGCGCAGTACATCGGCCACATGCTGCGCATCGCGCAGAAGCTCGCCTATCTCTACAGCTGGCCCGACCTGTTCGCCGGCGAGGGCGATGACGTCGACGACGCGACCAAGGGGATACTCACGCTGTTCTTCGGCGTGATGTTCGGCACCCAGTCGGCGAACGCCGCCGTGGGGAAGGTCGCTGGGTTGATGTCGGAGCAGGTCGCCAAGAAGTTGCCTCAGAAGGCGCTCACCCACGGCGTCGTCTATCCCATAGTGAAGAAGGTCGCGGCCTTCATCGGCGTCAAGATGACGAAGGAGTCGTTCGCGAAGACCGTCTCGAAGGCCATCCCCCTCGTCGGGGCCGCCGTCTCCGGCGGGCTCACCTTCGCGACGTACCTTCCGATGGCCAAGAGGCTCAAGAAGCACCTCGCCGGCCTGCCCCTGGCGGACCCGACGCACCGAGCGGCGGACGAGGACATCGTGGACGGCGAAGTCATCGAAGAACACGAGACGTTCACCCCGGCAGACGCAGAACAGCACGCCGCGGACACCACTGCCGTCAAGCTGGGGGAACCCAGGAGCTGACGCCGCGAGGGCCCTCCCGACCGCTCGTGGGAGCGGCGTTCCGCCTTCAACGGAGGTGCGGGCACGGGGCCGCCGGCGCCACGCCCGCTCGTGACGCGTTCTGTCCCGGACGCACGCCCGCAACGCCATCACCGCGGGTTCAGGGATCGGCGGGGGTGAGGCGGGCACCGCGCGATGTCGAGGTGAAATACATGGCGAACGCGCGTTCGAGTGTGGGGCAGCAAGGGCGCCGCCACTCCGGCGTGGGGGTGAGTGGCTCTGGGGAGGAACCGGTGAGCGAGGTCATGAGCGGCGCTCCTGCGTTGTGTTGTCTGCCCTCCCGGCCGGCGGGTGCAATGCCCGTCGTGCCGCACTGATGAGACGGTGTGCGTCGGCGTCGTACACGGCGGACTCCCGGAGTGTCTTCCAGGTACGCAGATACGTGTCCACGCTGACTTCGTCGTCGATCCACAGCTCCGCGTGCCAGTTCTCGACGATCACTTGGCGGTCGTCGTAGATCCAGAAAGCGGTGGCCGGGGGGATCTTGAGCGAAGCGGACAGGGGGATGATCCCCAGCTCCACCGTGTCCAGGCCGATGGCTCCCGCG